>CAIJOK010000146.1 GCA_903822205.1 uncultured beta proteobacterium | reverse complement strand
TTCATCATCCGGGGTGGCGATAACACCATGCCAGTTAACGTGAAAGAACGTAGCCGTTTAGACCTTGGGGCCATACATCGTCATTCCCGCGAAGGCGGGCATCCAGTGTGTTTTGGTCTTCATGGATACAAAAAGGCAGCCTGGATTCCCGCCTTCGCGGGAATGACAGTCTTCTTTCATCATCCGGGGTGGCGATAACACCATGCCAGTTACACCAACATTCAGGGTTTATTCACCCAAAACCCCGTGCCAGCATTCAGCAGTTTAGGGGTCGCCGTAAAGTCCAGATAACCCTTGCCGGCAATATAGTCGATCAATACCGTTCCGCCTTTGGCATCAAGGGTGGGCGAATAAAAATACCATTTTGATTTGGGATTGTCCCAGGCCCACAGCGTGGTCAGATTCTGCTTAAATTCACCTGCCGCTGGCGGCGGTGCGCCCGGGTCGTACGTAGTAAGGGCATTGTTAAATCCGCTGGCATTCAAAGCCTCGCCGACGGCTGACAAATTCCATCCCGCAGCCAGTGCCCGTGTGCCACCCGATTGAAAGTCCACACCACGGACAGCCGTGCCAATGGGCAGGGTGACGGTCAACGGTTGTTTGACATTGACCCAAAATCCCTCACCGGCCCCCACTGTGCTCAACACGCCGTATCCCTTGCCTGCGGTGTAGTTTTGCAGCTCTTGCGCCGTCATGGAGGGTGTGAAAAACTGCCAGCCGTTTTTAGGTGCATCCCACTTCCAGACGGTGGTTACGCTGGCCACGTCACCAAAGAACGAGGCCACAGGCAGCGACACATTCCATCCATTGCCCAACAGGTTCCAGCCCATGGGCAGACTCAGCGTTTGGCCTACGGCGGGCTGTGTTGTGGTCGTCGTTGTGGCCGTGGTGGTGGTCGTAATTGCTTCCGCAGTGGTCGTCGTGGTTGGTGCTGCTGTGGTAGTCGTGGTGACCCGAACAGTGGTCGTTGTGGTTGGCGCTACTGTGGTGGTGGTCGTTGCCGCAGTGCTCGTGGTGGTGGCTGTGGTGCTGGTGGTTGTCGTCACAAAAGGATCAAAAGACTGTCCCGCGCGGACGAGGCGAACCTGGAAGCCGTCGTTGCTCTTACTGCCGTGGCTGCCCGCATAGCCACTGCTGAAACCGACGTTCCAAGCGTAGTTCGAACTGCCGGAATAGGCCGAAGCCGACCAGAAATACGACGCGCTTGTATCAGGAAATACCCGCGTGTTAAGGGTTGGACCGGTAGCCACCTTGTAGTCCACCAAACTGATTAACTCATCCTCGGTGGGCAATCGCCAGTCGGTGTACCCCCCCAGAGTGTTGCTGACTGCATTAGCCTGATCCCATGTGTAAGTGCCTGCTGTGCCGGTACAGCGCCCTGCTGCACTTAAGGTTTGGCCGACGGCACAACGCTGCCACATCAGCCCTGTGGGGGTATGCGTGACCGTGCCGTCACCGTGGTCAACATAATCACTGTCGGGGCGTGAAATATCAAAAAGGTTAAAAGACTGTCCCGCGCGGACGAGGCGAACCTGGCCGTCGTAGCTCTTATCGTAGTAGCTGACCGCATTGCCATCGCCGAAAACGACGACCCAAGCGCTGCTCGAATTGCCGGAATTGGCCGAAGCCGACCAGAAATCCGACGCGCTTGTGTTAGGAAAAGCCACACTGTCGATCGCGGGACTAGTCCTCGACCTATCGACAATTGTCTGAAGCTCACGGATATTGGGTAAACGCCAATCACTTTTCCCTGCAAAGGAAAACGTACCTGTCAGCGCATTAGCCTGTGCAAAGGTGTAGGTGCTGTCCGTTCCTGTGCAGGTTTTTCCGTCCCATGTCTGCCCCATCGCACATCGCATCCACACCAGCCCCGTGGTGGGGTCGGTCACTGTGCCGTCGCCGTTGTTTATATAGTTTTTTGTGGTTGATACAACGGTCGTCGTGGTGACCGATGCTGTGGTGGTCGTTGTTGGCGCTACTGTAGTGGTAGTCGTTGCCGCAGTGGTCGTTGTAGTGGCGACGGTGCTGGTCGTGGTGGTTACCACAACAGTTGTTCCTTTTACCTCTAGACTTTTCGTTGCTTGCGATGCCGCGTAGTAGTTGGCATCGCCTGCCTGATCAGCCGCAATGGTGCAGGTGCCAACGGCCACGCCGCTTACCGTGTTGCCACTGACGGTGCAGACATTGGGTGTTTTGCTGCTAAAGCTAACTGCCAAACCCGAAGAAGCACCGGCACTGACGGTAGATGTAGCACCCACACTCAGGGTGTTTGGCGACAAAGTCCAAGGTTGAACACTACGGCCAACCAGGCCCTGTTCCGTCACTGGTGTGGTTCGACCCGTAGTGGTTCCATCACCCAGTTGGCCGCTTGAGTTGTCCCCAAACGCCACCACAGTGCCGTCAGATTTCAGTGCAAAAGTCTGTGAAAGACCCGCAAACATAGCTACCACCCCAGTCAGCCCAGGCACCGCAACCGGTGTGGTTCGCTTCGTGGTGGTTCCATCACCTAGTTCGCCGCTTGAGTTGTACCCAAACGCCACCACCGTGCCGTCAGATTTCAGTGCCACAGTGTGCTGTCCACCCGCAGACACAGCGACCACCCCGGTCAGCCCAGACACCGCTACCGGTGAGGATCGATCCGTGGTGGTTCCATCACCCAGTTCGCCGTCTCCGTTAAACCCCCACGCCACCACAGTACCGTCAGATTTCAGCGCTACAGTGTGGTCATAACCCGCAGACACAGCGACCACCCCAGTCAGCCCAGACACCGCTACCGGTGATGTTCGATTTGTTTTGGTCCCATCACCCAGTTCGCCGGATAAGTTTTCCCCCCACGCCACCACCGTGCCGTCAGATTTCAGTGCCACTGTGTAAAACCCTTGCGAAGCCACAGCGACCACTCCGGTCAGCCCAGACACTGCCACTGGTGTGCTTCGATTTGTAGTGGTTCCATCACCCAGTTGGCCACCGCCATCTTTGGAGTTAAGCCCCCACGCCACCACCGTGCCGTCAGACTTCAATGCCACAGTGTGATAAAAACCCGCTGCCACAGCGACGACCCCAGTCAGCCCAGACACCGCCACCGGTGAGGTTCGATTCGTCTTCGTTCCATCACCCAGTTGGCCAAAAGGAGAGTTACCCCCCCACGCCACCACCGTGCCGTCAGATTTCAGTGCCACAGTATGCTCATAACCCACGGCCACAGCGACCACCCCAGTCAGCCCGGGCACTGCCACCGGTGTGGTTCGATTCGTGGTGGTTCCATCACCCAGTTGGCCTTTTGAGTTAGATCCCCACGCAACCACCGTGCCGTCAGATTTAACGGCCACACTATGTATGTAACCTGCGGAAACCCCTGGCTTTGTGGCAATTGCTTGGATTTGCTTAACGTCTGTGCTAGTGGTATGAATAAGTGTTGACGTGACTGAACCAGCACCACCACCGCTGGGGTAATAACATTCGGTAAGAGTACACCAAGATTTGGTCGAAGGGGCATAAGTACCGGTGGCCGTTAAAGTCATGATACCCTGCGAGAGCGAACTCATTACACCACTCACAGCACAACTGACCTGATTGGGGGTGCCTTCTATAGTTTGACTTCCTGTAAATGTGGTTGCCGTGCTTTTAATAACAGGGACGCAAGATACTGTTTTTTGGTAGGGAGTTGTAGATAAGTCATTGCGACTGTATGCTACGACAAATGTCTTTAAATTGTCATTGCCAGTAATTGTGATTGAAATGGGGGTGATACTACTGACAACGCCCGTACTACCAACCGTTACAGTGATGCCAGAACCCACATAAGTACCCGGCACAAAAGCCAACGCCATATTGGGTAAACCCATCCATCCCCATAAACCCAACATTGCTATACATATAACCCGCATTATCTTCAGCATGATCAACCCCTTTTCAATCAATAAAAAAATATCTGGTCGCAGCACAATGGCATAGACACAGCCCTACCGGCGCACACCATAGACCCATGGCGACCCCAGTGTACAGCGACGACCGCCCTGAAAGATGACACTGGCCCTGTCGCCTGGATGCAGTGCAACGACATCCTGCGAATCTGCGAACGATCACCCCGCATGGCGCTGACGCGTAGGGGTGACAGATCTTGAGAGCGTTAAAATTTAAATAAATTATCAACTCTATTTTTGCGCCGATTTTTTGTCTATAGCCCGTCAATGCTGCATTGTAGGCTACCATCCCCCTTATTTATTGACATAAAACTTATTGTTAACAATTGCAGACTTTCTGATCCGCGCTAAACAGGCTTCAGAAAAATTGGAGTCTGTCAAGGCACTCCGATTCACAACGATTTTCAGTGTTACCATCGTGTCACCTATTGGAGAATGTCATGACCGCCACCACGTCGCTCAAGCTCCCCGACGCTTTGAAAATGACGATTGCCAAAGTCGCCGCTTTTGAGGGCAAGACCGCCCATGCGCTGATGGTGGACACCTTGCAAGCCGCCATGGATGATGCGCTGCTACGCCAGCAGTTTTATGCCAGTGGCGAGGCATCCTACCAAGACACTTTGCGTAGCAATGCCGTTTTTAGCAGTGCGGATGTCAAAGCCTACGTCATGGCCCGCATAGCCGGCAGCTCGCCTGGCAGGCCGCAGACGCAAGCGTTGGATGCGACAAAACCAATGGCCACAGTGCATGATTGAACTGGTTTACTCAAACCAAGCCTTGCTAGACTTGGAAAGGCTCAGCGATTTCCTGCTGACAACTGACCCGCAAGCCGCACAAGATACCGCAGCTCTGATTTTTGACGCGCTGGATATTCTGGTGCAACACCCCGAGATTGGTCGCAAAGTCCACTTTGGGCAGCGCGAACTGGTGATTTCACGGGGCAGAACCGGTTATCTGGCGCTCTACCAGTTTTTGCCTCGTATCGACCGCGTACTGGTGCTGGCACTGCGCCATCAGCGGGAGTCTGGATACAAGAGCCTGTAGAAAAAATGAACCGATGACATGAAGTGCGCTTGTGCCATTCATCTGATTTTCAGGAGTATTCATCATGGGCTTACCACTACGCCATCAAGAAACAGGTTTTACTTATGCTGACTATTTGACGTGGCCAGAGGGTGAACGTTGGGAAATCATAGACGGACAAGCATATGCCATGAGTCCTGCCCCCACCAATGTTCACCAATGGATTGTGGGAGAACTGTTTCGCCATATTGCCAACTATTTTCATGGCAAATCCTGTCGTCCCTTTGTCGCGCCCTTTGATGTCAGGCTGCCCAATGTGAGGGTAAAGGCGGGGGTAAATGCGGTGGTGAATGATCATGACATTGACACCGTGGTACAGCCCGACATCAGCTTGGTTTGTGACCCCAACAAGCTCAAAGACAACCATGGCTGTCTGGGTGCGCCGGACTGGGTGATCGAGGTGTTGTCGCCCAGCACAGCCGTCCACGATCAGCGTATCAAGCGCGCTTTGTTTGAGCGCCATGGCGTTCCTGAATACTGGCTGGTCCATCCTGTGGATCGCTCGGTGACCATTTACCGTCTGGTGAACAACGAGAATGACGAATATGGCCAACCGCTGATCCATGGGGTGGGGGATATTTGTTCGCCCCTCGCCTTTGCAGATTTAGGGATTGCCGTTGCCGATATTTTTGGCGATCTGCCCCCGATGGATGTGGATGCGTAGGGGTGACATATCATGAGAGAGTTAAAATTATAATTAAAATAAATTATTAACTCTATTTTTGCACTTATTTTTTATCTATAGCCCGTCAATGCTGCATAGTAGGCTACCATCCCCTTGATTTTTTGATATAAAACTTATTGTTAACGGTCATCCATGTCCAAAAAGAACGCCCCCACATCACCCCCCTTGACCTCTGCCGATTACCTTAAAAAAATCTTGACCGCCCGCGTTTATGACGTGGCCTCAGAGTCGGTGCTGGAGACCGCCTCCATCTTGAGCGCCAGGCTGAACAACACCGTGCTGCTGAAACGCGAGGACCAACAGCCCGTGCATAGCTTCAAACTGCGTGGGGCCTACAACAAGATGGCGCATCTCAGTCCATCGCAGCTTAAAAAGGGCGTGATCTGCGCGTCAGCAGGCAACCACGCCCAGGGTGTGGCCCTGAGTGCCCAACGGCTGGGCATTCGCGCCGTGATCGTCATGCCGGTTACCACGCCGCTGGTCAAGATCGATGCGGTGAGTGCGTTGGGCGGCGAAGTTGTGTTGTTTGGCGACAGTTATTCTGATGCCCACAGCCACGCCGTTGAATTGGAGAAGCAAGAAGGCCTGTGCTTTGTTCACCCGTTTGATGACCCCGATGTGATCGCCGGCCAGGGCACTATTGCCATGGAGCTTCTGCGCCAGCACCAGGGGCGGCTGGATGCGGTGTTTGTGGCCATTGGCGGTGGTGGCCTGATAGCGGGCATGGCCAGTTACATCAAGGCCCTGCGCCCCGAGATCAAGGTGATCGGCGTACAGATGAATGACTCTGACACCTTTGCCCAGTCCGCTGCCGCCGGTTGTCGCGTCACACTGCCTGATGTGGGCTTGTTTTCAGACGGCACAGCCGTCAAACAGGTGGGGGCCGAGACTTTCAGAGTGGCCCAACCGCTGATCGATGCCTATGTGCGGGTCGATACGGACAGTGTCTGCGCCGCCATCAAGGACATTTTTGTCGATACCCGCAGCATTGTGGAACCCGCCGGTGCCCTGGCGGTTGCGGCCATCAAGCAGTACGTTGCCACCCACAAGACATCGGGCCAGACCTACGCCGCCATTTTGAGCGGTGCCAACATGAACTTTGACCGTCTGCGCTTTGTGGCCGAACGCGCTGAGGTTGGCGAAGACCGCGAGGCCCTGTTTGCCGTCACCCTGCCTGAGGAACGCGGCAGTTTCAGGCGGTTTTGTGAGCTTTTGGGCAATCTGCCTGGCTTTGCCGCCAAAGCCACGGCTGCCATCACCACCACCAACTTACCGTCGGGCAAGAGTCCACGCAGCGTCACTGAGTTCAACTACCGCGTCAGCGACGCGCACCTGGCGCATGTGTTTGTCGGTCTGACCACCTCCGCCCGGGGCGAGTCCACCAAAATTGCCGCACATTTAGGTAAACATGGTTTTAAGGCGCTGGACTTAAGCCACGATGATCTGGCCAAAGAACACATCCGGCACATGGTGGGTGGGCATTCGGTGCTGGCCCAGGACGAGCGCCTGCTGCGGTTTGTCTTTCCGGAGCGGCCCGGGGCGTTGCTGAAATTTTTAAGCCTGATGCGCCCGGGCTGGAACATCAGCCTGTTTCACTACCGCAACCAGGGGGCCGACTACGGTCGCATCTTGGTGGGCTTGCAAGTGCCCAAGTCTGAAGATCGCGAGTTTGCTGACTTTTTGTCCACGCTGGGCTACCCGTATGTTGAAGAAACGGCTAATCCTGTCTATCGCTTGTTTTTGCAGTCATGAGTACCAGTCTGGACGGCAAACTGGTGGTGGCCATTTCCAGCCGCGCCCTGTTTGACTTTGAAGAAGAAAACCGGGTGTTTGAGCACAGCGATGACCGTGCCTACATGGCCTTGCAATTAGAGCGACTCGACACGCCCGCCCCGCCTGGCGTGGCTTTTTCGCTGGTACAAAAACTGCTGGCTTTTAATGCCGACAAGTCTGCGGCAGATCATCCGGTTGAGGTGGTCATTTTGTCGCGCAATGACCCCGTGTCCGGGATGCGGGTGTTCAGGTCTGCCAGGCACTACGAACTGGCGATCGAACGCGGCACCTTTACCCGAGGGCAGTCACCGTGGCGTTACCTGCGGCCTTTGCACGCCCATCTTTTTTTAAGCGCCCATTTAAGCGATGTCCGCGCCGCGTTGCAGGCCGGTGTGCCAGCAGCCCAGGTTTATCCGCTGTCGGCCCACGCCAGCGATGCCCATCCCCATGAAATTCGCATTGCTTTTGACGGCGATGCGGTTTTATTCAGCGACGAGGCCGAAAGGGTCTATCAGACGCAGGGGCTGGCGGCCTTTCAGCAGCACGAATTCGACAACGCGTCCCTGCCTCTGCCCGGAGGGCCTTTCAAACCCCTGTTGTCAGCGCTACAGCGATTGCAACAGGCCAGCACGCCCTTGATGAAAATTCGCACGGCACTGGTCACTGCTCGCAGCGCACCGGCCAACGAGCGCGTGATCCGCACCCTGATGGACTGGAACATTGAGATCGATGAGGCCATGTTTTTGGGCGGTCTGCCAAAGGGTGAGTTTTTACGCGAGTTTGAGCCAGATTTTTTCTTTGATGACCAGGCCGGTCACATTGAATCTGCTGCACAGCACGTGCCCGCCGGCCATGTAGCTGGCGGTGTGATAGAAGATTGATGGAGGGGCCATGACATAATTCAGGCCTGCCACCTCCCAGGTATGGCAGGGCGGTTAGCTCAGGGGTAGAGCACAGCATTCACACTGCTGGGGTCGGGGGTTCGAAGCCCTCACCGCCCACCACGAGACAGCACAATGGCCTACAAGGAGCGATTCTTGTGGGCCTTTTTTCATGGGTCCATCAACACTGTCTTTGACCGCTTTAGTGCGAATAGTGCGAATAGTGCGAATAGTGCGAGTCAGGATCAGGTGCTTTGGTATTACACACAGTTGGCCGAAATTTTCACTGCGCGTCAGGTTGCACCGGCCGTCGCCATCAACCGAACTTGCCAGCAAATTGCCGACATCATTGCCACACCCGCTACAGTCCCCCCTACAAACCCACCACGTCCACGCATGAAAACACCCATCCAGTGCCAGTCTGAAACCCGCTTTGTTGCCTTGATGAGCGAACTGTTTCAGATGGACGAGGCGCAAGCGCTCGACTTTGGCATCTACCGCGTGATCCGCCGCCACAACCGTGATATCAAAGCCAATTTTTGTGATATTTGCTCCAGCCTGCATCCATGAAAAATCTCATAACTCAGGGCCTCGCCCAAAAACTCATCCGGCTTGAAGACAACAACAAATACATTGTTTATCTTCACCAGAATAAGCGCCGCAACTTTGAAAACCCAGAAGAAAAAGTTCAGGCAGAAGCATTCCTGACCTTGGTCATCGACTACAAATACCCGCCTGAACGAGTACGTCAGTTTGTCAGTGTGCAGATGGGTTCAGAGACCAAAGAAGCAGACATCATCGTTTATGACGATGCATTGTGCTTGCAACCGCTGATCGTGGTGGAATGTAAAAAACAGGAGGTTACTGAGCTTGAGTTTCAGCGAGCCGCTGACCAATGTTTCAGCTACGCGGTGGCCGAAGGTGCCAAATACGTCTGGACGACATCCGGCCTGAAAGACGCTTATTACCAGGTACCTTCAGATAAACCCAAAGCGCGGATGACAGTGCCCGATATTCCCCAATTTGGCATCAAAAAACTGGCTATCTACAAATACGCCTACGGGGGCGGCACTACGCCTGATGGTCAAAAACTGCAAGCCCTCGCATTGGTATCGCAAGATGAATTAACCGCTCGGTTCAAGCAGGCGCACCAAGCCCTGTGGGGCGGTGGCGAACTTAATCCATCCGAGGCTTTTGATGAATTGGACAAACTCATTTTTTGCAAAATCTGGGACGAGCGAAAACCCCGCCGGCAAGGTGCTTCTTATGACTTTCAGGTTTTTGCCCATGATACGGACGAACAAACCAACGCTGACCTGCTCTTGCGTATGCAGGCACTCTACGAAGAAGGCCGAAAAAAAGACCCTGAAGTTTTTAAGGAAACCATTCGTCTGCGGGCCAACAAGGTGCGTTCTGTGGTGGGCTATTTGCAAGACATTAATCTGTCTGATACCGATTTGGACAGCAAGGGCCGTGCGTTCGAGACCTTTATGGGGTCATTCTTCAGAGGTGATTTTGGTCAGTATTTCACTCCGCGCCCCATTGTTAAATTCATCGTTGATGTATTGCCCATTACCCACGACAGCCGGGTATTGGATACATCGTGCGGTAGTGGTGGTTTTTTGCTACACGCTCTGGATAAAGTGCGGTTTGAGGCGGATAGCTTTTATCCTGACGAAATCGCTGCACCCGCGCTAGGCCACAAAGAAGGGGCAACACACTTTCGCCATTGGCACGATTTTGCTGAAAAGAATCTGTTTGGTATTGAAATCAATGAGCAAATTGCACGCACAGCCAAAATGAACATGATTATTCACGACGATGGTCACACCAATGTCGTGGCCGCCGATGGGCTGTTACCGCCCGATGTTCTGGTTGCCAAAACCGGTAACCCACACTTCAAAGCCAGCAGTTTTGACTTCATCATCACCAATCCTCCCTTTGGGTCCAGTGTGCGCCAGGCCGAGCAGGCTTACTTTCACCAGTACCGGCTGTCCAATAAAAGTGCCGACTGGCTTAACCCCAAAAGCAAGGCCGCCAGTCGTCCTGCACAGGATACCGAGATTTTGTTCATTGAACAATGCCACACCTATTTGCGTGAGGGTGGTTATCTGGCCGTTGTTATCCCGGATGGGATTTTGACCAACAGCAGTCTGCAATATGTTCGCGACCAGATCGAGAGTTTGTACCGCATCATTGCCGTGGTCTCCATGCCGCAAACCGCGTTTGCAGCTACAGGGGCCGGTGTCAAAAGCTCGGTATTGTTTTTGCGTAAACACAGTGCTGTCCAGACCAAGGCCATCGAGGACCTGCGCCAAGCTTTGCAGGACAGCATCAAGACACAGCATCAGCTTGAAAGAAAGTTGGCCAAACTTGAGGCTGAGAAAAAGGATGTACTCAAAAAACAAACCGGCTTTTTGGGCACTGAGCTTGGCCGAAAAGCGGCACTTGAGCTAGGCACGTTGAGCACCATCCAGAGCGAAAAAACCTTGACACTTGAAGACACCCAGGTTTATGCCGCGTGGAAAAAAGAAATCAGCGATCAGTTTTCAGAACAGGCCGATGCCATCAAATTTGCGGCCAGCGAGGAATATGACGCAGCGCTGCGACATCGAATTGATGATTACGATATTTTTATGGCGATCGCCAATGATATTGGTTATGACGCGACGGGCCGCGAAACAAAAATCAACGAGCTGACTGAAATTGGCAATGCGCTGCAAAAATTTATTACTCTGATAGAGCAACGCATATGAGTACTAGCCAATTTATCGTAAAAAGGAGTTCCCTGACTACGCGCTGGGATCCGTTTTACTTTGAACCTGAACTGGTCGCACTTGAAGCCCGAGTGCGTACAAAAACCAAACGGACGCTGCGAGATTTCACGTTGTATCTGGCCGGTGGTGCCACGCCCTTGAAAAGTGAGGGCGACAAACACTACGCATCAGCAGAAACTGGCGTGCCATTCCTGCGGGTTCAAAACCTTACAACAACTGGCGCTGTTGACCTGCACGATGTTAAATACATCACCCAGTTAACGCATACCAAACTGCTGGAGCGCAGCCGATTGACGGGTGACGAACTGCTGATAAAAATTACTGGTGTTGGAAGAATGGCCGTTGCAGCCGTTGTGCCGTCTGGTCTTGATGCCAATATCAACCAACACATCGCTGTAGTGCGAACCAAAAACAAGCAAACCAGCGAAGCCCTTGCCGCCTATTTGAATCTAGACTTTGTGGAAAAACTGGCCTCACGTCGCGCCACTGGTGGCACACGTCCAGCATTGGACTACACGGCTCTTCTGTCTATTCCGGTGATTGAAGATGAGCGGATCGTTGAACTGATGCAATTAGCTTACTTGGAAAAGAATCGGTTAGAAATTGAAGCTGTAGCCTTGCTCGCTCAAGTGAATGAGGTGTTTCTCAACCATCTGGGAATCTCCTTGCCGGATAAGGGAAGCGGTGCGCTTAGTACAAGGATTTTTACTGTCAAACTAATTGAACTCAGTGGCAATATATTTGACCCCAAAACACATTCGCCATACGCTCTAAAACTATTTGCATCTCTGAGTAACACACCTTACCCACGTCACCCCTTGCGCGATGTCATCACCCACCGCACTGCGGGTGACTGGGGTGAAGATGAGGACTGGATGGATGCCGCAGACACACACACCAAGTGCCTGGTCATACGCGGAACCGAGTTTGACAACGAGTTCAATCTGCATATCACCAACGGTCGTGAGAAATACCGAAAAATCCCCACTACCAAGCTGACCCGCATGAAAATTGAAGTGGGCGATTTGTTGATCGAAAAGTCGGGCGGTAGCCCAGACCAGCCGGTGGGCCGCGTCGCTATTTTGGATACTGCATTGCTCGACGGCAACATCGTTTGCTATTCCAATTTTGTAGAAAAAATCAAGCCAGACAGATCACAGGTGCTACCAGAATATTTGTTTCACTACTTGCGTTTTGTTCATGCCATCGGCGTTACCGATTTGCTACAAAGTCAAACCAATGGCATCCGTAATTTGATGATTCACCGCTATCTGGATTTACCGGTCAGTTTGCCGCCTATGGAGATACAGGCAAAAATTGTCGCTGAAGTGCAGTCATTACAAAGCCAAGCCACGGCCTTGCGCCAGCAAGCCCTGCAAAAGCTTGACGCAGCCAAGGTACAAGTTGAACAATTGATTTTTGGAGCCGATTAAAGCCATGATTACGCCACTGCAAAATACGGTGACACATTCAACAACGATCAACGAGGAGAACTGATATGCCAACGATCAGCATTTTTTACGGCATTGCAATTGCCATGTATTTCAGGGATGTCCAGCGACACCACTTGCCGCACATTCATGCACGCTACCAAAATGCCAACGCAGTTTTTGCTATCGAAGACGGCTGTTTGTTGGACGGCGAATTTCCGCCGAACAAAACACGGCTGGTGCAGGCCTGGATCGAAATTCACCGCGAGGACCTTCAAGCTGATTGGGCGTTGGCCGTCGCGGGCGAAGAGCCATTGCGTATTGCGCCGCTTCAATAAGGGGAATGCCATGCTGATCGATGTGATAACCGTTCAACCCCAAGCGGACTACCGGCTGCTGCTGGAATTTGAAACCGGCGAACGGCGTGTTTTCAACATGACCCCGCTTCTGGTGCAAAAGCCGTGGTTGCGAATCAAGCCATGCC
>CAIJOK010000145.1 GCA_903822205.1 uncultured beta proteobacterium | reverse complement strand
TGCTGTCCTCACTCTACCTGTCAAGGAATCGAGTGAAAAAACGGGCATGACTTGGGCAGGTATCCGAAGATGCCTCACGCGGCATTGTGCCGATCTGGTGCGACAGAGAAAGTTGTCTTCTAGGCGATCCAGTAATGGATCACATAAGAACAGTCATCAGATTAACGAGTCAACGGATTCGTTACGGGAGCCGGTAACACTGTTCGACCGACGAAGTATTCAAACTGAATTTGAAGATGTTCCTCTTTGATCATTTTTGAGTAAGTATGAGTAAGTTTTAAGGAACGGTACGCTCGTCGTTTTCAGCCCCAGGGGCGCGAAGCTAGGCTTCGATTACATCGCCAGCATTCCTCCCGCACTGTGGGGCGATCTCTTTCACCAGGATCACAAGTGAAGTATCTGCGCAGCCCTGCATCGCCTTACATACTGGCCTTTGTACTGCCTGTGGCTATTGCTGAACTGCTTGCAGGCGGGCTTAACCTGCTGTCGTTCATTGAACTGCGCAATGACCACTTGGCGGTTGTTGCCGAGGCAGATCAAGACCAAAAAAAGCTAACACTTAACAGGAACATCAACAACGAAATCGCTGCGGTTCAGTTGCGGGCGGCTGATCTATTGGAACAGGCCCGTGTCGGCAAGATCGACCAAGCCGGTGCCTACCGCATGCATTCACAGTTGGTGAACCAGCTTGCCGCGCTGGAGCAACAGTTGGTGCAGGTGAAGGAGGCCATAGGCGAAGAGAACCTGCGGGATTTGCAGCAGCATTTTCGGGACTATCGCAGCGCCATCCTTCACGCGACAGACCTGGCCGTGATCGATCCGTCCAGCGCCATGAGCCGAGCCTATCAGGCGACCCTCAGCCAGCAGCACATCTCACAACAAGTGCGCGTCGTTGCTGCGGGTCTCAACGACCGGATGGCACAGCGAAGCAAAGCGCGAGAGAAGAGCTTTCAGGCGCATGCGATCCAGAACGCTGTGGTCGGCGGCGTTCTGGTGTTGGTGCTGATCGTGGTGTGGGTGCGTCTGATTCTGCGCCTGAGCGGCCGTCTGGCTACGCTGACCTCGGCACTCGATGATCTGGCCAATGGTGTTGTCGATCCACCCACTCTGCCCAGCGTGCGCACTTTGGCGGATTGCACGGGCAGTCTTTTGGGTAAGCTGGCGCACGCCGTGCTCTGCTTCCGTCAGACCAGCATGTCTCACCACAAGGCACAGTACGACCTGGGCGAGCGAATGAAAGAGTTGTCCTGTTTGTTTGATGTTCTCCAGATCACGGCCCGTGACGATATCGACAACGTGACCATGTTCGAATTTGTCGCTGCCAGACTGGCATCGGCGATGCGCTTTCCCGACATTGCCGTCGGGTGTATCGAATGCGAGGGCAAACACTACGGCACGCTGGTTGAGGGCGAACAGTTAAGCGCTTCCTTTGTTGGCATCGACGGACAGCCTTCACGAGTCATCGTGACTTACAGGTTGCCGCTGCCGGCCGATGCCGGATCACCTTTTTTGGCTGAGGAGCAGACCCTGCTCGATGCCATCGCTGCGCATTTGGCTGCCGCTGTTGAGCGGCACCGCATAGCCGCCGCTGAGCGTGACTGGCAGGCGCTCGTCAAGGCAGTCATTGCCGAAGCCCCTGATGCCATCGAACTGGTTGACCGGGAAACCTTGCGTTTTGTTGAAGTCAACGCGATGAGCTGCCACATGCTCGGTTACTCGCGTGAGGAAATGCTTGGCATGCATGTGGCGGATATCCAAAGCGCGTTGACATCGGAGCAACTTGCCGCCATCGTCCAAGTGATCGCGGACAGCGGCAGCGCTCAGTTTGAGAACCAACACCGATGCAAGGATGGCACTTTGATCGACGTGAGCATCAATGTGCGGGCCATTCGTCAAAACGAACGCGACTACCTGGTGTGCATCTGGCGCGACATCACTGACAAAAAGCGAATGAGCGACGAGCTGGAACGCCATCGCTTGCACCTGGAAGAACTGGTCGCCAGTCGCACCCAAGAACTGGATGCTGCACTACAGGAACAAGAGGCCTTGTTTGAAGCAGCCAGCGTGGGCATTGTCCTGCTGCGCGATCGAATCATCATGCGCTGTAACCGGACTTTGGATGACATGTTTGGCTATGACGCAGGTGAGCAGATTGGCCAGAACGTGCGCATCTGGTACCCTGAAGAGGCAACTTACACACAGGCCGGCGAAGAGGTGTACGGACGGGGCAACCGCAGTGAAGTTCACACTGCCGAGCGCGATCTGGTGCGCAAGGACGGCAGCCACCTTTGGGCACGCATGTCAGTACGTACCGTTGATATCACAGGGTTGTCCAAAGACATGGTCTGCATTGTGGAAGACATTACGCAAGAGCGTGAGGTGATGGCTGAGATCAGCCGTCGCGTCTATAAACAAGGCATGCCGCACGACCCGGCCGCTGCCATCATCCTGGCCGGCAAGGGCACTCATTTTGACCCCGACATGATCGATGCTTTTAGGGACATTCAAGCGCAATTTCAGGACATTGCCACCCGTTTTGCGGACACAGATTTATCCTCCTGACGGCATCAATTGTTTTTCAATCTGATGCAAGGCTATCCACTGGCTGACAAAGCGACTAGCGTGACAACCCCAGAGACTGCCACAAAAAGTCATACGAAATTTCACTGCGCCCATGCAGTGCCGCCTGTGCTTTCTCGCCAGATTCGTAACTGCGCAGCAAGCCCTTGACACGCTCCAGTCCTGTTGCAGTCTGAATGGCCTGACGCGGTGTTTTGTTGTTGAGTGCCGCAATGGGTTCATCAGCCCAATTGGCATAAGACCGTTGGATGACGGGTTCCATGATGCGTGCCAATTCTTGGGGGGGGATGTCGGGCTGTTTGATGCCTTGATGGGCACGAGGCTTTTGGCTTGGCTTCGTCGCGCTGTACGGGTCGGTCACTCTTCTCTTCAAAAATGCCACAGATCCTTCTGTCAAGCGGTCAAACCAGGCACGCCCCTGATCTGCGCTGGTCTGCGTCGTGTAAAAAATTTCAATCTGATCCTTTTTTGTCCCAATGTTGATGTAAGCCTGTGGCCGTGTTCGCCCATCATCACCGTCGTCGGTGATGCGTGTCCACCCATCCATACGGTTGCCCTCCACATCGCCGCAGACTTGCAGCATCCGGGCCAACGCATCCCAGTCATGGACGCAGTAATCGTCTGTGATCAGCGCGATGGGTTCGCCAGACTGCGCGTCCACCAGGGTGGGCATGGGGGGTGGTGACACAAACTGTTTCAGCCAGGCTGACATCAACATCCGCCCCAGCTTGTGCGCCAGACCTGGCAATGGGCCATATTCGTCAGTGGCTGTATGCAAGCTTTGGGCCACCAGGGGCCCGTGAAGCATGGAAAACGCATAGCACGCACCGGAGAGTTCAAAGTGTTCGCCCACGCGCATGACGCGACATCCAAGGTACATGCCAGGCTCAGCCTCCTGACTGCCTGATCGCTCCAGCACGACGAGCGGTTTTGCATCGTCGTCCAAGGTATCGCACAAGGTCATCCCCTGTCCACGGCTCACATCGGTCACGTTGTACAGCCGCAAGGGGCGCTGACCCAATTGCTGTAGCCAGTCGCGCTGGCCTGCTGTCCAATTGGGACCCAAGGGTCCAATCAAGTAGTCGGATATGCGGCGGTAGCTGCCCTGTGCATAAATTGTTTCTTCAGCCAGCATCCATTCGGTCAGGTTGATTTGAATGACGCTCAAGGTCTGCGCGTCCTGTTGGCCCAGTTTTTCGCACTCAGAGTGGCTAAGAAGTTCGTCGCGCAGTTGCTCAAAGGCGATCTTCCAGCCTTTGCTGTGGCGACTTGTCAGCCATGCCACGGCTTTTTCGACAGCCGCTGCATGTGGTTTAACGTCGGATGGGGGGGCTGTGGATGTGGATGTGGATGTGGATGTGGATGTGCTCAATGTTTCATCTGTACGACGGCAGCAGTGTTTGTATTTTTTTCCGCTGCCACAGGGGCAAGGTTCGTTGGGTGCAGACATGATGAGATTGCTTGAATAAAGGGGGGACTTGGATGGACAATTTTCGTACGTTCGGACGAAAGGATTATTGCCAGATAGATGTCGCCCTTTGGATGCCGTGGTGTATAGTGAACACTGAAGTCAAAACAAAAAATGAAGATTTCCCAGGTTCACAAGTAAAAAAGTGAGCGATGAAAAAAAGCGACAAGTACACACGGCAAAGTTCAAAGCCAAGCCAAGCCAAGGCTCGGAGGCTTTGTGTGGTGACCCGTGTTTGAAGGCAAACGTGGCCCCAAAATGAGGGATCGAGGGATGGACAAAGCGAGCAGGTACTGACTCCCGCTAAGCGACGTGACACTGAACTCGTATCAAGCCATCAGAATCTCCTGATAGCAGCTCAGAAAATTCTGACTTTTTGGCGTTTTGACATAGCGACAATCCATCGGTTCAGCTTTCTCAGGGAAATCAAAGTTACCCAAGTGCAGATGCAAGCTCCCGTAACAACGCATTGAAACGTATTGAAACGTATTGAAACGCATTGAAACGCATTGAAACGCATTGACAGTCGCCCCATGTTTTAAATTGCACCCGATGAAGACAGACCCTCACTCAAAGCACTTGGCAATTTCACATGTTGTGACACCTGTCGCCTTGGTTGTTGCGGCCCTGCTGTGTTTTTTGATCATGATCGGCTATTTTTTGCACATCAGCTACCAGCATGCGGTTATTGATGCGGTGAATGAGACTTACAACCTGGTGGGGGTGCTTGAATCGAGGTTATCCAGTGAATTTGCACATGTTGACGGAATGCTTAAATTCGTCACGCATGAAATGCACTCAGAACCCTTGCACGGCCGATCTGCCGTTGTTTCTGCCGCGCAGGCAGAGGATCTCGTGCAGTTAGTGACCAGTTTTCCTCAACTGTCAGGGCTGTTTATCTTTGGTGCTGAGGGCACACTGCAAATGGCCTCTGATCCTGATGTAAAGCCGTATAGCGTTGCTGACAGTCCCGATTTTCAGACACTGCGTGACCATCCGAACATCAGCCTTGTGTTTTCAGAACCGATCATGTCGCCCTCTACCGGCAAATGGTCGCTGATTCAATCGCGATCCATTCGCGATGATGCGGGGCGGTTCCTGGGCATCGTCCATGCCGTCCTTGATATCGACAAACTCTCAGACCTGTTTCGCAACACGAATGTCGAACACCTGAACGGCGTGATCTCGCTGCGGCGCAGCGATGACTTTACTTTGGTCACACGCATCCCGCACCACAACAAGAACAACTTCGACCAACCCCTTCCCGCTGACCATCCAGTTCGTCGGTTTCTTGAGTCGGGTGGCAGACAGGGCACCTTGGCTTACACATCAAGCTCTGATGCTGTGCGGCGCATCGCCTGTTTGTCCAGGTTGGATGATCGCTTTCCGTTCTACGTGCAGGTTGCTTTTTCTGCCGATCACTATTTGGCAGCCTGGCGGCAACAAGTGCTGTGGATGGGACTCTTGGTCATGCCTTTGTTGCTGGCGTTCGCCGTGGCACTTGTTCGTCTTAAGTCAAACATCACCGAGCGAAAACAAGCAGAGTTGATGTTGCTGAGTGAAAGCGAAAAAAACAAGGCACTGTTGCGCAATGGCAGCGATGGCATCACCATCGTCGATGTAAATGCCAATCTCATCGAAGTGAGCGACTCGTTTTGCAATATGCTGGGCTACTCGCGCGACGAGATGATCGGAATGAATGTGACAAACTGGGACTGTGGATTTGACAGTCAGGGTGAATTCATGAAAGCTTTCAGTCAGCATTTTCAGGGACAGACGCGGTCCCTGTGCCGGTCACGTCACCGTCGCAAGGATGGCAGCATTTACGATGTCGAGATCAATATCCAAACGATCGATCTGGAAGGGCAGCAGGTGATGTTTGGCTCCCATCGTGACATGACCGAACGCATTAAATCTAAAGAATTACTTGAGGAACAGTTCACGGCGCTTAAGCTCAGCGAAGGACAGATGGCCACATCACAGCGGATCGGTGGCATTGGGTCGTGTGTCTATGACTTCAAGACAGACCGCATTCGGGCATCAACCCAGATGCTGCGCACCTTTGGGTTTCCAACCAACATCGCAGATTGCCCTTTGGATGACTTTTTGGCTTGTGTACCCCAACATCGTGACCGGGTGCGAGATACCTTGGCTGGCAAGTTTGGTTTTCCACACGATATTGCTGATTACCCTTTGGATGACCTCTTGGCGAGTATTCCAGAACACGATCCGGTTCGAAGGGCTTTGATGGATCTGCTCAACCAAAGCCATGAGTACGACGGCGAGTTCACCATACAGCCCGCCGACGGATCGCAACCCAAGGTCATCCACGCCATTGGCAAGCTTGAACGGGATAGTCAGGCAACCCCCATCAAAATTTTGGGCTTTATGCAGGATGTGACGGAACGTCGAAAAACGGAGGCTGAGCTAAGAGAGGCCAAGATAGCCGCCGAGGCTGCCAACGTCACCAAAAGTCAATTTTTGGCCACCATGTCGCATGAAATTCGCACCCCCATGGGTGCCGTGATCGGCATGACCCACCTGATGCTCAAAACCAACCTGTTGCCGCGCCAGCAGCATTACATGAAGAAAATCTTGGAATCAGGCCAGCATCTGCTGGGCATCATCGACGACATTCTGGATGTATCCAAAATCGAAGCCGGCAAGATGACGCTTGAAAAAATTCCGTTTGATCTTGAACAGGTTCTGAGCAATGTCAATATGCTGATCGCCGAAAAAGTAGCCGCCAAAGGCCTGGAGCTGATCTTTGACGTGGAACGCAATGTGCCCGTGCACCTGGTGGGCGACCCTCTGCGTTTAAGCCAGATTTTGTTAAATTACGCCAACAATGCCGTCAAATTTACCGCGCAGGGTGAAGTGGATGTGGTGGTGCGTGTGCGTGAAGAAACCCCGCAGGATGTGCTGCTGTACTTTGCGGTGCGCGATACCGGTATCGGTTTGTCGCCAGACCAGTGTCAAAACCTGTTTCAAGTGTTTCAACAGGCCGATACATCGACCACCCGCCAATATGGTGGCTCGGGGCTAGGCTTGGCCATCGTCAAAAACTTGACTGGCATGATGCAGGGCGAGGTGGGCGTTGAGAGCGTTTTGGGCCAGGGCAGCACGTTTTGGTTTACCGCACGGCTGGGCCGGGGGGTGATGGTGTCGCCACAGCGTATTTTGAACGCCAGACTGCAAGGCCTTCGCGCTTTGGTCATTGATGACAACGACACCGCTCGCATGGTGTTGAGCGACATGCTTGAATCCATGGGCTTTGTCGTAGAAGAGGCCTCAGGCGGCAGCGCTGCCATTCACGCTGTCGATCAGGCAGAGTCCCACGATCGACCCTTTGATTTTGTCTTTATAGACTGGCAAATGCCCGGCATGGATGGCCTTGAAGTGGCGCGGCGACTACAAGCCAGACCGCTACAACGTACACCCCACTTGGTGATGGTCACAGCCTTTGGCCGCGAAGACATGCTCAAGGGTGTCTCCCAAATTGGTTTGACAGACGTGTTGATCAAACCTGTGAGTGCCTCCATGTTGTTTGACAACGTGATGAGTGTGATGGGGGACACCCTGCCTGAGCGTCGCAAACGTGTGCGTACTGCTCCCTCGCTGGCTGCTGAACAATTGGCCAGCATCAAGGGCGCACGCATTTTGCTGGTGGAGGACAACGAACTGAATCAAGAGGTGGCGACCGAGTTTTTACGCGATGCCGGATTGATCGTGGATGTGGCTGATAACGGCCATATAGCGCTGCAAAAAGTGCAGCAAGCCAGCTTTGACCTGGTGCTGATGGACATGCAAATGCCCGTGATGGACGGGGTTTCGGCCACCCGTGCGATCCGTCAATTGGCGCAATTTGCCGATCTTCCTATCATTGCCATGACGGCCAATGTGATGGAAAGTGACCACCAGCGCTTCAACGATGCCGGCATCAACGACCACATTGCCAAGCCCATCGACCCCGATAACCTGTGGCGCACTCTGCTGCGCTGGATCAAGCCCCAGCCTGGCCGTCAGCCTGCCGCATCCAGCGAGACAACGCCCCTGTCACCTGACGACTTGGCACAAATTCCATCGGGCATTGCAGGGCTGGACACGGCATCTGGCCTGCGACGTGTGCTGGGCAAAAAGTCGCTTTACCTGTCCATGCTGCGCCGCTTTGCGACCGGCCAAAAGGGTATGGTTGCCGCGTTACAGACAGCACTTGACCAGCATGACCTGACAACCGCCCTGCGTCTGGTTCACACGGCCAAAAGCACTGCGGCCAGCATTGGTGCAGCAGACGTGCAAGCCCTGGCCGCTGCACTGGAACACGCCTTAGGCCACGGAGCACCGGTTGGTGATCTGCAAACTCAGGTACAAGTGCTGGACGGCCCGCTGACGACGTTGATCATCGCCATAGAAAATTCCCTGCCAGCCTTGACAGCGCCTATGATCGCACCGATGACCGCACCGATGGATGAACACAGGCTGGCCGAGGTTTGCAAGCACCTACAGTCTTTGCTGGCCTTTCACGATGCATCGGTCGTCGATGTGGTGGATGACCACGCAGACCTGCTGTACACGGCCTTTCCGGCGCATTACCGACGCTTAGAAACCGCAATCAAAATGTTTGACCTTGAAATTGCCTTGCAAATTTTGAACGATGCCGTCCAAACTCTTTCCAACCCACCGCCATGAACTCTCATCATCTCAGCCAAAAATCCACCGTTTTGGTGGTGGATGACACACCCGACAACCTGTCGCTGGTCAGCAGCCTGTTGCGCGACGACTACATCGTGCGGGTAGCCAACAACGGCAGCTTGGCACTGCTCATTGCGGTGTCTGCCAATCCGCCGGACTTGATCTTGCTGGACATCATGATGCCCGGCATGGACGGTTATGAGGTCTGCCAGCGACTGAAGTCATCGCCCAAATCTCGCGACATTCGCGTCATTTTTTTGACAGCCAAGTCAGACGTTGAGAACGAAAGCAAAGGCTTCAAAATGGGGGCCGTTGACTACATCACCAAACCCATCAGCCCGCCCATATTGCAAGAGCGCATCAAAACCCACTTGGCTCTCAAGGCATCGGCTGATTTTTTGCGTGACAAAAACCTGTACCTTGAGACTGAAGTAGCGCGGCGCACCCAAGAGCTATCGGCCATTCAGGATGTGACCATCATGGTGATGGCCTCGTTGGCTGAAACACGTGATACCGACACCGGTATGCACATCAGGCGCACCCAGTTTTATGTGCAGGCCTTAGCGCAGCAGTTGCGGCATCACCCCAGGTTTTTGCACAAATTGACCGATGCATTCATTGACATGCTGTTCAAGTCTGCCCCCTTGCATGACATTGGCAAGGTGGGCATTCCAGACCATATTTTGCTCAAACCCGGGGAACTGTCTTTGCAAGAGTTTGAGATCATGAAACGCCACACCACGCTGGGACACGATGCCATCGTCCATGCGGAACAATCGCTGGGCATAGAAGTTGAGTTTTTGCGCACGGCCAAAGACATCGCACTGTCACACCACGAAAAGTGGAACGGCAGCGGCTATCCGCAGGGCCTGACCGGTGAATCCATCCCGCTAAGCGCACGGCTGATGGCCGTGGCCGATGTCTATGACGCACTGATCAGCCATCGCGTCTATCGACAAGGCGTACAGCACGACCAAGCCACAGCCATTATTCTGGCCGGCAAGGGAACGCACTTTGACCCCGACATGGTCGATGCTTTTAGGGACATTCAGGGGCAATTTCAGGACATTGCCACCCGGTTTGCAGACACCTATTTACCCCCCTGATTGCGTCAATAGTTTTTCAATCTGATCGGTGCCGATGGCCCCCGGGATGCGTGTGCCATTGCTAAAAAGCAGCGTGGGTGTCCCGGTGATCTTGTGTTTGCGGCCTATCGCCATGTTGCGGTCGATGGCGGCAGTGTCACAGGCGGTGGCTTTGGGGGGCTGGTTGCGCAACATCCAGTCCTGCCAGGCTTTTACACGGTCCTTGGCACACCACAGGTTCTTGGACTTTTCAACTGAATCTGCCCCCAGCACAGGATAGAGAAACATTTGGATGGTGATGTTGTCCACCTTTTGCAGGTCTTGTTCAAAACGCTTGCAATAGCCGCAATTGGGGTCTTCAAACACCGCCAGTCGCCGCTTGCCGGTACCCCGCACAACCGTAAAGGCATCTTTGACCGGCAGGGCATCAAAGCTGATGGCCGTCAACCGTGCCACGCGGTCTTCCGTCAGGTTTTTTTGCTGTTTGATGTCGATGATCTGGCCTTGCAGCAAAAAATCAGCCTGCGCGTCGGTATAAAAAATATCCGTGCCACCCACGCGAACCTCAAAAATCCCCGGAATAGGGGTTTTGCTGACCTCGTCGATTTTGTCCATCTGCGGAATGCGCTCAGTCAAATGTTTGCGAATATCAGCCTCCTGGCCCCAAACGTGGACCTGGACAGCGGTCAGCAAACAGACGGCGACCAGGGTTGTGGTTAAATTTTTCATCATGGTTCACTCATTCCATCAAGATTGGCAAGGGTTTGCGTTAAGGTTGGTGTCGCCGTCTGCGTTGCTGTTTGCCGCAGGGGTTGCGTTCTGGCCCGTTTCACCGCCCAAGGCATCCAGCACATCAGGCAACAGCTTGCAAAGCTCTCCGGTGGCAATGGCTACGTCTGCATCAAAGTCATGGTCTTGGCTGCCGCCCTCAAAGACCCCATCCAAAAAAGCCAATTTTTTAAGCTGCAGACCCTCCGTCAAGACAAACGACACCCGATCGCACCAGGTCATGGCCAAACTGACAGGCAACAAGCCGTTGGCAATGTGCTGTTTCACCTCGTCGGTGTCCAGCCGGTGGCGGGTGTAGCGCACCACAGCTTTGGACTCGTCGGCGGCTTTCAGTTCGCAATCGCGGTCCACACTAAAACCTGCCGGAGCCTCTTGCGTGACCAGCCAGTCGGCCATGGCTGTCGCAGGGGCAAGCTGTGTGCTGACCAACTGGAGGGCCAGGCCAGGCAAGGTTTTGACCAGCAAGGTGGCCACTTCGTCGGCCTGCGCGATGCTGGCTGCATCGATCAGGACAAAGAGGTCAGCACGGTTGATCCACATCAGCACCGACGATTGTTGGGTAAAGGCCAAAGGCAAAAGCTCATGGAGCAGATCCTCTTTGATTTCGCGTGCCTCTTTTTTGCCAGGCTTGCGGCCTGTGGATGCTTCGATCTGGGCCACACGCTCAGCGGCCTTGCGGTTAAGCACCGTGGCCGGAACGTTACGAGACTCGATCATCAGCTTGAGAATCCACTGGCCAGCCACAGACTCAAGCATTGGCCCGTTGGGCTGTCCACGGGGTGGAACCCACCCCAGCGAAAGCTCCTGGCTAGGGCCACATTCCACAAACTGGTTGGTTTGCAAGCAAGCCTCGATGGGGGTCATTTGGGCATCCCAGCCGGGGGCGATTTTGTAAATGATGGCGTTTTTGAACATGTTAAGGTGTAAAAAATGAAAATTGCACAGTGGCAAGACACCGATCATCCCATTAAACCAAGCCAAAATTTTTCGACATGCATCTTTACGTGGACTTTTGCTTTGCTTCATCACCGCGATACACAGCACGCAGATACTTCTTTTCAGGCACAAAGGCTCACATTCCGTGAACCTTGGCCTTCATTCTCTTTTACAGGAAATTGTCATGAAACCCAGCCACACGTTGTTTAAGTTGTTTAAGTTGTCCTTGGTCACCGCAAGTTGCCTCACGGCGGGCATGGTCTATTCACAACAACCCCCTATGCCCGGCGGGCCATGCATGGGCGGTCAGCCGGGTATGGGTATGATGGACCCGCTGTCCGGTCAGGGTATGGGCCGCTCCGGTATGGGCATGATGGGGCAGATGGACCCCGCCAAAATGCAAGCCATGATGGACAAACACCACGCGGCAATCAAGGCACAGCTTGCCATCACACCCGCCCAAGAAGCTGCGTGGACAGCTTTTACAAGCGCCGTGCGGCCCAATGGCAGCACGATGACCCCACGGCCTGACCCCGCCGAAATGGCCAAACTGAGCACACCTGCCCGTATCGAAAAAATGCAAGCCTTTCGCGCCCAGCACATGAGCGACATGCAAACCGCCGTGGCCCGCCATGATCAGGCTGTTCTGGCCCTGTACGCTGTTTTGACACCTGAACAACAAAAAGTGTTTGATACATCGGCCATGGCCGGACCTGGCATGAAGCGCGGCGGCATGAGGCCCGCACAGCCTTAGGCCCTGACCAACGCCCTATCGGATCTGCTGACGTGGCTGCCTTTGGGGTTTGGGCCTGACCCCCGGGGTCACGGACAAACGGGTAGCGCCGCCGCCCTCAGCACGCAGCACTTCAAACATGGCGGCCTGACCGGGTTTCAATGCGGCCACATGGCTTAACAGCTCAGTCACCCCGGTCACGGGCCGCCCGGCCACTGCGGTCACCACATCGCCGGGCCGGATGCCGGCTTGGTCAGCGGGGCCGTTTTGCAGCACACCGGTGATGATCACCCCTTGCTGCACGGCCACACCAAATGTCCTGGCCAGTTCAGGGGTCAAGTCGGCAGGCTCAACCCCGATCCATCCACGTGTGACCTGGCCGTCTTTGACAAGGCCCTCAAGCACCAGCTTGGCTGTGGAAACCGGTATGGCAAATCCAATGCCCAAACTGCCGCCTGATCGCGAATAAATGGCGGTGTTGATGCCCAGCAGATTGCCATTCGTATCGACCAGAGCACCCCCAGAATTGCCGGGGTTGATGGCTGCGTCGGTCTGAATAAAGTTTTCAAACGTGTTGATGCCCAGATGATTGCGCCCCAAAGCGCTGACGATGCCGCTGGTGACTGTTTGACCGACTCCAAAGGGGTTACCTATCGCCAAAACCTGGTCTCCCACTTGCAAACTGTCAGAGTTGCCCAGTGCGATCACCGGCAGCCTGCCCAATGCAATTTTGAGCACCGCCAAATCAGAGTCCGGGTCAGTACCGATGACTTTGGCCGGGCTGCTGCGCCCGTCATTCAGAGTCACCTCAATTTCGTCGGCGTTTTCAACCACGTGGTTATTGGTCAGGATGTAGCCGCTGGCGCTGACGATCACACCACTGCCCAGGCCTATTTGCTCTTGATCTTGGCCTTGCGGGTCACCAAAAAAGAACTTGAACCAGGGGTCTGCGCTGTGAGGGGCCAGACGTGCTCTTTTGCTGGTGTTGATACTGACGACCGCAGCCGATGAGCGCTGGGCGGCCTGTCTAAAACTGCCCTGCGGCATCACCCCTGTGCCGGCCACCGTTGCCGGCGCTTCAAGCACAGCCACCCCACCGCGTTGGGCCGCACGGGGAACCCAGTCGGGCTTTAAGGTCATCACGACAAAATAAGCCGCCAATAGCACGGTGACGGTCTGGGAAAATAGCAACCAAAGGTGTTTCATAGGGGTGGTTTTAGGTAAGTCCGATCGAGACAAGTCCGAAAATTGTAGGATGTCCGACACCCTTTATATTCACCCCCAGGCCCGTCCAAAGCCGCTCCAGGGCGCACCCTGCAATGGCTGTGGCATCTGCTGCCTGCTTGAGCCTTGCCCTGTGGGCATTCTCTTGTTTGGGCGTTTGGACGGCGCTTGCCCCGCCTTGTTTTGGCAAGACGATGTGTTGCAATACCGGTGCTCTGCGATCACAGAACCACACGCTCTGCTGAAGCGACGACTGCCACCCGGGTGGCACTGGGCTGTGCCGGCCCTGGCCCGTCTGCTGACACGGGGTGTCCAACGCTGGGTGGCCGCCGGCATAGGCTGTGATTGCGATGTGGATGTTATAAAATAATTATAAGTTAAATACGTCATATTTTTTATCAAATTAGCGCTAACGCACGTTTCAATTGCATTGTTTGCTATCAAATTTTACTTTATTAGGTAAATAATTTTTTATAGACATTTCACAAAGGAAAGCCCCATGGTTGAACGCTCAGAGCTCTTGAACGCACTGGACGGCTTGTTACAGCCTGCGATGTTTCACGACTACGCACCCAATGGCCTACAGGTTGAGGGACGCAGCCGTGTGCGCCACCTGGTGTCCGGTGTCACGGCCAGCCTGGCTTTGATCGATGCGGCCATCAGCGCGCAGGCCTGCGCTGTGTTGGTGCATCACGGCCTGTTTTGGAACGACCAGTCTCCCTGTGTGACGGGCTGGATCAGACACCGTCTGGCCCGTCTGCTGGCCAACGACATCAGCCTGCTGGCCTACCATCTGCCGCTGGACGCTCACCCCCTTTGGGGCAATAACGCGCAACTGGGCCAAAAACTGGGCCTGCAATGCCAGTCACACTTTGGAGAGCACGAGCTGGGATGCCTGGGGCAACGCGACAACGGTGCGGGTTTTGCGTCGCCGCAGACGCTGGCGGATCACATTCAGGGTATCTTGAACCGGCCCGTCACCCTGATCGAGCCGTCACCCAAAGCGATCCACCAAGTGGCCTGGTGCAGTGGCGGTGCCCAAAGCTACTTTGAAGCCGCCATCGCAGCCGGTGCAGATGCGTTCATCACCGGCGAAATCTCGGAGCCTCAGGTGCATCTGGCCCGCGAATGTGGCGTGGCGTATCTGGCCTGCGGTCACCATGCCACCGAGCGCTACGGCGCACCGGCTGTGGCTAGCCACTTGGCTGAACGCTTTGGCATAGATCACACGTTTATCGACATCAATAACCCCGTTTAGCCCCGTTTAGCCCCGTCTGGCTGCATTGAAACCTTTCTCACCACCCCACACCATGAACACTGTGCCAACGCCCTTACCGCCGTCAGTGCCATCATTGCCATCATTGCCCATTGCCATCACCCAGGGAGACCCCGCCGGTATTGGCCCTGAGCTGATCATCAAGGCCTTTCGGGATGCCCCTGACATCACCCGTGGCTGCCTTGTCGCAGGCGACCTGGCCACACTTCGCCGCGCTGCTGACATCGTGACCGCTGGAGGCATGGTGATGCCCATTGCCGTGCTGGATACCCCACAAGAGGCCCTGAACTGTCCCCCGCATTGCATCCCTCTGTGGCCGCTGCCGGTTCCTCAGCCTGCATCATCTTGGCCCTTGCCCTTTGGTCAAGTCAACGCCTGGGCCGGACAGATGGCCGGTGACTGCGTGGTTTGGGCCACACGGGCAGCTTTGCGTGGCGTGGTGTCCGCAGTGGTCACCGCGCCCCTGAACAAAGCTGCCTTGGCCCAGGCCGGCGGTCGTCTGGCCCAGTTTGCAGGCCACACCGAGCTGATACAGGCGCTGGCCGCAGAGCACTTGGGTGTGCCCGTTGCCCAACTGCCGGTACGCATGATGCTGGCCAATGATGATCTGCGGGTGGTGTTGGTCAGCATCCACCTGTCTTTGCGCGATGCTATCAAAGCGGTCACCTATGACAACGTGCTGCAAACCCTGCACATCACCCACAACACCCTGCTACAAGTTTTGGGCCGTGCACCCCGTATTGGCGTAGCGGGTCTGAACCCCCACGCCGGCGAGTCCGGCCTGTTTGGCTCCGAAGAGCTTGACATCATCGCCCCTGCCGTTGCAGCGGCACAGCGGCAGGGTCTGCAGGTTTTTGGCCCCATGCCCCCTGACACCGCCTTTATGCGGGGCCGCGCCAAAATCTCAAGGTCGCGTGAGTTTGACGTGGTGGTGGCCATGTACCACGACCAGGGCCTGATCCCCATCAAATACATGGGGGTTGAGCAAGGGGTCAATGTCACCCTGGGCCTGCCGTTGATTCGCACCAGCGCCGACCACGGAACGGCTTTTGACATCGCCGGCACCGGACAGGCCGATGCCTCCAGCCTGCTTGAGGCCATCAGCGTGGCCAAGGCCTGTTTGCGTCAAGGTTTACCATGCACCTAATTTTTTTCAACCCCACCTTTTTCCATGTCCCCTTCTTCAAACTCCGGTATTGCCCTGTCACCCGCCCACTCCGCTGACTTTTTGTTTAACGGTGCATCCAGTGATGCCTCAGGCTTTGCCTATCGACCTGATTTTTTTGAGCATCTGGTGGACAGCGCCTTGCAATGCGCCAAAAAACTGGGGGCCACCGATGCCTCTGCCCATGCGTCAGAGGGCTGCGGCATGAGCGTGTCTGTGCGATGTGGTGAGCTTGAAAACGTCCTGCGCAACCGCGACAAGTCTTTGGGCATCACGGTTTTTGTGGGGCAGCGCAGCGGTCACGCCGGAACATCTGACTTTTCGCCTGATGCCATCATGCAAACCGTTCGGGCCGCTTATGACATTGCCCGGTTTACCGCAGAAGACCCCTTTGCAGCATTGCCCGATCAGGCCGATATCGCCACCGAGATACGCACCGACCTGGATGTGTTTTGTCCTTGGCCCATCGCTTGCGACGCAGCCACGCAACTGGCCACGGTGGCCGAGGACGCAGCATTCAAGGTCGATCCGCAGATCACCAACAGTGAAGGGGCTGCCGTGTCGGCCCAGCAGTCGCATTTTTTTAGCGCCCACACGCACGGCTTTCGAGGCGGGTTTGCCAGCTCGCACCATTCGGTGTCGGTGTCGCCCATCGCAGGGACTGGCGATGCCATGCAGCGGGATTATTGGTACAGCGCCAAGTGCCACGCCACAGACCTGGACGCGCCTGAGTTGATTGGCCAGTACGCCGCAGAACGTGCATTGCGCCGCCTCAATGCCCGCAAGATCGCCACCACCCTATGCCCCGTTTTATTTGAAGCCCCTTTGGCGGCCGGCCTGCTGGGCAGCTTTGTTCATGCTGTCAGTGGTGGCGCGCTGTACCGCAAAAATTCGTTTTTGCTGGACTGTCTGGGACACAGCGTGTTTCCGGACCACATCGACATCGACGAAGACCCCTTTGTCAAACGCGGCAGGGGCAGTACGCCGTTTGACGAAGAAGGTGTGCGGGTGCAGCCGCGTCGTGTGGTCGATGCCGGCAAAGTGCAGGGCTATTTCTTGGGCAGCTATTCTGCTCGCAAACTGGGGCTTCAAACCACGGGCAATGCGGGGGGGTCGCATAACCTGACGCTGACATCGCGTTTGACGCACCCGGACGATTTGCTGCCCGCCATGCTCGATCGTTTGGGCACGGGGCTGTTTGTCACCGAGCTGATGGGCAGTGGCATCAACCCCGTGACGGGCGACTATTCACGGGGTGCCAGTGGCTTTTGGATAGACAAGGGCCGCATCGCTTATCCGGTTCACGAGATCACGATCGCGGGCAACATGCGCTCGATGTTGCAAGACATCGTCAGCGTGGGGGCCGACACCTATAACCAGGGCAGCAAAACCGTGGGTTCGGTCTTGGTCAGGCAGATGAAGGTGGCGGGCAGTTAGACCGTCAGGCTGCTTGCCCATCGGTCCACCCACAGGCGCAGTGCTTTGAGCACATCAATTTTGGTGCGGTAGCCGCCAAACGTGTCGATAGCATGTTTGCGAACGCACATCAAAATGCAGGCGGTACAAACGCAGCATCCTTCACGGTATTGACCGCAGCATCCTTTAATTTTTCTTCAGTCTGTACACGTCGTGTACGTTCGCTGGATATCTCCGCCCGCATGGATTTCTGTTCAGACTCCATTTGAGCTAATTTAGACTTGTAAATGTCCAGATCAGCTTTTTGTTTATCGTATTCAGAGAGGCGATTTTGCAAAGCGGCTAACTCTTGTTGTAACAATTCACCATTTTTTTGTTGTTTTTGTAGCTCAGCGTTGCTGTTCATTAAACTGTCGCGCTCAATGCGCAGTTTTTCCAATTCGCCGTCACCCAGTTTTCTGGATTCCTGGTGATTGATTTTTTGCTCCAAAGATGCAATACGCACACGTGCATCCGCCATTTCTTGTTCACGTTTTTCATTATCAATTTGTTGTGCTTGTAATTGTTCTAATTCTCGTTTGACACGATTGAGTTCACTCTCATGATTTTTGATATCCAAGGTTTTAGCGGCAAGCTCATCACGTTGTATTCTTAATTTTTCCAGTTCGCTTGATGATAAGTATTGGGATTTTTGTGTATTCTCAAACTGCTGCTGCATCACGATCATGCGTGTTTTGAATTGTTGCAGCTCTGTTTCGCGGGTTGTCAGTTCGCTTTGCAAAGTTTGCGTGACTTTTTCAACATCTGCTTTGGCTTTTAACACGTTGGCATAATCGGCTTCACTGACTCGCGTTCCACAGCCCACAAAACAAAATTCTCCGGTAAAAGATAAATTCATCCATGGTACTTGCTCTGCACCTATCTGTAAGGATTCTTGGCGGACACCGTGGATCACGCGCTTGAACATTTCCTCAATGGAGATCCCGGTGGTGGTAATATGCTGCAATAAGTGCGATGTAAAAACCCCATTCACACCATCCCCATCCAGTGCAGTTTGGCCAGGAGATGTCGGAAAGATAATAATACTGCCAGATGGAACATTACTGGGTGCGGCCAGCCCCGAACCCACGGATCGTATGCTGCGGGCAAATGGGTTATTGCGACAAGCATCCAAAATGATGATACTCAATCGGGCATTGGCCATACCCAGTTCGGCCAGTACAAAATTGACGCGAACGGCCTCGTCCTCCACGTAAGTCCTGCTGCGAATATCGGCACCGGTCGGGATCAAATAATTTTCGCCTTCCAACTCTAACCCGTGGCCCGCATAATAAAACAGCGCGACATCGGTGTTCCGGATGCGTTTGATAAATGCGCCGACAGCCGCCCTAAAGTCGCCACGGCGTTGGATGTTTTCACGGCAATCGACTTCAAACTGAAGTGCCCGTAATTTGTCGCACACGGCACGTGCGTCGTTCACAGGGTTGGTGAGCGGTGTGGCGTGTTTGTAATCGGAGTTGCCAATAACCAAGGCATAACGCTTGCCCAGTTCAACGTCCGCAGATGATTTGGGGGCATTGCCGCCACCAGACGCTTGCGCCCATACCCCGCTCCAGGCGACCAGTAATAATAAAAGACCAAGAGATAATAGTCTCATTAATTTCATCTTTGGGTTGTTTTGTAGGTGCGGGCTTGCCCGCGCTGATGTAACCATTTAGACCCCGTCACCGTCATTCCCGCGAAGGCGGGAATCCAGACTGACTTTGTATCCATGAAAACCAAAATACCCTGGATTCCCGCCTTCGCGGGAATGACGATCGTGTTTTGCCTTCGCAAAAATAACAACATTTGGCTAGGGGAATAAACGGTTATGGGGTGTATTGCAATACGCCCCTACATTTCGGTCCATAAGGGTTAAAACGAAACGCTTAACCCCAATACCAATCCTTCAGTATTATCACGCAACTCTGTACTGCGTGACAACGCTGGATGATTGGCATCAGTGCCTACAGCAAACCCTTGTGTTGCCAAGGTTTGGCTGCGGTAGCCCAATGTAGCTGTCATGGCTTTGGCGGATGAAATGATAGAACTGGGATTAAATGAATACGCAACGCCTATTTCACTCAGGTAATAATCAGCATCCTTCTTGCTTTGACCCGAGTTATCTGTCAGCCCTGTAGGAAACTCTGCAGTCATGGAGCCATAACCAAAATTACCATACAAGCTATAATTTTGGGTCAAAGGTGCAGAACCTACAAAACCAAAGATAGGGCCAGAATAGTTAAATACTTTGCCACCTGTAAACTCTTGCTTGATGGACTTATGACCCAGGGTCAGTGCCAGCGTAGGCAATACGTAATAACCGACGTGGACATCAGTCTCCTCACGATTGGCCTTAAACTGTGTACCTGTTGAACCATCAAAACTATATTCTTGATTGGAAAACACACTGCCTGTCAAAAGAAAGTCCTGATACCGCAGCGTCACGGACGGCAACAAGGTGGACTGGTTACCACTGGTAAAGTTTTCAGACGCGCCCGGAACGTCCACAATAGCAGGGACAGAAAACGGCTGATAATAATCCCAGCTAGTCCACTTATTATTCCAAACCTTGGCCCCCAAAGTGAGCGACCAATCATCGCCTGCATAAGACGAACCGGCAACAGCAACCAAAACCAAAGCAGCGACTGAATGACGCATACCTGTACGACGAACTATCATAATATTTTCCTATTCACTGGTTAATAAAAAATAACGGTATATCATGAATATAACCGTTGAGGGAGACAAAAATTATAAAGATTCCGACCACTTTAGGGGCGTATTGCAATACTCCCCTACATTTCGGTCAATAAGTTAGATACGCTATAATCTGAGATTATACTTTAACCCGAAGTTATCCAGAATCTCCTGGACATCCGATTTTAGCATCTCGTGAGTTCGGCATTTGACTTGCATCCAGGTGTATTTCATATTGTTCCTAGCGTCTCAATTCTATTGCGTTCAGGACTATAGAGCGATAAATAGCAGAAAGTAACTCAGCTTTCCTTTAACGAATCAACTACAGAATCGTAATCGTTTAGACCCCTCACCCTAACCCTCTCCCCACAGAGGAGAGGGCAAAACTCCTTCGCCCCTTTGGGGAGAGGGCCGGGGTGAGGGGCAACATCACACTGGATTCCCTCTTGAGCGGGAATGACGGCGGGGGGTCTAAACGGTTACACAGAATCCATTGCCTTGACTTTATGAATGGATGAGTTGTCTAAAATAATAATTAGTTTCTCTCCGACATGTTCATTAAATGAAACAACAAAAAACAAAACAATCAAATCATCCTAATGTTGCAACCATTTCAATTCTAGGCGCAACAGCCTTAATCATCTTTTGGATACCGTGCCCAGGGATGGAACTGCGGCTTGAAACAATCAGCCCAATCTTTTCTAGCAAACCGACATCCTTGTTAATGGCAGATCGGTTTCGACGAAGACGGCTGGTCAATTCATCGATCGACATTGGCTCGTACATGACCTCAGACATCAACCGACGACGTGCCTCTGACAGCACGGTGAACATCCGTTGTGGGTCTTCAAAAGTGATGGTGACCTTGCCATCAAAGGACATACCTTGATCGGCTCGTCTCGCAGCATCTTTGGCATGATCGAAAAAACTGTCCGGATCATCGGTTCGAATAATAACTCTTGTCATGATTTCTTTCCTTTGTTTGCCTTCACGATATCCAGCCATTCATGCTGAAATTGTTCCAAAGTGGCTTCGTAACTGATGAATTCTACGGGTTGAACATCGCCCATGTAATGTCGATGGTGATAATTATGCGCATTGTCTAAACCGAGAACTCGCCCGTTATCAACTTTGCAAACAGAGTGATTGATGTAAGCTAGGTTGTAGCGTGTTACAACGGTCGTCGCTAACTCAACGTAGCCCCAAACTTCGTAACTTAAAATTCCATTACCAGACTTTGCCTTGATTTCAAAGCGTTCGTGTTCAAGCAGAATTACTTTGGCCGATTTCGTCATGATCAGTTGTAGCACATTTGTCAATCAGACGAATTGGCTTGTAAGCATTAGACTTTATTGAAAATATTAACTACAGTTATCTAAATATTATTTTTGTTATTAATAATTATGTTTTCATACAATTCAGAAATACTCCATAAAAAGGTAACCATTTAGACCCCCATGCAAAATGCCGTCATTCCGGTGGATGCAAACAACAGTCGTCATTCCCGCGAAGGCGGGAATCCAGTGTATTTTGGTTTTCCAGTATGCCAAGACGGTCTGGATTCCCGCCTTCGCGGGAATGACGGCGGGGGGAGGCTAAACGGTTACATAAAAAGACGTTTATAAATCTCACCAGCTTAATAGGTTCGGGCTTGCCCGTGCTGCCTTTTTGATGCCCACAATACCGCACCTACCAAGACACCCCACTGACACCGTATTGCCCAAAAGACATTACCACATCCACGCATCCCAGCACCCTACGGCCTATTCACCCAAAACCCGGTGGTGGGTGACAGTGTACCCATTGGAGTATTGGGAAGGGTCACGAAATCAAGGTAACTCTTTTGCGTCAGATAAGCCGCAAGATTGCCGTCATTGGCCAGGTTAGGTGCCCAAAAGTACCAGCCCTTTTTGGTCGCATCCCAGGCCCATAGCGTTGCGAAATTGATCGGCAAGGACCCCACAGCCTGATGAAAGGCCAGCGGTGTGGGTTTGTCGCCTGTGGCCACCAGGTTCCAGCCTTTGACCAGTGCATGATGGCCAGTGCCTGTGGCAAAGCTGGATGAGCTGACCGTCGTCCCCGCAGGCAGACCTAACGTAAACCCAGTCTTGGCATTGACCCAAAAGCCCTCACCGGCCTGAATGGATGTCAGCGCGTCATAGCCCTTGCCCGTGGCATACGCCTTGCCGCCATCAGGCAATGTGGGCGAGTAAAAAGCCCATGCGCCTGAACTGTGCGTTGTGCCGGCAACCACCCACTTCCACACGGTCTGTACATTGTTGGCATTGCCCAAAATGCCGGCAACATCCATGACAGCCTCGATGCCGTTGCCCACCAGATTCCAGCCAGTCACCAGATTGGACATGGTAGGGGACAAGACGGTCGTGGTGGTGGTGGTGCCGGTCGTGCTGGTGGTCTTGCCGGTTGACGTTGTTGTTGTTGCGGGCAGCGTACTCGTGCTTGTCGCTGTGGTGGTCGACGTTATTGGTGCTACAGGCAGCGTGCTTGTCGTAGTTGACGTTACGGTGGATGATGTGCTGGCGCTTGTCGCCACGGTGGTCTGTGAACACAGGTCGCTGGCATCAGAGCCTGCAATCACCGGACGCATCAAACCCTTGGCGCTTTTGGCACTGGCCCCCACATAACCCACACAAAAGATACTTTTGTCCTTGTCAGGGTCAAACTTGCTGGCATCAAACATGGCAACAGTTTTGTTGCTGTCGTTCAAAGCACCACTGTAATAGCTCTCGGGGGCCGTTCCTACGGCAGATTGCTTCCAGCCGCTACGGGTCAAAACGGCCCTGACCAGGGTGCTACCGCCCTTGATGGTGATCATGGCAGCGCGTTTGCCTGGGGCCAGTGCCGGCATGCCCGCCAGTAGCGGGGATGCGGGGTCAAGGTAGGCCACCACATAGACATCGCCATTTTTGTCGATGTCCTCGCTGTTGTAGGTGACCGCAGTGCTGACCGTGTCTGTTTTGCTGACCTGTAGCCAGAACGGGGGCAGCTTGTCAGTGGGGATGTTTTTGGTCTGCGAGGGGTCCAGGTCCAGCGGGCCGTTCACGCTGTCATTGACGACGAGCGATGTGGCATTCTTCTGCGCCAGGGTGCCATCGCCCAATTGCCCAAACCGGTTGCCCCCCAAGGCCCAAACGCTGCCGTCGCTTTTGAGCGCCACGGTATAGCCGCGCCCGGCCGTCACGGCGCTAAAGCCCGTGCCAATCTGCTTGGGGGTGGGGCTGTTGGTGGTTGAGTTGTCGCCCAGTTGGCCTGTGCCGTTGGCCCCCCACGCATACAGGTCGCCATTGCTCTTGAGCGCCATGTTGTGATCAAACCCGGCTGCAATGGCGCTATAGCCTGACCCAATCAGGGCGGGTTTTAGCTGGTTGACCGTGCCCCCATTACCCACCTGATAGTTGGCATTTTCGCCCCACGCGTACAGATCACCATTCGACTTGAGGGCCACAGAATGGTGACCCGCCGCCGAAATGGCCATAAAGCCCGAATCCACCTTGATGCCCTCACGGACATCGGTGGTGCTGTTGATGCCCAATTGACCGTAGTCGTTGCGGCCCCACGCGTACAGATCGCCGTTGTTTTTCAGCGCCAGGGTGTGGTCCAGGCCGGCCGCAACCGCCTTGTAGCCTGTATCCATGTACCGGGCGATGATCGACTGGGTGCCCGCGCCGCCCAGTTGCCCATAGTTGTTGCCGCCCCAGCCCCACAGCGTGCCATCGTTTTTGATCGCCAGGCTGTGCGTCTTGCCGACAGCCACGGACTGAAAGAACGAAGCCGTCTCGATCTGCCGGGGTTCGTAGGCGGTCAGGGTCGAGCCGTTGCCCAATTGGCCAACATCGTTGCCGCCCCAGGTCCACAGGCTGCCGTTGATCTTGAGTGCCACAGAATGCACCTCGCCTGCGGCCGCAGCGATGAAGCCGCTGTCGATGGCCTTGGGCACGCTGGCATCCACCGTGGTTTTGTCGCCCAACTGACCACTGGAGTTGCCGCCCCACGCCCACAGGGTGCCGTCGGGTTTGAGCGCGATGGAGTGGTAATGCCCCCCCGAAATGCTGGGGGCCATGCGCATGATCGCGATGTTGTAGTCCCCATTGGTCACACCGTCTGCGGCGATCACCCGTACCGTGACCCTGTTGATGCCAAACTTGATGGCAATGGGGCCCGAGCTGGCACCGACCGCTTGGGGCGCGTCGTTCACAAACAGGGTGGCACCGGCATCGGCAACCGTGGCGCTGACCGTGACGGTGGCAGCAGGGTTGGTCAGCAGGGCGTTATAGCCGTTGGTGTCTGGGCCAAAGGTCTGAGACAGACTGGCCCCGTTGACCGTCAAGGCCGACAGTTTGGGCTGGGGTGAGGCACCTCCGCCGCTGAGGCTGACCGTCTTTGTGCCGGCGTCTGTCTGGACGCTCAGGGTGCCGCTTCGCACACCCGCTGCCGTGGGCTTGAAAGTGACCGACAGGGTGCAAGACCCCTGGCTTTTCAACTGCTTCGTTGGGGGGCACATCGACAAATAGGTGTAGTCGTCCCCGCTCAAGTTGAACGTAAAGCCCAAGGCACCGCTGCCCGTATTGCCCAGAGTGACCTGTTGGGTCGCGGTCTTGCCCAGGCCCAGGGTGCCAAAGTCGATCGTCGCGGGCGACAAGGTGGCGTTGCCAGAGTCCACCGGCCTGGCGCTGACCTCTGCTGATGCTGGCCCATTGCCATCATCGTTGTAGGCGTTGACCCTGCACCGGTAAGTCGAGCCACTGGTCAGTCCCGCCACCCGGACCGGCGATGCGGTGTTAGACCCGCCTTGGTTAGAGTCACACGACACCACATAACCCGTGATGGCACCGCCGGACTGCGGCGCGTCGAAATAAAAATCGATCCAGCCACTGCCCGCCGTGGCGCGGACATTGGTGGGGGCACCGGGTGCTGTGGCTCCCACAGGCGCTACGGTGGTGGTTGTGGTCGTAGCCGTTGTGGTGGTTGTGGCGCGGGCTGTTGTCGTGGTCGTCGCCGTCGTGGTGGTTGTGGCGCGGGCTGTGGTCGTGGTCGTCGCCGTCGTGGTGGTTGTGGCGCGGGCTGTCGTCGTGGTCGGTGCTGCCGTGGTTGTAGTGCTGGGCACATTGGTCACCGTGGGCGGATTCAAAAAATCAAAAGAATCAAGCAACTGTCCCGCGCGGACGAGGCGAACCTGGGAGCTGAAGCCCTTATCGTTGTAGTCCGCATAGCCATAGTTGAAATAGACGAGCCAAGCGTTGTTCGAATAGCCGGAATGGGCCGAAGCCGACCAGAAATCCGACGCAGGCGTGTTCGGGAAGATGCCCTCATTGATAGACGGGCTGTAGCACTGTTCCTCAACGATGGATCGAAGCTCTTTGACACTGGGCAGTCGCCAGTCGCTGTAGCCCGCCGTGGTGGCGTTGTGTGCAGCCGTCAGGGCAGCAGACCAAGTCATCGTGCTGGCCGTTCCAGTGCAGGAGCCGCCAGACCACGTCTGCCCCACGGCGCAGCGCTGCCACATCAGGCCCGTGCGGCTGTGCGTGACCGTGCCATTGCCGTTGTCGATAAAGTCCGTGCTGGGCGTGGTCGCGGGGACATTGGCATTGCAAGTGGCAGCAGCCCAGAGCGAGGGGGCCATGCCCAACAGGGCGATCAGCAACAAGAGGTGGCGGCACAACATCATGGTTTTGCTCCTGATTGTGGGAAGTGAAGATTTTGTGGATACCGGCAAGGTTGGCGAAGGCCGCATGTTACCCAATCCCCGCAGGGATGCCTGCCCGCGCTGCATTTTTTCATCCTCTAATACCGCGCTGCATTGGATGTCCCTGTAGGTGCGGGCTTGCCCGCGCATGTCACCACCAAGTCATCTCATCAACCAAATATGGCCTGTCAAAAAAATATCCAATACAGCGCTGCATTTTTTCATCCTCTAATACCGCGCGGGCAAGCCCGCACCTACAAATACATCCCATCAATAAAATATGGCCCGTCAAAAATTATCCAATACCGTGCTGCATTGGATGTCCCTGTAGGTGCGGGGTAAGCGTTTAGACCCCCCTCACCGTCATTCCCGCGAAGGCGGGAATCCAGACTTCCTGTGCATCCCTGAACACCCAAATACACTGGATTCCCGCCTTCGCGGG
>CAIJOK010000144.1 GCA_903822205.1 uncultured beta proteobacterium | reverse complement strand
AGTCTGACGTGGGGCGTGAAGGACAAAGTAACGTTTGTCGTCGATCAGCGATTCAATCTCGGGCAAATCAAATCGCGTGAGCGGGTCGATCAGGTAATGGTCGTCTGCAATAGACGGCCCGGCGGTGTTGAATTTTTTCATGGCTACGCTCTCTACCCCAATGACACGCCGCCCCACCACAGCATGGGGCTGAGGGTGAGTTGATGGATAAGAATGCTTATCAACATTGGTCAGTACTCAACAAACACGGCTGCAAGCGAAGGCGCATCAATCACCGCCAAAATCCAGTATTCAAGTTGTTCCGGTGAGGCTCTGTTAATTCGCTCGAGTGTGTCTTCAGGCAGGTGACCAAAGCGTTTGGCAAGCAGTTTGTGCAGCATCGTGATTTGGGTTTCCAGCTTGCCTTCTTCTCGTTCGGCGAGTCTTTCAGTGATTTCGCTGATCAGCGCACGTTCACGATTCCACGCTGTTTGGCGTGTCGCCGCATCAGCGCTTAGTGCCTTGAGCTGCGCCATAGCTTGCTGTATCGGGATGGATGTCATTTGGTTCATGATGGAATCCTCTTTCCAATGTTCAAAAAATGTCAATAAATCAGCCAGTGCGGGAGATGCCAATTTGAGCCGGTCGGCTTTTCGCATCTCAATGATGATGAGTTGCAGTTCATCACCCAGTTTGACATCAGGCTGCAAGTGGTCACGCATTTCAAAGCACCACACGGCCTGCTTGTCTTGCCTTGGAGCCTTAAAAAGGTCATAGTCCAGCAGGTGAATGCCGATCACACCTTTGAGTTGAAGGTAATTCTGCCCACCGCCCAATTGCCCGATCAAGGTGTGTGCCAAATAGTAAATACTGCGAGCACTGTAGGCTTTGTGGCGGCGCACCTGCATTTCGATGTTGTAACGCAGTCCCTGATCATCTTCCGCCAAAATATCCAAAACGATGAATTTGCCAGCCAGGTCTTCGGGCGTGATGTTGGGATTGAGTACTTCAATCACCGTGACCGGACGGGCGTTGGGACGCACGGCGTTGATCAGGTTTGCCAGCAACTCGGGCGAACTGGCAAATAGCTTTTTGAAGACAAAATCATTTTTGGGGTCAAGCAGGACAGGGTTGCTGGTGTCGAATGTTTCAGGTGGTGTCATAAAAAATAATCAGGTCTGTCATGGTCGCCCGCGATGGACGTGCGATCTGCTTACCCCAGCCTGATGCGGCGCTGGTTTTCGATCTGCCCGTTTTCAGCGGCGACGGCTGATGCTGCCGTACACAAGTCGATCTCATGCGGCGACACGGCGCGGCCATAGACGCGCAGGCCGTTGGTGTTGCCCGCCAGATCAAGTCGCTTTTGTTGCAGGCCGATGTCACCCTCTTTCATGTCACCCAGCAAAGCGCGTGGCTCCTGGCTATGCACCAGAACAAACACCCGCTCACGCACCGGCCCCAGCTCCACCCACTGTTGGTAGGGCGCACCTTGCGGCAGGCAGACGTGAAACTTGCCCAGTCGAATGCGCCCAAGGTAGTGCAAAAACGGGGCATCGCCCATCACGTTGCGCTCAGCATGGTTGATCACCAGCGTCGGGCTGCCGGGGCACAGCCGCAGCAGTCCCAGGGCCACGCCGGTTTTGCCGGTGGGGCGATAGACATCCGATTCATCCGCTGCCAGGGGCGGATGGACGATGAACTGTGGCGGTTGCTGGCCAAACAAGCCGGCCACAAATTCATCGGTGCGACTTTTGATCGCCTGCAATGGGTCTTTGACATCGAGCAAACCAAAAAAACCTTGCACAATTTTGGACCGGCTGGCGTTGCCGGCTAACAGCACCTGTACCTGCTCAGGGGTTTGATCCGCAAAGGCTTTTTTGAGCGCTGCATAAAAGTTGCGCACACCCACCTCGATACGTTCCTGCAAAAACTGGTTCAGTGCATCCAACGGGATCAACAGTTCGCACGGCAGCTTTTTGCCATCGCGCCCCAGCAGGTCTATCTTTTTGATGCCGGTTTTGTTGCTGCTCTCGCCGGTTTCCCAAAATGTTCTCAGCCGCGCCATCAACATCAGCGAATTGGTGGTTGCGGCCTGGGTGCGTTCCAAAAACAGCTCGGAGCCAGGAAAATCCTGCGCGTCCAGCGGCTTGGTAAAGCTGATTTTGTTTTTGCGGCACACCTCGATGTTGTGACAAAAACTGCGGTAAGCCAGATGCTCCAACAAATTCTCGCCGCCTAAAAAAGCATCGCCACCGCTGCCAAAATGCTCAAACACGGTTTCCCAGCCTTCGTCGTCAGCCTCGGTCTCGGTGGGCAGCCGGTAGAAGCCAAAATCAAAGTCGGTGGTGCCGCCGCCAAAGTCAAACACCGCGTAGGCCACGCCCTGCGGGGTAGGCTCAATGCCCAAACAGCGCAGGGCAGTCGCAGCGTAGGCCGCAGGTTCGCTGGCCCGCTCTTCAACCGTGAACTGCTCAAACTCGGGCTGATGGATCAGGCTGGCGGGCAGGCTGCGCTGCAAACCGCGCCTGAACGAGGCCAGCACTTTTTCTTTGACATCCTTGGGGTAAGCCACCGGAAAGGTCATGTAGTAGCGCAAAAACAGGCCCCGTCCACGCCAGTTGATGGTCAATCCCAAAAACCAGGCGTACAGCTCGACGGGGTCAAACGGGTCGGACTGGCTGACGGTCAGTGGCTGGCCCTTGACCGGCTGGCGCAGAGTCAGTGCGTCCAGTTCACGCTCGTCGCGGTGCGTTTGGTCGGTTACCCGCAGCCGCGTACCGTTGCCCTCACGCAGTGCCCATTGTTTGATTTTGGTCAGCACACTGGCGACCACCTCGGGCTTGGTTTCGTTGTTGCGAAAGTTGTGCAGTGCCTCATGCGAGCAACGCACATCGTCCCACAGCACACCCGGGCGGTAGGCCTCGCTGCGCCAAGGGTTTAGCATGGCCGCAAAATCGACAAACTCCAGCACGGTCGGGTTTTCGTAGTGGGCGGTTTTGCTGGCCTCCAAAAAATCGGTGACACCGATGCGCAGCAGTTTGTGGATGCCGTTGTCGTCGAATGCCACCACCGTGCTGCTGGTGCCAAAGTCGATCGCCACATTGCAGTCACGCAGATCGGCCACCGGGTTACGGGCACGCACACCCAACTGTTGCAATCCCAGGGCGTTCAGGCCCCAAAATTCCCACATCCCTTTGTTGGGGTCGGTGAACTGGGTGGCATCCAGCAACGGCAGCCTGGCGCTGCGGGTGTCGATAGCCTGAAACTTAGCTCGTAGATCAGCAGCAGACATCACCGCCACATCGGGCGGTATCCATGCGCTGTAGCGTTTTTTCAAGACCTCCAGCACCTCAGCGGCTTCTTGTTGTTTGACAGGTTTTGCAATATTTGTAGCAAGCTTTGCAATATTTGCAGCAACCTCAGCAGGTTTGACGGGCATCGCGCCTGTTTTTGCTGTCGATAGCGCATCCAATGCTGCCAGAATCGAACTGAAATCCGAAGAAGAAAACACACTCGCCATCTCACACCTCCCTTAAATTAATTTCAAAACGCGGCTATTGCCAATCTGGCCTTGCGCCGCAGTCTCCAGCGAGGCCGCAGTGCAGACCTCGATCTCGTGCGGTTTGACGGGTCGCACAAAGACATGCAGACAGTTGGTATCACCGGCAAATTCAAGCGTTTTGAGGATCAGCGCGGCATCGCCCAAAGCCATGTCGCCACTGAGGGCACGGGCGGCCTGGGTGTGAAACAGCTTGAACACCCGGTCGTCCGACACCGGCCCCAGCTCCACCCACTGCTGATAGCCCCCGCACTGGCTCAGGCTGACGTGAAATTTCTTTTGCCGTATGCGCCCCACATAGTGCTGAAACGGCGCGTCGCCTGTGGCGTTTTTGACTGCATGGTTGATCACACGGGTGGCGCTGCCAGGGCAAAGCTCCAACAAGCCCAGCGCCACGCCGGTTTTGCAGGTGGGGCGATTGACATCGTTGTCGTCTGCGGCCAGCGGGGCATGGGCAATGAACTTTGGGCCGTTCTCATCAAACAGGGTGCAGAGGAATGCCTTGGTGCGATCTTGCAGAACGGCCAGTTCATGGTCGTCAGGCAGCAGACCAAACAGGCCCAGCACAATGCTGGACCGGCTGGCATTGCCGGCCAACAGCACTTGCACCTGCGTCGGCAGCTCGTTGCCAAAGGCCTTTTTGAGGGTGGTAAAAAAGTTGTGCGTGCCCTGCTCAATGCGGGTCTGCAAAAAAGTCTTTAGCTCTGGGTAGGGCACGGTGAACTCGCAGGGAACTTTTTTGCCTTCGCGGTCGATCAGGTCGATCTTTTCACTCCCTGTATTGTTGCCCTCCTTGCCGATTTCCCAAAACGGTCGCAGGCGCGCTACCAGCATCAGCATGTTGGTGGCTGCGGCCTGGGTGCGTTCCAAAAACATCTCTGAGCCATTGAAGTCCACCGCGTCAAGCGGTTTGGTGAAGGCGATATGTTTGCTGCGGCAGACCTCTTTGTTGTGGCAAAAAGTGAGGTAGGCCAGGTGATCCAGCAGGTTCTCGCCGCCTAAAAACTTGTCGCCGCCATTGCCAAAATGCTCCAGCACCTGCTCGACACCGGCCCGCTCTTCGGTCTCGGTGGCGCGGCGGTAGTAGCCAAAGTCAAAGTCTGTCGTTCCGCCGCCAAAGTCAAACACCGCGTAGGCCACGCCCTCGTCGGTCGGAACGATGCCCAGCGTAGGCAGAGCGATGGCGGCATAAGCAGCAGGCTCAGAGGCCCGCTCTTCAACCGTGAACCGTTCAAAAACGGGCTGAGTCACCAGCGTGGCGGGCAGGCTGCGTTGCAGGCCGCGCCTGAACGAGGCCAAAATTTTGTCCTTGACCTCACGCGGGTAGTCCACCGGAAAGCTCATGTAGTAGCGCAAAAAAATACCGCGTCTGCGCCAGTTGATGGTCAGGCCCAAAAACCAGGCGTACAGCTCGACGGGGTCAAACGGATCGGCCTGGCTGACGGTCAGTGGCTTGCCCTTGACCGGCTGGCGCAGTGTCAGCGGGGCCAGTTCGTGTTCGATGCGGCCGGTCTGGTCGGTTAGCCGCACCCGTGTGCCGTCGCCCTCACGCAGCGCCCATTGTTTGATTTTGGTCAGTACGCTGGCCACGACCTCGGGCTTGGTCTGGTTGTTGCGAAAGTTGTGCAGGGCTTCATGCGAACAGCGCACATCGTTCCAGGCCACATCGGGTCGGTAGGCCACGCTTTGCCACGGTTTGAGCAAAGCGGCCAGATCGACCAGTTCCAGCACCGTGGGGTTTTCGTAATGCGAGGGCTTTGGGGTTTCCCAAAAGTCGGTGACACCGATGCGCAGCAGTTGCCCAACGCCGTTTTGCTCAAACGCCACCACCGTGCTGCTGGTGCCAAAGTCGATCGCTACCATGCCTTGCTGCACGTCATCGGCAGGGTTGCGGGCGCGCAGGCCCAGTGCCTCAAGCTCGGCGGCATCCAGTCCCCAAAACTCCCAGAGACCTTTGTTGGGGTCGGTAAAGTCTGCTGGCTCCAGCGCAGGCAACTTGGCGCTGTGGGTGTCGATGGCTTTGAATATGGGGCGCACATCACGGGCCGTGGCGTAAAAATCCTTGAGCAGATTGGTGTTCTTGGCATCACCCTGCGCAGTCACCACCCACTGCTGGCTGGCGGCATGGGCCATAAATTGGGGTGTCTTGCCGCAAAAGTTATCGGCGATGGCGAGGAGATACCCAGAGGGGTGCCAGATGATGGTGTTGTTTTGGTTCAAATTCAAGCCACCGGTGCTGGCCAGCCACAAAACCTGAGTCAAAAATGCTCCATTACCCCCCGACCGCCAAGGTGGTGAGCTGTCCCAGGCAAAGGCTCGCAATTCTTCGGGTTCTGGCAAGCGCCACAAAGCCTTGCCGACGGCTTGCAGAGTTTTGAGCTGTTGACGGCCCCCATCAGGTGTGTACTGTGTAGCAAACTTTTCGTCTTTGGACACGGCGTACCACAGCTTGCCGGTTTTGCTTTCAAATAGCCATGGCGTAGCATCAGCGGCATGTTGGGGCGTTTTGACATGCCAAAAAGTCTGTTGCTCGATCGCTTTAATGGCCGCCGTCAAGTTGGCCCGCAAGGCCTGCCTGATCAGCCCCGATCGAGCATCGAGTTCTTTGAGCACCGCTGACTGGTTGATCAATTGGGTGATGGTGGCATCCATGGTTTTGTCTTTCTGTTGAGGTCAGTGGGTTTTGACGACTGGCTTTTTTTGGACTTGCCCGGCGGCGTTGTCCAGACCAAGTAACCAGACCTCGGCTACGGTGTTGCCCTTGGGTGTGCCGCGCTCCATCGTTTCGTGGTGAAACGCTGCACCAATCTGGGCCTGCACGCATTGGGCCGCACGGTCACGCCATCGCAGGTTATGCAGCGCCAGCGCGGCTTGCAAAATGGCCAGCTCGGTGGTTGTGACTGCGCGTTGATCGCGTTTGCAGCGGTCAGCCAAACGGCCCCACAGGCTAAGCACCTCGTCCCAGTCGGATAACACGGCCATCAACCGCACCAGTTGCCGCCCTTCGCTCTCGTCCGCCCATAGCCAATTGCCAGCCAATTCGGCATCGGCCTTGACAGCCTGAAGCAGCTTGATCTCGGGTGCCAACTGGCCGCGCAGTGGGTCATGTACCGGCACCTCCACACGCACCTCGTAGGGGACTTTTTGGATCACCGATTCAATCACCTTTTCAATCTTGATGATTGGGGGCGGGGGGGAGGGAGGTTCCACCTGACGACTGACAGTCTCTGTCTCCGACACATTCTCGTCAGATGCTGCGGCTGTGGCCTTGTCTCCCGCTGGCGCAGCCAACATGGGTTGGATGATCTGGCGGATCAGCTTTCGAATCTTTGGGTCGGCCACCAACAGCAATTGGAGGTCGGGATAGGTCAAATCCACCAACCCCCAACCTTTCACCCCTTTGGGGCCATCTTCTTGCAAGCGTTCAAGCCGCTTACGTTCATCTTTGTCCATGTCGGTCTCCATTCAAATCTCCCCAAATAAATCTTTCATTTCCACACGCACATCCAGCCGGTGCGGTAGCTCGCGGCAAAACCCCAGCACGCGCTCGCGGTCAAGTTCCGGCAGTTGCAAAAACCGGCGTTTCAGCATCACCACGGTGTCTGGTGAAGGGTCAGGATAGGGCGACGCGATCACAGGAACCGTCAGCGTACCCGCCAGCAGAGCCAATTCGTCAGGCCGCACCACGCCCCAAAAGTTGCGGTAAATGGCAGGCAGATAGACCAGCAAATGCTCGACACCCGGCAGTTGCAGGGCATTGATGCGGGCTTGCAGTCGTGCCACCTCTTGATGCTTGGCCTGCACATCGGCACGCAGGGTGTCCATGGTTTCCTCATGCTCGTGCCGCGCCCGTGCCTCTTCGGCTTGAAAGGCATGGTTGGAATAAGCAAACGTGCTGGCCAAAATAGGAAGCAGCACAGTTCTCAGCCACTTGTCGTCACCGTCCAGAGGTAGTGCCTGAGTCAGACCCCGTGCGACGGCGGCACGCTCCAGCAGAGGCTCTAACCTCAGAATTTGCCAGGTGATGCACTGTAGTTCGGCCAAAATTTTGGGGGCCTCTGCCATCGCCCCCACATCGGCCACGCCGTAGATCAGGTGAATCTCAACATCGCGCAAGTCGTTTTGCTGGTTGATCAGGTCGCTTTGGTCTTTGATGATTTGCCGCAGCACGACGGCGGCTTTATCTGGGGGGATGTCCACCGACGTTTCACCTTTGATGCGTCGGCGTTCCCATTGACCGGATGGATCGCAGTTGTAGCAAACAACTTTTTGGTGTTGAACAAAAATTGCAAGTTTCATAGATGGCCTGTGGTGAGATGTGAGGAGTTAAAAACTGGACGATAAGGGTGTAGGTGTTTATACCCCCATAATCGTCATTCCCGCGAAGGCGGGAATCCAGACTGTCTTGGTATCCAAAAAAAACAAAAATACACTGGATTCCCGCCTTCGCGGGAATGACGGTATTTAGGCTGCGTGTCTAAATGGTGACACTTCGCGGGAATGACGATGTTTTTATTGCCCTCGCAGGGATAATGGCATGATGCATTGGGGTTACAACAATAACGACCGCTATGCCATTCACTCACGGCCCGCCCCTTGCACCGTATCAGCCGCCGCATAGATTTGTTGGCGAATGGATTTTTCATCTGCGTCGGGTTGTATGCTCTTGTCCAATTGAACGAGATCATCCTCCACTTCAAGTGATTCACCCCCACCCAGTTTGCCATCAAAATAATCAACGATGGACATAATATCCTGGCCTGTTTTAAGGTACTGGGTTAATTTGTCGGCATTAAAATAATCTGGATTGGCCGCAGCCAGCCAAAACAGATTGCCCATCGTACCCTCGGGGCTGCCAAATTTATCGTCCAGACCGCGCCCAGCCACCGCCAGTCCCGATACGATCTTTTGGGCATCGGTCAGTTTTGCCGATTTGTCCGGGTCCAAGTCAATATGACGCAGTGCATCCATGTAGTCGGCATGATTTTCAAACTGGTCGGGCGTAATGCCTTGGTCTGATGCCTGAAGGGCGCGGTCGCCCACGTCACCAGCGGTATCTTTACCGGTAAAAATACCCATCGCGTGAGAAACCGTGTCGGCAATTTTCTCAACCACCCTGAGTGCGTCCATACCCTTTGCAAGCAAAGGGGCCAATCTGGGTAGCACATTGGCACAAAACCCCGCCACAGCCGGGCCGATACTGGCGACTGCCGAAGCAATGGCGGAAAATGCGACGGCAATGAAAGGGAAAATCATGATTTATGGCTCCTTAGTTCAAGATATTTTTGGCAGTTTCAACGGCTGCGTAAATTTCTTCACGGCTTGCTTCTTCGCTTTTGTCGGCATGCGTTTGTTGATCGATGTCCACCAGTTGGTCTTCAATCTCTAGTGATTCGCCCCCACCTAATTTTCCTTCAAAATAATCGACAACGGAAGCAATATCCACACCCGAGTTCAACATGGATTGAAACCTGTCCGATGTAAAGTATTCTGGATTGGCTGCGGCCAATACCCAGACGTTGGCCATACTGCCCGTTGGCGCATTGTATTTATCCTCCAAGGCCCTGCCTGCAACTTCAAGCCCTTTGAATATTTTTTGTTCGGTCGTACTTTCTGCGGACTTTTTGGGGTCCAGATCAAAATTACGCAGACTGTCCATGTATTGACCAAAGTTCTCAAACGTGTCAGGAAATATACCCTGCTCATGCGCTTGAAAGGCTCTGTCGCCTATGTCCTCGGGGGTTTCTTTTTTGCCCCACAGGCCCAAGCCCTGTAGTAAATTAGCGGCCACGCTGCCTACGCTACTGAGTATGCCAACTCCAGCATTCACGATGGCACTGAATTTCTCTCCACACCAACTGGCTGCGGCGCTGAAACCTGAGCAAATTGAACTCCCCACGCTGCTAAAGAAACTACCTACACTGCTACAACAATCGCTAAACCATCCCATGATAATCACTCCTTCAATTAAAAAGATTCCATTTTCTTGAACTGAACGTCATTTTGCAAAATCAATTTTCCCGGATTGACAGTCCAATACGCTTTGAAAGCCTCCACCGAGGTAGCCAGTGTTTCAAAAGCAACCGGCAATACCTCGCGCATCAAGGCTTCTGTTTTATCCGTGCTGGTAAATCCTGAGACATCAAAAAACAAACAGCTTAACAATTGTGCGTTGGTGGCCGCATCCAAACCCGACTGCTTGTCTGATGCGACATAATTTTTGGCATAACGTTGCTGAACCTTGACGACATATTCAGAACGTTTGGCATCGCCTATACCGGCATTGACCGCCAACAGCATATTGATCAGTTTGATGCCCTCGCTGGCAAAACAAGCTAACACCGCGCCGCTGCTCATTTCAGGGCGTACCGCGAGTTTGGGAAACAATCGGCTGCGTTGCGCCCACAGTTGCGCGATACCTTTGGCCTGCATGGTTTCTTCGGCAATTTCTGGTCGGTCGGTTTTGGCTTTTTCTTCAATTTTGACCCACACCGGCGCATGCCATCCCCCGCAATACATAATCGTTTCGCCGGTTTGCAGCAAGGGCAAAAAATCTTTTTGTTCGTCGGACAGACCCATGGCATCGCCGATGGTATTGCGGTCGTCGGCAGAAAATAGTCGGTGAACGATTTTTGTGTGGGTATTTTTAATCACATCCGACACCAGTTTATTGGGGATTTGGTCGGCAATGATCAGCCCCTCGCCATATTTGCGCACCTCGGCCAGCAGATTGGCAAAAGTATCCACACCCAGTTTCTTGGAACCAGGGTCGCCAGGCTCGGAGCGGGACAGCAAGCGGTGCGCTTCTTCGACCAGCGTGAGATGTCGGAATGCGGGGGTATGGCGGTGACGGTGCTTCATGCACTCGGCCAAGCGGGTCAGAATGAGGCCCATGAACAGGGCTTTGTCTTGCTCATCTTTCAGTTCTTCCAGTTCGATCACAACCCTTGTATCCAGTAACTGATCAAAATCAAGCGAGTGGCGGGTGTTGAGCATGCGGCCTTTGACACCGAGCGTCAGATTGGTCAGCCGGCCTACCAGCGAACCCAGGTATTTTTCTTCAAATTCTTTGCCCATGCCTTTGGATTTGATAATGCCCTCCAATTCTCCGATCATGTCGCCAAAGGTGGGCCAGGCATCACTACCCAAAGCCCAGGGGTCATCGACCAAAAAATTATCGTTGGTGTGAATATCCCAGCCTTTGACTTTATAGGCTTTGATAATGGCCTCTTCCACCAGATACGGCATGGCCGCTTCCATTGGAAATACAGCCCCCAGCGTGGCATTGAGCGTGGAAATATGGCCGGACAGGCTTTCTTGCCGAGACACCAACTCAAATGGATTGAGCCGAAACGGTGTCAGGTCTTCGCGCCCCAATATGTAATATTCAATATGGTCGTCGAGTGCATGCAGGGCGCGGTACTCGGTTTTGGCAGGTTCAATCACCATGAAGGGTAATTTGGATTCCATCAGCAGCTTCATGCACGTGGTGGTTTTGCCAGAACCTGTGACACCGGTCACAAATACGTGCTTGGTCAAATCAGCCAATGGCAGATGCACCTGTTTGTGGGGCAGTTCTCGGCCATGCTGAATAATGCACCCCAAGGTCAAGACGTCCCCCGCACCGGTGATGTCAGCCGTATTCAAGGCAAAGTCCACGCTTTTGCGTATTTTGATCCCGGGTAATTCTTTGGCAGGCAAGCCCGCTACCAGGGACAACTCTTTGGTACTCAGCCAGGTGGCCCCCATCACTTCGCGTGTACCGGCCTCGAACGGCACACTATAGACCAGCGCACCACTGGTGTCAGCATTTTGGCGGGAATAGCGCCGAATAGATAAAGGCAAGCCTGTGGATATGACCGCCAGTTTCTCCGAACGCAGGGGGGTCATGGTGGACTCATTGCCCTGAAAGATGGACAAAACGCTTCGGGTCAGGCGGTCGTAAGTGGCTTGCTCTTTGGCGCTGACGTACAGGGCGGTGCGAAACATACCTTTACTCAAACCCTGCTGAAATCGCGTGATCAGGTTTTCGCTGATATGTTTTTGCACCTCCTCCACCCGTTTGTCAATGCGCTCACTGGTATAGGACAGGCCCTTGCCGCCCGTCGTTCCTTGTGACAGCGAGTCGCTCTTTCCTTTTGTATTGGAATCACTGGTGCCACTGGTGCGAGATTCATTGGTGCCGAAGGTTTTGGTTTCACTGGAGTTTGTTCCCTCACTGCGACTGCTGGATGACCCTGAACTGGTGCCAGAGTTTTTGCCCGTACTGGTGCTACCACCGTCATTTTTGCTACGAGTATCCGAGACATTTGTGCCGTAGGTATCACTGGTGGATGTGCCCTTGGTGTCCGTCTTGCTCCAGCCCGTGTTTTCAGAATGTTGCACGGATTGTTTTTGACGAGACGATAAGTCGGTTGAAAATTTGTAAATGTGGTCCAGTGTTGCGCGAATTTCGTCGTCGGTGCCAGGCTCGGCCACCACAATCAGTTGCCAGGTTTCGCCCACCAGACTGTTGGCCAGGCGTTCAATACCCTGAAAGTCTTCATCGCCCACATGGCTGGCATCTTCGTTAAATGAGGGCACACCCGTGATCCGGCCAAGATGTTTGGACGAGGCCATCATGGCATCGACCGCCGCATTGCCTTTTTTGATGTCTTCAAGTTTGGCACCCAAAAAGTTACCCTCAAACGATGCGCGCAATGTTTTGGCCATTTCATGCAGGGCTTCGTCTGAAAGCTCGGTGCTGGCAATGCCAATGTACAAAGCCACGCCCTCTGGCGTACCGGACAAAATGTAGATGGCTTTGCAGCGCGGGTCATTGATACCGGCGATCACATTGGCCATTGCCAGGCGGTAGGCTCCGGCTTTGCCTTCACCGATCTCGGTGACGTGAAACAGGCGAAAACGGGTTTCGCTGCCACCCGGGTTGGGTAACTGCGTCATGGCATGAAACGCGGGCGCATTCCACGCCAATTCGGTGGTTTGGGTTTTGAGACTGGTCTGGGTGGGTTTGTTAGGTGTCATGGGGGTGGGTTTCCGATCATTACAAAGAAAAAATTGCAGTCAAACTTGCCATAACCAGCCGCTTATTGGCCGTTGATTAGCCGTCGATTAACGCCAAAGGCGCTGGAGCAAATCGCCTAACTGCCCAATCGCCACCTCGGCCACATTGGCTTGGCGGGCTGTCAGTGATTCATGGTCACACTGGGGGCATGCAGAATAATAGTCGCCCAACATCAGGGCATCGCTGCGCGGTGATACGGTTTTGGACCAGCCGCAGGCGGTGCAGGTGTAGTGGATAGCTGGTGGCGCAATGGGCATGGCAGATGATTTAGGATTTAATTCAAAGCGATGCGGCTAATTTAACAGGGGCCTTTGACAGGTTGTGTCGTTACTGTGCCCCTTACCTGAAATATGTGAAAAAAACTGGCCCCAACGATGCCCCCTAAACGCTGATCACACAAGACACCACCACTTCATCGTACTGCCAGATGCGGTCTGGTTTTGCCACGACCAACCCGTGATGCCGCGCAGGTGGTAGAGCGCTGGATTTTGATGCGCTTGCGCCACAAGGCCACCATCATCACAAGCCAGTTGCCCATTGAGCACTGGCATGCGTGGATTGGCGATGCCACTGTTGCCGATGCGATTCGGGATCGGGTGATTCAAAACAATCACCGCTTCAATTTGGCCGGCGAGTCGCTGCGGTCGAACTCACCATCCACTGTATCGGCTCAGCAGGCAGTGCCCCCGAATGATGCTGCCTGTCACCTGCGTCTCACCCGCATCACGATGCGTCCCTGTACAGGCTGCTGTCCAAATAGGCCTGGTGGACGCGCCGCATGGCCACCAGCAGCACGGCACTGACCGGCAGCGCCACCAGGATGCCCACCATGCCCAGCACCTGTCCAAACGCCAGCAGCGCAAAAATGACCGCCAGCGGATGCAGACCGATGCGGTCACCCACCAGCTTGGGGGTGAGGATCAGGCTTTCGACCCCTTGCCCCAGGCCATAGACCACCGCCACCATGACCAGCGCACTGACGTGACCCGTTTGCGTTGAAAACTCAAGAAAACCCGCCAAAGTGGCCAAGATCAGGCCCAGCCCAAACCCCACATAGGGTATAGCGATCAGCAGCCCGGTCAGCACCCCGATGGGCAGGGCCAAGTCCAGTCCAAACAGCGCCAGCGCCACGCTGTAATAGACCGCCAACACCAGCATGACCATCAACTGACCACGCAGGTATTGCCCCAGCACCAGGTCAGACTCCAGGCAAAAGCGCACAACAGAGGGGCGCAGGCGCTGCGGCACCAGAGACTGCAAGGTGGCTACCAGACGATGCCACTCCAGCAGCCAGTAAAACAAGGCGACAGGGATCAGCACGGCGTTGCCCAGCACAGACATTGCCACACTGCCACCCAGTTTGACCGATGCCAGCAAAGGCCCCACGCTGTCTTGCAGGTTGGCACTGAGGTGCTCCATCAAAAAAGCCTTGAGACTTGAAACATCCAGCGCAACCGGCAGACCCAATTGCGCCAACACCGGCTGCACCCGCGTACTCAGGTGGTCCAGCAAGGGGGGCAACTGGGCGCGCAGCAGGGGCAATTGCTTGAGCAAAATTGGCACGATCAGCAAAGCCAAGGCCAGCACCAGCACGATAAACACCAGCAAAACGGCTGTGACAGCCAGAACGCGAGGCAGCCGGCCCCGGCCAATGGCTGTGAGCCGGTCCACCAAGGGGGTCAGGGCATAGGCCAAAATGGCGGCCACCACAAACGGTGTCAGCACAGGGGCCAACAGCCACAAAACGTAAGCCGTGCCCACCAGCAGCATCAGCCAAACCAAGGCTCTTTTTTGGGGAAAGGTTAAGGACATCAAGGACATCAAGTGGGAAAAATCAAATAGGACAATAAAGCAGGGCAGGGACGATGCCCGATAGAGACAAACGATCTTGTTAGCTTTGCTAAACCAACGATTAAACCAACGATTAAACCAACGATCGAACCGTTCCGTGATTGGGCATACCCCATGCGTATGAATCCATCGACAGCACACCGTAGGTCGTTCCACCTGCGATAAATTGCACTGCATCACGAGTGCCCAGTGTGCCCAAGGCGAACAACAGAGGCAAAAAATGTTCTTCGGTGGGGTGAGCACGCTCGGCGTATGGCGCTTCAGTCCGGTATAGCATCAGCGAATTGATCGCGTTGGAAATAAGCTTGGTTTTGACCCAGCTTGCAAATTCCTGGGCATAGTCTACTGGCAGGCTGTCTGGCGAGCGTAACTCACCCAGATTGTGCGTCATATTGCCAGAGGCAACGATGAGCACGCCATGATGACGCAATGGTTCCAACGTTTGTCCCAACTTGAAAGCCTGTTGGGTGTTCAGATCAAAAGGCATGGATACCTGAAATACTGGAATATGGGCCTTTGGCAGCAAGTGCATCAGTGGAACCCAAGCACCATGATCAAACCCACGGTGGTCATCGAATTGCGTGGTCCAACCCGCAGTGGCCAGCAGTATGGCAGCCTCTTTGGCAATATCTGGTTGACCTTTAGCCTGATACTGCAAGTCATACAATTTTGAAGGAAAACCACCAAAATCATGCATCGTTTTTGGCAAAATCGTGCTCATGATCGCTAGATTTTTTGTCTGCCAATGTGGTGACAAAACTAACACAGCTCTGAGGTTTGACAACTGCTCACCCAGTATTTGTAAAGTAGAACCCAGTGCTCCAGGCTCAATTGCAAAAGTGGGAGCGCCATGCGATAAAAAAAATACAGGAGACTTTGTGCTGGTACTCATCATCAATCCAATGCCATCGTCATCATTGGACGGCATCTGTGAAACCACAGATGCCGTCCAACGAGGGTCATTGTTGCCCGATATGCATGCCATGTTCGGCTGCAGCGCCATAGCCAAGCAGCGAAGGATCAAGCATCCCTGCGATCATCGCAACGTGACCAAATACCAAGAAAATTGCCACACAAATGGCGTGAACCTTTTTCTTTTGCTCTTGACTGGCACTTCGGCTGACGATGCCAAGCTCTTGCATGGCGATGTAGATCAGCGGCAATCCGGCAATCAAATAGCTACCCACGGCAATCACGTCAATCGCGGTGCGCCACTCACCTGCCTTGGTGATGGGCACAACGGCAGTTGCCATCAGGTAAACAATCACGCCGATGAAGTAAAGCCCCACAAAAATACCGGCAGCACGATTCAAGCCTTGAACCCAACCGGTACATTTTCTTGTAAAGAGCACGTACAACTCTGTGATGGCCAGGGTTTCTGCGAATACCACAGGTATCCCCATAAAAAGCAACAAGTTCCAAGGCTGATTAACGGACAGCAATTCCATGTAATGCGTCATGTTCATAAATTTCTCCAATAATAAAAGTAACCCGACCCATCAGGTCAAAAAGAAGCTTTAAGAAAGGAGAAAGAACTTTGGCGGCTTGTACAACTTGTTGGGACGATGTTGAAGATCAAGGGTGGACACCATGGGGTTGATAAGTCCACCGATATCCACATTAAAGTTACGCGAGAATGGTGTGACGATTGCCATCAGCCCAAAGCAGCATAAATGTCCGAGTTGGGAACATTTGACAGCAGGTAATGCCGAGGTGTTTGCTTGTTCATCACAATGGCCCGTCACGTGAGCAGTCACCTGTGAATTCACATGTACATTCACCTGTACATTCACCTGTACATTCACCTGATGGGTGTCATATGTCGAAATTGTTTCCACAGGCATCGCTGCCACATGGAACAGGCTACTGAAAAGGCTAAAACACAGGAAAAGGCAAAACGATCGCATCCATTCATTGTAGGGAATTTCAGCGATTGCTGCCTATTTGACGTGTCATCACAAGCCAGTTTCATCATGCCAGGCGACCCGAAAAGTCAGTCCCACCTCACAGGGCTTGCCTCCTAGAATCCGCCGCCTCTTAACCCTCTGGCCATTTTGGGCCATCAGGCGCGGCATGTTTGGGCTGGTGTGCGCCCACTGTTTTTCTCGTTGCCCTGTGTTTTGATCTCACCGTTTTATGACCCCCCCAAACCCTCCCCTCCCCTCCCATAGCCCCCTGTCCTACAAAGATGCTGGTGTCGATATCGATGCCGGCGATGCCCTGGTTCAGCGCATCAAGCCTCTGGCCCAAAAAACCCTGCGAGCAGGCGTTTTGGCCGGTATTGGGGGCTTTGGTGCCCTGTTTGAAGTGCCCAAACGCTTCGCCCAGCCCGTGCTGGTCAGCGGCACAGACGGTGTGGGCACCAAGCTCAAACTGGCCTTTGAGTGGGACATGCACGATACCGTGGGCATCGACCTGGTGGCCATGAGCGTCAATGATGTGCTGGTATCGGGCGCAGAGCCTTTGTTTTTTTTGGATTATTTTGCCTGCGGTCATCTGGATGTGGATACCGCTACGGCCGTGGTGGCGGGGGTGGCACGGGGTTGCGAACTCTCAGGCTGCGCACTGATTGGCGGTGAAACTGCCGAGATGCCCGGCATGTACCCCGCAGGCGAATACGACCTAGCCGGTTTTGCCGTGGGGGTGGTTGAAAAGTCCCAAATTTTGACGGGCCAAGGCATTGCCCCGGGCGACGTGGTGTTGGGCCTGGCCAGCAGCGGCGCGCATTCCAACGGTTTTAGCTTGATTCGCCAATGCCTGGCACGCGCCGGCACATCGGCCCCCGCCACGCTTGACGGTTTGCCCTTTAGGCAGGCACTGATGATGCCCACTCGTTTGTATGTCAAAAATGTGCTGGCCACCCTGGCGCAACACCCCGTCAAGGCACTGGCCCACATCACCGGTGGCGGCTTGTTGGACAACATCCCCCGCGTGTTGCCCACCGGCATGGCTGCCCACCTGGTCAAAGGCAGTTGGCCGCAGTCTGAGCTATTTGCCTGGTTACAGGCCACTGCGGGCATCGATGACTACGAGATGAATCGAACCTTTAACAACGGCATCGGAATGGTGGCCGTCATCGACGCTGACAGCGCCCCAGCCTGTGCCGCTACTTTGCGCAACTTAGGTGAAACTGTCTATGAGATCGGGGTGATAGCGCCCGCCAGCAACGGTGCTGCGGTGGTTTTGGTGTAAACAATTTTCATTAAATTATCTACATCATTATTGTCAATATGTTGCCATACATGCGCTACTGTATTGCGTATGGCGCTATATTTATAGGATTTATCGAGTAAAAAACATCATTGTTTTCTATAAAACCATCTTGACGAGTGGGTGACCCGACAACGCACGATACAGGTCATCCAACTGCGCACGGCTGGTGGCGGTCAGGGTGAGCGTGATCCCTTGGTACTTGCCCCCTTTGCTCTGGCGTAGCTCCAGTGTGCTCTCGTCCAGAGCAGGGTCAAACTGTCGCACCAGGGCGATGACGGTGGGCAGCAAAGCATCGCTTTTGACCCCCATCACCTTGACGGGAAACGCGCATGGAAACTGGATCAAGGACGCATCGGCGTGGTTGTGGGTGGTGGGGTCAGCGGGTGTGGACATGCCTGTAGTCAAAGTCAAAAAGCGTGCGTGAGCATCGGCGATCATCTCCCGGCGGACAGATGGATAGAAGTTAATTTCTAATAAATTATATACATCATCAACAGCCTAAACCAAAGTGCAAAATAGCCTGTAACGCCCGTCAATCGGGCATCTATGGCATATTCATGGTGGGTTCTTCATGGATTATAGTGTATAAATTTTATTTATTAGAGTTCCCTGTTCCGGTGTGTACTTTGTGCAAAAAGCTCACCCCTATAATCGCCCGCTTTTCGCCGTCCAGCCGCATCCTTGAGCCGCATCCTTGTCACCCAGCGAGCTGACTGCTCTGTCCGATTTTTGACTTTTTTGAAACCGTTTTGGAGACCACTTTGCCGATTGCCATGCCGCATCACCGCCTTGACCTAGCCGCAGCCCCGTTCGTGGCACGGTCTGTCCAGCGAAGCTTATCACCGTGGCAGGTGGTTTTGCAGCAGGTCGGCGTGGGTGTTGTGGCCGCCGTCGTTGCCTGGTGGGCCACCCGCGATGCACAGGTCACGCTGTCGGTCGTCTATGGCGCTCTGGTGGTCGTCATTCCGGCTTTGCTTTTGGCACGTGGGCTATCAGGTCGGTTGGCGGCAATCAACGCCATGACCGCTGTATCGGCCTTCTTTATCTGGCAGGCCGTCAAGGTTTGCGCCAGCATTGCCATGCTCATGGTGGCCCCGCAGGTGGTGCAGGGTTTGAGCTGGCCCGCCATGCTGGCTGGACTGGTGCTGACCACCCAGGTGTATTGGCTTGCGCTGCGCCCGTCTCATTCAAAAATTAAGAACTAAAACACTTCACCATGTCCGCTACCGCCCCACTTGAAACCACAGCCCCTTCGGCCAGTGATTACATCGTCCACCACCTAACCCACTGGCAAAACCACCCCCAAAAAGGCATCGTTGATTTTTCGGTTTTTAACCTTGATTCCCTTTTCTTTTCAATCACTTTGGGCGTGTTGGGCTGCTACTTGTTGTGGCGTATTGCCAGCAGCGCCACGTCGGGTGTTCCAGGGCGCATTCAGGCAGCGCTAGAGATTTTGATCGAGATGGTTGACACCCAAGCCAAGGCCATCGTTCACAACGCCGCCAGTCGCAGGCTTGTTGCACCTTTGGCGCTGACCGTGTTTGTCTGGGTGTTTTTGCTCAACGCGATGGATTTGCTGCCGCTTGACCTATTGCCACGGGTCTGGCAAGGGTTGTACGGCGCGGCAGGCCATGACCCCCGTCACGCTTATTTGCGTTTTGTACCGACATCCGATTTGTCCGTCACGATGGGGCTGTCGGTGTCGGTGCTGCTGATCTGCCTGTTTTACAACATCAAGATCAAGGGCCTGGGTGGTTGGGCGCACGAGCTTGTGACGGCTCCGTTTGGCACCAGCAAAAACCCCGTGTTTGCGCTTATTTTGGCGGTGGTCAATCTGGCCGAACAGTTGATTTCATTTACCGCCAAAACCGTGTCGCACGGGATGCGCTTATTTGGCAATATGTACGCTGGCGAGCTTATCTTTATGCTGATCGCTTTGCTGGGAGGTTCTTGGGCATTCTCTGTAACCCCTGGCGGCTTGATGCTGCTGCTATTGCACGTGGTGTCAGGCTGGGCGTGGGCGGTATTTCACATCCTGATTATTTTGTTGCAGGCTTTTGTTTTTATGATGCTGACTTTGGTTTATATTGGTCAGGCGCATGATGCTCATTGATTTTTTGTTTTGATTTTTTGTTTTGATTTTTTTGATTTTTTGTTTTATATTATCTAGGAGTTGATTATGGAAGTGATTGGTTTTGCCGCTTTGGCCGCAGGTATTATTATTGGGCTTGGCGCACTGGGTGCCTGTATTGGGATCGGTATCATGGGCAGTAAATACCTTGAGGCAGCAGCCCGTCAGCCTGAACTGATGGGCGAATTGCAGACCAAGATGTTTGTTTTGGCGGGTTTGATCGATGCGGCTTTTATTATTGGTACCGGGATTGCACTGTGGTTTGCCACTGCCAACCCCTTCTTGGCACAGATTGAACGCCTAGTCAAGTAATTGATTTTTATTTTTGATGACCCTGTCAACGCCGTTTTTTGAATCTGCTGATTTTGGCATCAGCCTGTACCAAGGCGATGCGCTTGATCTGCTGGGCAAGGCTGGTGATGGTGAGTTCGATCTGATTTTTGCGGACCCCCCTTATTTTTTGTCCAACGGCGGCATCACTTGCCAAAGCGGACAAATGGTCAGTGTCAATAAGGGTCAATGGGATGCAGCCCCTTCGCTTGAAGAGATTCATTCATTTAACATGCAATGGTTAAAAGCGTGCCACAGGGTGCTTAAGCCTAATGGAACGATTTGGGTATCAGGAACCTCGCATAACATTTACAGCGTGGGCTTTGCCATGCAGTCGCTGGGTTATAAAATTTTGAATGATATTGCATGGTTCAAAATCAACCCGCCCCCCAATCTGGCGTGTCGTTATTTTACCCACGCCACCGAAACCATTTTGTGGGCGCGCAAAGGCGAAAAAGCCAAGCATCTTTTTCATTATGACCTGATGAAGGCAGACAATCAGGGAAAGCAAATGCAATCCTTGTGGAGTATTTCCCCGCCCAAGCCCGTCGAGAAACAGTTTGGAAAACACCCCACCCAAAAACCCGTGGCTTTGCTGGACCGCATTATTCGGTCTGCATCCAATGTGGGCGACATGATTCTTGACCCCTTTTGTGGCAGTGGCACCACGGGGGTGATGGCCGCCAGACTGGGCAGACGCTTTGTGGGGTTTGAACTAAGCGACGAGTATTTGCAACTGGCACAAAAGAGAATAGAAACCGAGATGGGGATGAACCAATCCAAACTCTTGGTTACCGTTTGAGCATTATTGAATAGTTTAAGACATCAAGAAATAATTGTCATGAGTATTAATGGAACCCTTTTGGCGCAAGCCATTGTTTTTGCGTTATTGGTATGGTTTACGATGAAATTTGTGTGGCCGCCGATCACCGCCGCGCTGGACGATCGTGCCCGCAAAATTGCCGATGGCCTGGCCGCAGCGGATATGGCGCGGTTAGAGTTATCGTCAGCCAACAAGCAAGTGGAGGCCGAGATGGCCAAATGCCGCGTCGAGTCCACCGCCCGACTGACCGATGCCGAGCGCCGTGGTCAGGCCATCATCGAAGAGGCCAAAACCCGGGCCGCCATTGAGGCTGACAAAATCATCGCCGAGGCCAAAGCCGATGCCCTACAGCAGTTGATCCGGGCACGCCAAACCCTTCGTGACCAGGTGGCCACGCTGGCCGTCAAGGGTGCCGAGCAAATTTTGCAGCGCGAGGTTAACCCCGCTGTTCACGCCGAACTGCTGGACCGCCTGAAGTCCGAGCTTTAACCTGACCTTGACCCAGAATCATCATGGCTGAACTTGCCACCGTCGCCCGCCCTTACGCCGAAGCCCTGTTTGCGGCGGCATCCCCTGATCTGGACATCACACTGATGTGGCTGGAGGCTTTGCGGGTCATCACCCAAAACCGCTCATTGCTTCAATTTGCTGGCCACCCCGCCACCACAGCCGAGCAAGTGTTTGACTTGGTCACCAGCGTGTGTTCAGCGCCCCTGCCGGTACTGGCCTTTAACTTTTTGCGTACCGTGATCGACAACCGCCGCATCGGCATCGTGCCAGCCATTGCCGACCAGTTTCGCGTGCTGAAGAACGAACAGGCAGGCTGCACGGACGCTGTGGTCTATAGCGCGTTTGACATGGACGCTGCCGCCTTGGCCGATCTGTCGGTCACGCTGGAACGACGCTTTGCCCGCAAGCTCAATGTGTCCGTGCAACGACAGCCTGATCTGATCGGTGGTATTCGGGTGGTCGTGGGTGACTTGGTGCTTGATGATTCGGTCAAGGGGCATCTGGAGCAGATGAAAACCGCCCTAACCAGTGATCGCCGCCAGTCCCTGCGTGTTCCTTTAGTTTGATGGCACAGAACCTTGATCTTGCCTTGATCTTGCCTTGATTTAACCTTTGCGCACCACTCTCTTCGACGGTTCAGTCCTGTCGCTTGTTTTTGAAAGAAGAAACCCCCATGCAGCTTAATCCCGCTGAAATATCTGAACTGATTCAAAGCCGTCTTCAAGGGCTGTCTCAGACGGCCAAAATTCGCAATCAGGGCGTTGTGGTGTCCGTGACCGACGGCATCTGCCGCATTCACGGTTTGTCTGATGTGATGCAGGGTGAAATGCTTGAGTTTCCAGCCGATGCGGAGGGTCAATCGTGTTTTGGTCTGGCCTTAAACCTGGAGCGCGACTCTGTGGGTTCTGTGATCTTGGGCGCTTACGAGCACATCTGCGAAGGCGACACGGTCAAATGCACGGGGCGCATCCTTGAAGTGCCAGTTGGCCCTGAGCTAAAAGGCCGTGTGGTCAACGCCCTGGGGCAGCCCATTGACGGCAAGGGGCCACTCAACGCCAAACTGACCGACGTGATCGAAAAAGTGGCACCGGGTGTGATCGCCCGTCAGTCGGTCAGCCAGCCCATGCAGACCGGCCTCAAGTCCATTGACGCGATGGTGCCGGTGGGGCGTGGTCAGCGCGAGCTGATCATCGGCGACCGCCAAACTGGCAAAACGGCGGTTGCCATCGACACCATCATCAACCAAAAAGGTCAAAACATGAGCTGCGTTTATGTCGCGATTGGCCAAAAAGCCTCCAGCGTCAAAAACGTCGTGCGTGCACTTGAACAAGCAGGTGCCATGGCTTACACCATTGTGGTGGCCGCAACCGCCTCTGAGTCTGCCGCCATGCAATACGTGGCGGCCTACTCAGGCTGCACCATGGGTGAATACTTTCGCGACCGGGGTGAAGATGCCCTGATCGTCTATGACGACCTGAGCAAACAGGCTGTGGCCTATCGCCAGGTGTCACTGCTGTTGCGCCGTCCGCCAGGCCGTGAGGCCTATCCTGGCGACGTGTTTTACCTGCACAGCCGTCTGCTTGAACGTGCCGCCCGCGTCAATGCCGCTTACGTCGAGGCCTTCACCCAGGGCGCAGTCAAGGGCAAAACCGGTTCTTTGACTGCTTTGCCCATCATCGAAACCCAAGCGGGTGACGTGTCGGCTTTTGTGCCAACCAATGTGATATCGATCACCGATGGCCAGATATTTTTGGAAACCAGTTTGTTCAACGCCGGCATTCGTCCCGCCATCAACGCCGGTATTTCGGTGTCGCGGGTGGGGGGCGCAGCACAAACCAAGCTGATCAAGAGCCTGTCCGGCGGTATCCGCACCGACTTGGCCCAGTACCGTGAACTGGCAGCGTTTTCGCAGTTTGCATCCGACCTGGATGAGGCCACCCGCAAGCAGTTGGACCGTGGCGCACGGGTGACTGAGCTGCTCAAACAGGCTCAATACAGCCCGCTGTCCATCTCTCTGATGGGAGCGTCCTTGTTTGCCGTCAATAAGGGCTACCTGGACGATGTGACGATCCCCAAAGTGCTGGCGTTTGAGCACGGTCTGCATGGCTACCTCAGAGACAAATGTGCCGCATTGCTGTCCAGACTGGAGGCCCGCCAAGCGCTGGACAAGGATGCAGAGGCAGAACTGAACGCCGCCATTGCAGCCTTCAAGACCACCTTCGCTTGATCTTGTTCACTTCCTGATTACCCTTGATCACCCCTGTCAATCCTGATCGGAGACCCTGATGGCAACCGGCAAAGAAGTACGCGGCAAAATCAAAAATTTTGAGAGCACCCGAAAGATCACCAAAGCCATGGAGATGATCTCGGTGTCCAAAATGCGCAAGGCCCAAGAGCGCATGCGGGCTGCCCGCCCCTATGCCGACAAAATTCGCAACATTGCTGCCCATTTGAGTCTGGCCAATCCTGAGTACGTTCACCCCTTTATGAAGCACAACGATGCCAAAGCGGCTGGCATGATCGTGGTGACCACAGACAAAGGCCTGTGCGGGGGCTTGAATACCAACATTTTGCGTGCTGTGACAGGCAAGCTGCGAGACATTCAGTCCGCCGGCATGAGTGCCCAAATGGTCGCTATCGGCAACAAGGGCCTGGGTTTTTTGAACCGCGCAGGCTTGCCTGTGGTGGCCCATTTGACCCACCTGGGTGACCGCCCCCACATGGAGAGGTTGATAGGCCCCGTCAAGGTGCTGCTCGATGCCTATGTCAACGCCCAGGTCAGTGCGGTGTACCTCACCTACACCCGCTTCATCAACACCATGAAGCAAGAGGTGGTGATGGAGCAGCTTTTGCCCTTGTGTGCTGCCACGCTGCAAGACCAAGGCGATCCCACCACGGCACGGCACAGTTGGGACTATCTCTATGAACCCGATGCCCACACGGTGATCGACGAATTGTTGGTGCGGTACGTTGAGGCCCTGGTGTTTCAGGCGGTCGCCGAAAACATGGCATCCGAGCACGCAGCCCGCATGGTGGCCATGAAGGCCGCTACCGACAACGCCGGCCACGTGATCGACGACTTGAAGCTGGTCTATAACAAAACCCGCCAGGCCGCCATCACCAAGGAACTGTCTGAGATCGTCTCGGGTGCTGCCGCCATCGGTGCCTGACTGCCGCCTTTTTCGTCAGTCCCCATCCTTCACACTTCACGTTACCCGGATTGGAAACCAACCAAATGACAAACCCAAACCCAAACACGCACACAGCCCCTGTTGCGGGCGTTCAAGGCCAGATTGTTCAGTGCATCGGTGCTGTGGTCGATGTGGCATTTGCCCGCGACCAGATGCCCAAAATTTACGATGCACTCACCCTTGAAGGCTCAGCCCTGACGCTGGAGGTGCAGCAGCAGTTGGGCGACGGCGTGGTGCGCACCATCGCGCTAGGCTCAAGCGACGGTCTGCGCCGTGGCCTGATGGTCACCCATACCGGCCACCCCATCAGGGTGCCTGTCGGTGCGGCCACACTGGGACGCATCATGGACGTGCTGGGCCGCCCCATCGACGAACGTGGCCCCATCGGCAGCACCCAATTGGCCTCCATTCACCGCAAAGCCCCCGCTTACGATGAACTCAGCCCGTCGCCAGAGCTGCTGGAGACCGGCATCAAGGTGATCGACTTGGTGTGCCCCTTTGCCAAAGGTGGCAAAGTGGGCCTGTTTGGCGGTGCGGGGGTGGGCAAGACCGTGAACATGATGGAACTTATCAACAACATCGCCAAAGCCCACAGTGGTTTGTCGGTGTTTGCCGGTGTGGGTGAACGCACCCGCGAGGGCAATGATTTTTACCACGAGATGGCAGACTCTGGGGTGGTCAATTTAGAACAACTCACCGAATCCAAAGTGGCCATGGTCTATGGTCAGATGAACGAGCCACCCGGCAACCGCCTGCGCGTGGCCCTGACTGGATTGACCATTGCGGAGTCTTTTCGCGATGAGGGCCGGGACGTTTTGTTTTTTGTCGACAACATCTACCGCTTTACCCTGGCAGGCACTGAGGTCTCTGCCCTGCTGGGCCGTATGCCGTCGGCGGTGGGTTATCAGCCCACCCTGGCTGAGGAAATGGGCCGGCTGCAAGAGCGCATCACATCGACCAAGGTGGGTTCCATCACCTCCATTCAGGCGGTTTATGTGCCTGCCGACGATTTGACCGACCCCAGCCCGGCAACCACCTTTGCCCACCTGGATTCAACCGTTGTTTTAAGCCGCGACATCGCGTCGTTGGGCATTTATCCGGCGGTTGATCCGCTTGACTCCACCAGCCGCCAACTGGACCCCTTGGTGGTGGGCACGGATCATTACGAGACCGCCCGCGCCGTGCAAGGCACGCTGCAACGCTACAAAGAGCTGCGCGACATCATCGCCATTTTGGGCATGGACGAGTTGGCACCCGAGGACAAACTGACGGTGGCAAGGGCACGCAAAATTCAGCGATTTTTATCACAGCCCTTTCACGTGGCCGAGGTTTTTACGGGTACACCGGGCAAATACGTCAGTTTGGCCGAGACCATCCGTGGCTTCAAAATGATCGTGTCAGGCGAGTGCGACGCTCTGCCGGAACAGGCGTTTTACATGGTGGGCGGCATCGATGAGGCTTTTGAAAAAGCCAAAAAGGTCTAAGCCATGAAGACCTTCCACGTCGATGTGGTCAGCGCAGAATCCTCGATCTTTGCCGGTGAGGCCAGGTTTGTGACACTGCCGGGCGAGTGTGGCGAACTGGGCATCTACCCCCGACACACCCCGCTGATCACCCGCATCAAGGCGGGGGCAGTGCGCATAGACAAAGCAGACGGTGGGGAAGAGTTCATCTTTGTGGCCGGCGGCATTTTGGAGGTTCAGCCCGACAGTGTGACCGTGCTGTCAGATACCGCCATTCGCGGTGAAGACCTGGACCATGAAAAAGCCAACGCCGCCCGTCAGGCAGCCGAAGAGGCCCTGAGCAATGCCAGCACCGACATGGACCTGGCCAAGGCCAGTGCTGAGTTGGCTGTGATGACCGCCCAAATGGCGGCCCTGCACCGGTACATCAAGCACAAGTAGTCAGGACGGGCTTCGTACGTGCGGGCTTGCCCGCGCTGGATAGCCTAGCGCCTGACCTGCAAGGCACCAGGATTGACGATGTTGGTGGGGCGGCCCTTGATGAAGTTGACCACATTGTCAAAGGCCGCACTGAAGTAAAGCTCATAACTGTCTTGCTCAACATAGCCAATGTGCGGTGTGCAGATGCAGTTCTCAAGGCGCAGCAGGGCGTGTCCCTGCAAAATGGGTTCGTTTTCATAGACATCCATTGCGGCCAAACCCGGTCTGCCTCGGTTGAGTGCGCTGATCAAGGCATCGTGCTCGATGATTTCGGCGCATGAGGTATTGACCAGCAGCGCGGTGGGTTTCATCAGAGAAAGGTCTGAAAGCCCGATGGTGCCGCGCGTGTCATCATTCAGGCGCAGGTGCAGGGTCAGGACATCGGACAGGCCAAAGAACTCTTCGCGGCTGTTGGCGGCCACAAAACCATCTTGAACAGCGCGTTCACGGCTGGGGACACGCCCCCAGATGAGGACATTCATGCCAAAGGCCTTGCCATAACCAGCCACAATCTGACCGATGCGGCCATACCCCCAGATGCCCAGCGTGCGGCCTCTCAGCACCGTGCCCAAACCAAAATTAGGGGGCATGGCGCTTGATTTGAGACCGGACTGTTGCCAGGCTCCGTGCTTGAGGTTGCCGATGTACTGAGGCAGCCGACGCGCCGATGCCATGATCAGCGCCCACGCCAGCTCTGCGGGTGCCACCGGTGAGCCTGTGCCTTCGGCGACCGCAACGCCGCGTTCAGTGCATGCGGCAACATCCACGTGAACACCGATACGGCCCGTCTGGACGATCAGTTTAAGCCGTGGCAACTTGTCGATCAGGGCGCGTGAAATATGCGTTCGCTCACGGTTCAGCACGATCACATCGGCATCTTTGAGTCGCACGGACAACTGGCCCAAGCCCTTGACGGTGTTGGTATAAACCTTGGCTTGGTAGGGTTCAAGTTTGGCGGCACAAGCCAGTTTACGGACGGCATCTTGGTAGTCATCGAGAATCACTATGTTCATGCAATAAAAAATCCTTATAACCCGTTGATTTCAATCACTTTTATCATCGTCAACAATCAAAAGCTGGCATCACATTGCATCAACTCAGGCGTATTGCTTACGCGGCATCTGCCCGTTTAGGCCCAGCGACACTTTGCGCCGTGGCGTAGCTTTTGGCATCACTTTTTGGCGGGGTGATTGCTGCGCATTTTGCACGCAAGGGAAGCCAAAAATTTGAGGCTAGGTAAGCGTATTGTCGTAGACGGATGCGATGGTTTTCGATCAGCGGGATGCAAGCCAAAACCCAGCCCACAAAAAAAAAGAGCAGATCATGGTGGCAAAAGAAAGCATCTATAGCGCGACCTTGGCATCAGATGTCAGGCTGTGGGAGACGCTGATTTTGAACATGGGGGGATTGAAAGCAGAGTCCATGATCCTGGGGTTAGGTCATCATGAATGCTCATGCCGATGGTGAATATCAGGATAGTGCGGGTGACTGTGACACAGCGGTGCGTGGGTATGGGGATGAGTATGAGTAGCGTTTGGGGGCGTTTGAAAAGTACCGGGCACGGTATCTGCGGGGTGGCTGTGCAGGTGGTGTTCGTCGTGCCGATGGGGGTGGTTGTGGTGCAGTAGCGTGTGCTGGTGACTATGTGCATGGTGCTCGGTCAGGTGCAGCCAGACCCCTATGCCCATCAGCAGGCCCGCAGTCCAGAATAAGGGCGTTGGCGATTCCCCAAAGACCAGGATGGCCACCAAGGCCCCCACAAACGGTGCAATTCCAAAATATGCACCGGTGCGGGCAGCCCCCAAGCCCCTCAAGGCGACGACAAACAGCACCAGACTGATGCCATAGCCCGCAAAACCGATCAGCATGACACAGCTTGCCGCAGTCCACGAGGGCGCGTTGTGCCCTAGCACTTGGGCCAGGGCAAGATTGACCACCGCAGCGCAGCCTCCTTTGATACCGGCGATCACCTTCGCATCAGCATGGGCCACCTGGCGCGTCAGGTTGTTGTCCAGCGCCCAGCACAGGCAGGCTGCAGCGATCAGCCAACTGCCCGTGATGCCCGTGATGCTGGTGATGCTGGTGCCTGTTCCGCCGATGGGGGCTGTCGTGGGCCAAGACAACACAAAAGCACCTGCCACGATAAGTGCCATGCCCAGCACCATGCGGCGGTCGGTGTTTTCTTTGAACACCACCCATGCCACCAGTGCCGTCAAAACCCCCTCCAGGTTAAGCAGCAGTGAGGCCTGCGCTGCCCCCATTTGCGCCAGTCCCAGCATCAACAAAACCGGACCGGCCACGCCACCACAGGCGATGGCCCCCGCCAAACAGGGCCACTCGCGGCCAGACAAGGCCACCTGAAACCCACTGCGACCTTGCCATGAACACAGCCCCATGAGTCCCATGAGCCCCAGCGCACTGCCCAAATAGAGCAGCCCCGCCAGATACCAGGCGGACATATCCTGGACCCATTGCCGGGCCAGGGGGGTGCTCAGGCCAAACAGAACAGCAGCACCCAGGGCTGACAGGATAGACACAGCAGCCGATCGTGGCGGTGATGGGTGGGATGGAGTGGCCACAGATATTACAGAATTAGTATCATCGTGATAGCAAACAATGCCCTATTGACGAGCGTTATCGCGAGACTAATCGGCTGAATCAGCCGTGGTACCCGTGGTATCGGCGCAATACTGGCGCAGGAGTTCAAGCAGTTGGTCCTCAGGGTAGGGTTTGCCCAGGTAATGATCGACTTGAAGCTCACGTGCGTAATCACGGTGTTTTTGGGCAATGCGAGACGTGATCATGATGATCGGCAGATCGGCCCAATAGGGGTTGTGGCGAAGGTTGCGCACCAGGTCAAACCCATCCATTCTGGGCATCTCGATATCGGACAGAACGACCGCAGGCTTTTCGTTTTGCAAGACTTCAAGCGCATGCAAGCCGTCGTTGGCCAGGGCCACACGGTAGCCTTCGCGTTTGAGCAAACGCTGCGTGACGCGTCGCACCGTGATGGAGTCATCGACCACCAGGATCAGCGGAGGCTGATCGGCACTGACCTCATGGGCGGGATCGAAAGACGCAGCGGCATGGGTTGGTGGTTGCGCCAGCGCGTCAACGGATGAATCAACCGGTAGGGATCTGCCAAAGCTGCGTGCCTTGTCACCATAAATGGTGGACAGTGCGACGGGGTTATAGATCAAGACCACTGCGCCTGATGCCAGCACAGTCACGCCAGCCAGGCCAGGCAGGCGTGACAACTGTGGCCCCAGGTTTTTAACCACAGCCTCACGGTTGCCCAGAACCTCATCGACGTGCATGGCCACTTGTTGGCCTGCACTGCGACAGATCACCACGGACGCAGACCTGGTAGCCGAGTCCGTGCTGGTGCTTGACATCTGTAGCAATGCTCCCGCCCAATAAAACGCCAAGCTGTGTCCATCGTGCATAAAGTGGCCGGATTGATAGGCCGTATCCAAACCGGCCCTGGGCACCCGTTTAACCAGTTCCACCAAATTGGTGGGCACCCCCAGCACCAGGTCGCCGATGCGCAACAACACCACCTGCGTGACAGCGGTCGTGAGCGGCAAGACCAGATTGAACCGAGTGCCTTGCCCGCGCAGGGTGTTCAGTTCAATTCGGCCACCCAGAGCGTGGACCTCGGTGCGTACCACGTCGGTGCCCACACCGCGTCCTGCAAGTTCAGACACACGGGCGGCAGTAGAAAACCCGGGCGTAAAGATCAAATCACCTATCTGATCATCAGACAAGTCTTGGTCAGGGGCGATGTGCCCCAGTGCGATGGCCTTGGCGCGAATCAGATCCAGGTTGAGACCGGCACCGTCATCGCTCAAGCTGACACTGACATCATTGCCCTGGTGCGTCAAGATGATGCTGATGCTGCCTGTCGCAGGCTTGCCGGCGGCGGCACGGGTGGGGGCATCCTCAATGCCATGGGCCACTGCGTTGCGCAACAAGTGCTCAAACGAGGGGGCCATGCGCTCAAGCACACTGCGGTCCATCTCAAGCGCACCACCCATGATGTCGAGTTTGACTTGCCTGCCGGTGTCCTTGGCAGCCTGGCGTACCACGCCATACAGGCGCTCGGCGATGCTTTCAAACTCAACCATGCGGGTTCGCAACAGATCATGCTGAAGCTCGCGGGTTTGGCGGGCCTGTGCGATCAGGTCGTCTTCAACGCCTGCGGTGGTCTGTTGCAGGGTGCGATGCAAGGTGGCGACATCGTGGACTGATTCGGCCATCATGCGGGTGAGTTCTTGCACCCGGGTAAATCGATCAAACTCAAGCGGATCAAAGCTTTTAGCCAGGTCTTTGGTCTGCGCCAAACGCGATTGCATCTGCGATTCGGATTGCAATTCAAGGTCTCGCAATTGGGTTCGCAGGCGGTCCAGACTGCTGCTGAGATCACCCAAAGACCCCTGCAATTGGCCCAGACGGGACTCTAGCCGGGTGCGTGTGATGATGACTTCGCCGGCCTGATTGACCATGCGATCCAGCAAGTTGGAACGAATTCTGAGCGTGGGGGACAAGGCGCGACGAGTGCCCACCGTGGGGGCGGTTGACGGTATGCGTGACGCTGCTGCGGAGGCTTTTGATGTCGGCAGTGTCGGCAGTTCCGGCACTGGGGCGGCTGTGGCTGCATCCGGTGGGGTGGTGGTGGGGTCCAACTCAGTCTGCTCAGAAGCAGGTAACACATCCACCGTCTCGGGCAACCGAGGCTCAGCCTCTGGTAAGACCATCGACTGAATGGGCATGAGCCGCAAGGTATCCAGATGGCTCTGAAGATGGTCCAAGCGGGTGAGCAAAGGATCAATCTGTGGTGCGGTAGCGGTATCAGCGGCGATCTGCAAGGCGGCAGATTCAAGGTGGTGCGCCATTTCACCCAGTCGCATGGCACCGGCCAGACGGGCACTGCCTTTGAGGGTATGCAAAACCCGCAGGACATCATGACGTGCTGTCACATCGCCTGGATAGGCCAACCATTGCCGCAAAGCGGCACTCAGCCTTGGCATGAGTTCTTGGGCTTCTTCGTCAAAGATGGGAAACAGATCGATGTCCAGCACATCGAAGGCATCCAGTTCATCGCTGTCAAGTGGTGGTGCAGGTTGGACTGGCGCTAGGTTCGCCAACATGGTCGGTGTTACCGCAACAGGGGCTGGTGGGGGCACAAGAGGCAGTGCATCGGACGGTGCATCAGGCGGTTCATCAGGCACTGCTGCGGGCACAGGGCTTGGTGCAGGATCAGGCCACAGCAGATCAAAGCCAATATCAAGATCAATGACTGGCAAAGCATTGTCTGCATCGGCGAAATGGGTATCAGCATCAGCATCAGCATCAGCCTCAGTACCAGTACCAGCATGACTGACAGGGTCATACGCCAGCGTCATGTCCAGATCGACCGCAAACGCCGTAGCAGGTTCAATGTCCAAAATGTCCCGCAGTGCCGACAGCAAGGCAGGTTCAGGCGACTCCAGGATGCCTATCGCAAACTGTTGGAGTAAGTGCCTTGCGTTTTGGGCGGCTTGGACAAACACGGGCAGGTGCTCAGACAAGCCTAACTCACGCGATTGGACATGCAGCAGCGCATGTTCGAGAGCACGCGCCAACCCCGATAACTCCATGAAGCCCACGGTGGCAGAGCTGCCGGCCAGCGAATGCGCCCATGTCACGGGTGCGTCAGACAGTGGCCGTCTGGGCTGCATCGACAACAAGACAAGCTCACCCAACAGCCTTTGTGACCATTCTTCGGCTTCGTTCAGATAGACGTTGTAGAGTGCCAAGCCGATGCGCAAGGTACCGATCACTTTGTCGTCAGGCGCAAACCTGGAATCAGGCGCAAAGTCCAAATTGAGATCAAGGTCTTCGGATGTGGTCGTATCAGCGTCTGATGGGTCGGTTATCTCTACGGCATCTGTGAGACTTGTGGCAACTGTGGCATCCGTGGCATCAGCATCTGTGGCATCAGCCGAGGAGATGGAGTCTGACTGCTGTTCGGAGACATCCCTGGCATCAGGCAAGACAAAATCGAGCGGTAAGTCAGACAGATCGACCTCGTCTGTGGTGACTGGCTGTGGCTGTGCCTGTGAACTCGACTGATCTTCCTGAGTTTCCCGATCGACCTGATCCACCTGAGCCATTTGATCTACCTGATCGACCTGATCCATCGGTTGATCCGTTGCCGGTGTTGGGGTCGGCGGCGACTCTGGCGAAGACTCTGGTGGGGGGGGCAGTGCAAGGTCGGGCCACATGAAGCCTGGCTGCGAAAAATCTAACAATTCTGTGACGATGGGTACGGGTAATACGGACGGGACAGATGCAAAAAACAGGTCACCAGGCACGGTGGCTTGGGCATCCTCATCCCCATCCTCCATCGCGCCGGTTGTTGGCATCGTATCGGATACAGCAACAACGGGGGCTTGGGGGGGCGTTGCAGCCTCAGAGACATCCGATGGGGGTGGAGCGATGTCAGGGGGGGTATCTTCAGGTAACAAGAGACCCATGGGCGCGTTGTCCAGTCGCAAACTGTCCGCAGCACGGCGAAAAGGCAGGGCAGCCCAGCGTTGATCGGTGTTGGCTGCAATGTCTGCGACCCAACGACCAAACCCATCCATGGCTTTTTGGGTCAGTTGCAACATGTCAGAGCTGACAGGCTTTTGCTGAGGCAGCCAGGCATTGAGCAACTGCTCAAATGACCAGGCAGCCTCGCCAAACTCGGTTAGGCCCACCATGCGTGAACTGCCTTTAAGGGTGTGAAAAGCCCGCCGCAAGGTCATCTGCTGGTCAGTGTCAGATGGATCGGCAGCCAGTGCCGAGATAGCCAAAAGACCATTTTGAATGACCTCTGTGGCCTCTTCCAGAAAAATCTCGCGCAGCTCTTGGTTGTCGTCTTCATCGTCTGGCGGGGGGGGTGGCACAAATGACAAGACGGCAGCCGCAGAAGGAACTTCTGCCGCGCCAGATGGGGGATCCGGAAAGTCCAGCACGAAAGCTGGCGGCGCGGGGGGCGCGACCAGCGGCGTTTTTTGCCGGCCTGTCAAAAATTTGAACTCGCCCAAATCCTCATCATAGACAAACAGTTTTTTGGCCAGCTCGCGCTGGTAACCCAGCATATCGACCAAAAATCCAAGTGCGCCTAGGCTGTTGCCCAGTTTTTCAAAGACACCAAACTGATCAGCTTTGGCGTAGGGGGCATCCACCCAGAACTGCTCAACGTGGTTTCGCATGCGCAAGGTTGCCAGGGCCGCCTGATCCAGACCCAAAACCGAAAATACGCCGCGCATTTGGGCCAGTTTGCCGGGTACAGCATGCAGCGATGACGGCGTATCAGGCTGGCGAAAAAATGCATCCAGGGCGGTTTCAACCTCACCCAGTGCGGTACGCAGCTCACCAACCACGCTACCCATGGTCTGACGGTCGCTCACACGGCGGTAAAGCTCTTCCATCCAAGTGTCCAGAGGCTCAGGCTGCCCCCCCGCGATGACACGATCCAGACGCAACGCCAGATGGTGGCAGCGCACCAGCAGAGTCTCGTCGGAGGAGTCCATGTCGTCGTAGGCTGCTTCAAGGTACAGCGCGGCTGTGGCGACCTCCATGGCCAGCGCCGGCGACGGAGCCTGGCCTGTCTGGACGATGCTGTCGATGGAACGCGACAGCGAAGCCGCCAGCTCTGCACCGTCAGGGTGTAGTTTGGTGATGGAGTCGGCGACCAGGCTGAACTGGTCGGCGCAAGCTTTGATTCGGTTGGTGTCACCCCCTGACAGTGCAGACCAGGTCTCGGTCAGCGCTGCAATGCGTTTGCGTGCCTGCACCAACAAGGCAGGATCAAAACGGCCATATTGCGGCGTTTCGTAATCGGTCGCCCGTGCGTTGGACGGGGTGGTCAGGCCATAGGCCGCACGAACAGCCACCAGTGTGCCATCAGCTTGCGTGGGGTCAGGGGTGGCACGTGAACAAAAAAACAGCAAGTCCTGCAAGAGTCGCTCAGACACATCGCTGCCGCCCTTGGCCAGGGATCGGTACTGGGCCAGAATCTGCGATGCCGCACGCTTGGTGTAGTTGTCAGACGGACACCGGTTGGTCGCCACAGCCTCAAAATACGCTGCAGCCAAACACCAAAAGACACGCTCATGCAGCCCTGTTTGCGCAGCCGCAAAGCCAAGGCTGATGTCGTGCATGGCATGGGCCGAGGGGACATGGCCGGTCTTGACCACGTTGAGCACGTAAGTGTCGATGTGCGTTCGGACCGTGTCGTTGTAAGACAGTGGGGCGACCGATGTCGGCACGGGTACATCGGCCCAGTGCCAGTTGCATGCCCATAGGTCAGCCGGATGAATGCGGTCACTGCCAAGCAACTCCAGCACGCTGCGGTACTGCGGAAACAAGGCCACCGATGAGGTTTGCCGACCCTTAAGCAGGCCAAACAAATAGTCAATCAAGGCAAAGCTGGCGCGCTCCAGCTTTTGTGCGGCAATGTCGCTGCATGACTGCGGAGACTGAACAAATTTTTGCGTCAGAGCCTCCATGGCCCGCAGCATTTTGGCCGGTATCTCAAGCCCCACCATCTCAAGGGCACCGACAGCCTGGTGCAATTGCTGGCGGGCGATACGCAAATGACTGGTATCCAGCGCTGCAATATCAGAGCCTCTTGCCAGTTCAGCATCGCGGACAAATCGGCGCAGGGCTTTGGTGGCACCGTCAAGCGACTTTTGAAGTTCATCCAGAACCCACGCCATAGGCCCAAGGTCAGGAAGAACTGCATCACGTGAATCGCTTGGAGCGACTAAGGCAACGGAAGCCACAGAAACCACAGAAGTCTGCATGGAAAGTCAGTCAGGCAAGGGTCAGGCAATGCGGAATCGTGCGACGGACTGTCGCAGATCTTCGGCCATTTTGGACAGGCTGCGAACCTGGGTGGCGGTGGACCGGGTGCCCTCAACGGTTTGCTCGGTCACAGCAAAAATATGCTGGATGTTTCCGGCCATGTCGTTGGCTTGCTTGGCCTCACGCAGGGTGGATGAGGAAATCTGCTCGATCAGATCGGCCAGATGTCGTGATACATGGTCGATCTCGGTCAGCGCTGTACCGGCGTTGTCAGACAGTTTGGCACCTTCGACGACACCTTGCGTAGAGCGTTCCATGGCACCGGTGGCATCCTGGGTGTCGGTCTGAATGGCCTTGACCAGCGCTGCTATCTGGCGAGCTGCATCGGCTGAGCGCTCAGCCAGACGTTGAACCTCTTCGGCCACCACTGAAAATCCGCGCCCGGCATCTCCGGCTGATGCAGCCTGAATGGCTGCATTCAGCGCCAGGATATTGGTTTGTTCGGTGATGTCCGAAATCAGTTCGGTGATCTCACCGATCTCCTGTGAAGACTCACCCAGGCGCTTGATGCGTTTGGAAGTCTCCTGAATCTGGTCACGAATGGTGTTCATGCCGCCGATGGAGTTTTGCACAGCCTGCAAGCCAAGATCGGCGGCCTTGAGGGATTGGCGGGCAACCAGGGCAGACTCCTGGGCTTGCACGGACACTTGGTTGATGCGCGTGGCCATGTCCAGCACGGAGCGACCGGTCTCGCGAATTTCATGGAGCTGTTCGTTGGACGCAGCCAAAAGCTCGGTTGAATTGGCATCCACATCTGAGGTGGTCTGCGCCACCCTGGCGGCCATGCTCTGGACATGCCCCACCAGAGAGCGAAGTTCTTCGATGGTGTAATTCACAGAGTCTGCAATGGCTCCGGTGATGTCCTCGGTAACGGTGGCCTCTTGGGTCAAGTCACCCTCTGCGACGGTTTGAAGCTCGTTCATCAATCGCAAAATGGCGGCTTGATTGGCATCATTGACACGCTTGGCTTCTTGCTCATGATGTCTGGCCTCCTGCTGCAAGGACTCTGCTGCCACTTGGCGCTGACGACTGTCTTGCAGTTGCACATACGACAACCCCGCTGCGCTGAGCAGTGCCAGCAGGACGGCCAAAAGCAGGATGATCAGCACCAGAGTGCTTAAATCGGTGTGCGAAGACAGGGCCACCTGGAGGGATTCAAGCTCTTGGCGAATGAGCGAACTGTCCGTCAAAATGGCGAACTGGGCTTCACGGGCAGATACCAGGCTGGGCAAGTAGCCCAAAATACTGGATGCGCGGGCTTGGTTTTGCGCATGAAGCTTTTGCAGGGTGTTCAATTGATCGCGAATTTTGGCATCCGAACTGACCGACAGACGCAGCTCGGGACTGCCTTCTTGACGGCCGGTCAGAATGTCGCCAAACAATTTCAGGTCTTTGGCTAACAAGCCAGCAGCATCTTGATCGACCCCATCCATGGTCAGCAATTGATTGGCAGACCGGCTGATACGCTGTGTCAAAACCACCAACTGGTGGGCCGCCAGCAACTCTGCCTGAGGCACGTTTTGCTGAAGTTTGGCGACAAATACGGTATCAGCCGCGCTCAGCATGTCAGCCGACTGTTGCGTAATCAACCGCAAAGCGCCATTGGCTTGGATCAAATTGTTTTTTTGGGCCATGAAGGTGGCGGCATTGGCTGCGGTGCGGTCGAGCAAGGGGGTCAGTCGCTCCAGCAAAGGCTGACTTTCGACGTTGAACAAGCGAACCCAGCGCCCTGCATCGCTCGTTCGCATTCCCCGAACCGAATCGGACAAAATTTGCGCACTCTCGGTCATATCCGTAAACGACTGACTCCGTCCAAAGAGGGCTTGCGTGACTTCTTTGGCTAAGCGTTGCGAGTGTGTCTGCGCTCGACCGGCAGCGTGCAGTTGTTGTGCCACCCGCTCAGACTGGTTGAGTCCCAAAACTGTGACCACAGTCAACAGTATCAGGGACAGTCCCAGTGTCATGGACAGGACGCGCTGATGCAGTACCACTGCTTTTGCGCCTAGAAACGGCAGCGTGATCTGATCGGACGTACCCCGTGTTTTGGGGGTATCGGCCCGTGACGGTTTGCGAGACAGTGTGCCGTAACCGGACTGGGCTGACTTGATTTCCTCGTCGCTTTGCAAGATGGAAATACCCGAATCACCCAGACTAAAGTGGGTATCTTGTTCACGACCGTGTACGTTTCTTGAAAATAGGTTTTTGAATTGATGAACGACAGCCATTGCATGACCTACAGTAAAAATTTATGCGCCAACACCAGCGCCAACACCAGCACCAGCACCAATACCAATACCAATACCAATACCAAGAAACTCGGAGCATTGGGACAAGGTTTGAAGCTTGATTTCTTGCCATGGCACACCACTGGCATCTACAAACAAGTTTCCATAGTAATCTGGCATATCTTCCGCTGGCGCTTGTTGACTGACAAAAGAATCTTCTCTGCGCAGTCCCACCAGGCCGTCCACCAACAGGGCGCAATTCAGATCAAGGTGTTCGTTGAATGTCACCAGACTGGACAGGGCTGACAAAGGGCGCGCTCTAAAAGGAACCCCTGGCGTAAGCATGGCGGCCAGAAAACCAGCCACATCAACCACCCCAAAAAGACCGCCACGCAAGCTGACAACGCCTTCAAACCAGTCTCTTGCGTAAGGGACGGAGGCAATATGGGTGACCATAAAAATCTCTCCGGCCTGCGCTAGCGGAAACAGGAGCTTGTGTGGCCCCGCCCTGACAGCCAGCCACGACACCAGCACGGTCTCTTCGCGTGCAGCCTGTAGGCGAGCGGCCAAGCGTGTCTGAAGTTCCCGAAGGGCAGTCCGGTTAGCCATAAATAAGCTGTCTATAAAAAGTTAAATACTTAATCAAATTACAAATTTATAGCATCTCATGCAGCAATGACGTGCATTAGTGCCAACTTGACAAAAAAAATGACGTATTTAATTTTTTGAAAATACGTATGTCATCCATCAGCCAAGAGCCTTGATTTTGGCCATCAGATCGCGTGCATTGACGGGCTTGGTGATGTAGTCACGCGCACCTTGGCGCAGACCCCAGACGCGGTCGGTCTCCAAGTTTTTGCTGGTACACATGATGATTGGAATATCCGCATAGTCGGGGTTGCGGTTGATCGAGCGTGTCAGTTGGAAACCATTTTGCCCGGGCATCACGACATCCATCAAAATCAAATCGGGTTTTGCATCGGACAGGCGCTGTAGAGCGTCTTCTGCGTTTTCAGCGGTGCGAACGGCAAAGCCTTTTTTTTGGAGTATGTCTGTCAAAAACATCAATTCCGTTTTTGAATCATCGATCACGAGTATGTTATGAATAGCCATTAGATATCTCCATGTACCAAATTTCCAAACTGTTCAACCGCCTGCAACAACTGATCTTTGGTAAAGGGTTTGGTCAAATAATCTTGGGCACCGACCATGCGGCCACGTGCCTTGTCAAAAACACCGTCTTTGGACGAGAGCATCACAACAGGAACCTTGGCAAACCTGGCGTTTTGCTTGATGATGGCGCATGTCTGGTAGCCATCCAGCCGTGGCATGAGAATGTCACAAAAGATCAAGTCCGGACGGTAGTCGCTGACCTTGGCCAAGGCATCAAAACCATCCTCAGCCAGTACGACCTCGTATTGACCAGCCTTCAGAAATATTTCAGCGCTGCGACGGATGGTGTTGCTGTCATCAACAACCAGAATTTTCAAAGGTGCGTCTGGAGGATTCATCAGAGATTGCTCCTGAATGGGCCAGTTAAATGGCAAACGAACCCGTGAGGGGTTGCTTTGAGGGCTGATGCAAAATCTTCCATGATGGCTGTGCAGGTTCCAAGCCAACGGGCTGTTTTGTGGGCATCAGTACGTAGTGCCTATCGAGCTTATCGGGCTTATCGGCGCGTCAAGCGTACACCCTCGGCACGAAAATCTTTGCGCTTTGAGTATCCCGCTTTGGCCTGGCAGTTTACCAGTAGATTTTGGGTCTGGAACCCATTTGATGCAAGCCAACACCGGCCCATCACAGCACAGATGCCCCCTAAAATGGTCAAATTTGTGGCAGCAGCCCTGTAGGAATCTGACCTTTGCAAACGATCGGTGTCATGGTCACATAGATCACGTTTGCATACACTTGCTCTAATGATTGCTGCACTATTACCTCACCCATACCCTTATTTGATCCATGAACCTCCCATCTGATCGCAATGTTGCCCTGTTTGATCGCGCCCAAAAAGTCATCCCCGGCGGGGTTAATTCTCCCGTGCGCGCTTTTCGCGCCGTAGGTGGCACTCCTCGTTTTATCCAGCGTGCCCAAGGTGCCTATATGTGGGATGCCAACGGGCAGCGCTACATTGATTACATAGGCTCATGGGGGCCGATGATCCTGGGCCACGGCCACCCAGCCGTGGTTGAGGCCGTTCAGCGCGCCCTACTGGATGGGTTCTCCTATGGCGCACCCACCGAGCGCGAGCTTGAGCTGGCCGAACACATTCTGGCGCTGATGCCGTCCATGGACATGGTCAGGCTGGTCAGCTCTGGCACCGAGGCCGCGATGAGCGCCATCCGCCTGGCCCGAGGCGCAACAGGCCGCAGCAAGTTCATCAAATTTGAAGGCTGCTACCACGGTCACGCCGATTCTTTGCTGGTCAGGGCAGGCTCAGGCCTGGCCACCTTTGGCCACCCCACCAGTGCCGGTGTCCCGCCAGAGGTTGCGCAGCACACTCTGGTGCTGGAGTACAACAACATTGAGCAGTTGGAGCAGGCCTTTGCGACCCAAGGCAGTCACATTGCGTGCCTGATGATGGAGCCTATTGGCGGCAACATGAACTTTGTTCGTGCCAGCGTCGCGTTTGTCAAACGCTGTCGTGAGCTTTGCACCCAGCACGGTGCCCTGCTGGTGTTTGATGAGGTGATGACGGGCTTTAGGGTAGCAGCAGGTGGTGCCCAAAGTATCTATGCCCGCGCCATTCCTGGCTTTGCGCCGGATATAACCGTCATGGGCAAGGTCATCGGCGGCGGTATGCCGTTAGCGGCCTTTGGGGGCAAGCGTGCTGTGATGGAACACTTGGCCCCGTTGGGCCCTGTCTATCAAGCCGGTACGCTGTCTGGCAACCCTGTGGCCACGGCTTGCGGTCTAGCCACTTTACGTGAAGTCAGCCGCACGGGGTTTTATGAAGACCTGTCACGCAAAACCCGCGCCCTGATCAGTGGCCTGAAACAGAGCGCCGCAGCAGCAGGTGTCCCGTTTTGCGGAGACAGCGAGGGCGGAATGATGGGGTTTTTTATTCAGGCAACTCTGCCGCAAAACTACCGCCAGGTGATGCAGTCAGACGGCAAACGCTTTAACCAGTTTTTTCATGGCATGTTGAACCGCAATGTTTATTTGGCACCTGCGTTGTTTGAGGCCGGTTTTGTCAGTGCCGCGCATACCGATCAGGACATTGCAGACACCGTAGCAGCAGCAGCAGAGGCCTTTCAGGGGGTATAGCGTTTTTCAGACAACACCCGGGGTCACTTACAATCCAAACCGACGGGCCTTCCCGCATGGTGCGGGGGTCGACCGGGTCAGGTGGGGAACCAAGCAGCCCTGATCTTCAAGCCAGTGCCGGGGTCAAGGCTCGTCATCTATCAAGAACTTGGTGTTTAAGGGCGCTCAGTCCTATCAGGAAGAAACATGGGCATTAAAAGCGATCGATGGATTCGTCGCATGGCGTTGGCGCACAAGATGATCGAGCCTTTTGAGCCTGGACAGGTTCGCTTAAATGCCAATGGTCAAAAGATCGTCAGCTACGGCACCAGCAGCTACGGGTACGACATCCGGTGTGCGCCAGAGTTCAAGGTATTCACCAACATTCACAGCACGGTGGTTGACCCCAAAAACTTTGACGAGCACAGTTTTGTGGATTTTGACAGCGAAGTCTGCATCATCCCGCCCAACAGTTTTGCATTGGCGCGCACCGTGGAGTACTTTCGCATTCCGCGCAATGTGCTCACGATCTGCTTGGGCAAAAGCACTTACGCCCGCTGCGGCATCATTGTGAACGTGACCCCCTTTGAGCCTGAATGGGAAGGTTACGTCACCCTTGAATTCAGCAACACGACACCGTTGCCGGCCAAAATCTACGCTGGCGAGGGCTGCGCCCAAGTCTTGTTTTTTGAAAGCGATGAAGTGTGTGAAACCAGCTACAAGGATCGTGGCGGCAAATACCAAGGGCAAAGTGGCGTTACCCTGCCAAAGACTTGATGAATCAACCCGATCGATCCATCCGATCGATCAAGCTGCGCAAGCCTTGTATGCGCCGCGCATCCAGGATGCACACAGCCCCATCGCTGACTACGGAGCGATCTTGGGGGCCTTGGCGACGCGGACTTTGCCGCTGCTGGTGACCAAAATAACGGCATCACCCGGGACAAAGGTCTCGTTGCCCTTCGCCTGAACGATGGCGCGGCGTTCGCCGCCCTTAAGCTGGATCACAATTTCAACGGCATCTTCACGCGTAGTCAGACGTTCGACGGCGTTGCCTGCTGCTGCACCGGCCACACCGGCCAAAAGCCCCAGCACCTGGGCTTCGCGTGGCACACCGCTACCGCTATAACCCGCGACAGCACCTGTGATGCCACCCACGGCAGCGCCAATACCGGTCTGGCTACCGTCCACGACCACAGGGCGCACTGTGAGCACCACGCCGTCTTGAACCTGTGACAAACGCTGGGCATCCTCACGCTGAACCACATCCGGACTGCTGGTAGCGCAGGCCGTCAAAATCAGCACACAAGTCACGGACAAAGTCCAAAGCATCCAACGTGTCATGGCAAATTCCAATCGCGAGTTAAGAATCGAAGGGGGCCAGATTCTATGGGACACGATGCCAAGCGATCAAGACATACCCACAGAATGGACATCCGGTTGTGAACAGTCCATAGATCTGCGCACTGCGCAACCCTGGCGAACTCTGGATGAGCTTGATGAGCTTGATGAGCTTGATGAGCTTGTGGCGGTACTCTCCCGCCAGAGTCATGACATAATTGGACAGAGTGTGCAGGAAACGTGACCGAGTGGCCGAAGGTGCTCCCCTGCTAAGGGAGTATGGGGTGTAGAGCCCCATCAAGGGTTCGAATCCCTTCGTTTCCGCCACAAACCTAATAAAATCAATAAGTTAGGTTTGTTTTTGCGGATTTATTTACCATTGCTTCTACCAGTGATCGAAGTGGTTATTTCGGTTGTTGTTGGACAGCGTTGGATGTCAGGAACAAACAGGGAGCCAATATCTTTGCGTCTCTTGTCGCTGCTTTCCAGGAATCTACGCATTGGCTTCATTCTCTCAAACTGATCCGAAAGCGCACTTCGTGGCTCGGGGTGCTCCAGCCTTCCCAGGTGCCCACGGTGCAGACCTCGGCGATCAGGCATTTGCCGGCATCCATCAGGCGAGCCAGCACAGGGTTGCGGTTTTTGGGGACATAGCCCAGCTTGACACGCTCGCAAGTCAGCACCTCAATGGCCAGATCATCGTGTTGATTGAAGGGTTCACGTTGCAGCAACAGCGGTAACCCTGCGGCCAACTGTGCTTGCACTGTTTCCATTTGGTAGTGAGCCAAACCGGCGACGTGGGTTTCAATCAAAAACAGGTCGCGTGTGAAGGGCAGCGCCGGCGTTTGGGACTTGAACGTGCGTTCCATCAGCTCACGGCTGATGTCTTTTATCTCGACCAGACTGCGAGAGAGGGAAGTCACCCTGTCACTCCTGGCCAGGGGCCGCTGATGCGGTCAAATCAGCAAAACGCCCCACCAGTGCCGCCAACTGCGCAGCCTCAAGGTGAATGGCCAAGTCCATCTCGGCGCAGCGCCTGGCCACCCACACAGCATCGTCAAGCTGTACGCGATAGCACATGGGGGGCTGCGCTTGCAAGTCGGCCAATTGGCGTGCCTGCGCGGCAATTAGTTCTTTTAGGTGCTGCGCCAAAGCCTCATCGTCTGCGACAGGCGGCACATCGGGCAATTCACGGGCGATGACCTGTACCAGCGTTTCAAGTTCATCCACGTCGCAGGCCCGATAGGCAGACTGAACGGCGGGCCAGAATCTGGCAAACAGAGCGGCGTTTTCTGGATGGGCATCGGGGTGCAGCCAGCGTGCCAATTGGCGATAGGCTTGTTTGGCTCGCTGTACTTCGTCATCCGGCAAGAGTTGCATGGTTTTCAGATTGAAGTGGGCCAGCACCAAATCCTGTTCACGTTGTTTCAGTGCTTGATGCCACTCTTGCAGTTCGGTGTTGACAGAGGCATCGATGTCAGCCACAGCACGTAGATCCAACTTGTGGCCACGGTTACATACCGCTTGCGCCAGCTCAATGCGACGCCGGTAAGCGCGCACATCCACCTGCAACTGCAACAGCTTGTATTCACGTTCACCCAAAGTAGCCAAATAGCGTGCCGTCAATATGGGCGCTTCATGGACTTCAACGCGCTGCACGGCCTCTTGCAGCACGGCCAGCTCGGTTCGCAGGGTTTCGATGACCGTTAATGCGGGCGGCGTGTCAAGTGACGGGGGCAGATCGATGGGGGTTGGCATGGGGGGGGTATGGGCAAGAACCCCGCATTGCGCTTGCGCTTCATGCGGGCTACAACAGGTCAGCGGGCTACAGGTCAGTTTTATCGTTCGGGCGTGTCGCTCCGGATTCATGGCAGTCACCCTCGCCAAACTGTCACACCGTCAGCATCGCTGCGCTGTGCCTTGCCCACTGCTTCCAGCGTTTGAAGCAGAACAGGCAAAGACTTTTTCCACTGTCCACGGCCCTTAAAGGCTGCCTCTATCTGCGCCAAGGTGAATGCGGTGGGGGCGGCGGTCAGCAGTTGCGCGACAGCGCTGATCTGCTCGGGCAGGGTGGCGGGCCAAGGTGTGGCGGTTTTGGGGTCGGTTGTTTTGCCCTCTGGTTCGGACAACCCCTGTTGTGGCCGATCGACCTCTAAGGCTTGCTGCACCTGCATTGTTTGCTCTTTATTTGATAGCTTGCTTGGCGGGTTTTGAAAGTCGGGACGCAGCCAGTGGATGGTGCCTTTGGCTTCATCTGCGGCGCGTTGGGCGTTTAGGGCGAGCAATCGGGTAAGCAATTTTTGGCTGTCGGTGGATGGGTGTAAGTCGCTCCAACCGTAGGCCGCCAGCACGGCGGAGTCCAGTTCATCGTGCAGTTCTTTCAGGACGGTGACGATGCCCCGGGTGTGGATGGATTGTTCTTTGGCTGATAGCGCTCGGCCCTCACGCAGGGCTTGCATCACGTTGTACAGGCCGGTCAGCGTCAATTCTTTGGACGCGCCCGATGCAGATAACACCTGCTTGCGGTGGGTGTCGATTTGCTCGGCTTTTGCGCTGATTGTTTGGCGCAGTTCGGGGGTCAGGCCGGTGGACTCTGTGGGAAAGGGGTAGGTGTCAAAGCAGCGGGTTTTGTTGTAACGAGGGCGATCCTCCAACGTTCCACCTTGTACCAAAGCCCATATTCCATGTAATTGACTTGACAGTACACCCAAGTCAAATGCATCGTCAAGTCCAAAAACAACCAAGGTTTGATCTGGCAGGATGACACCATCCAAAAACTGAAATACACGGTGTTTGGCCGTCATCACGGTGGCAATGTAGCGAGGCAAGCCCGCCAGTGACTGGCGCATATCGTCGTTATTGCGGCGGTGCAGCCACCACTTTTCCCTCAAGTCGCGGTCGCGATTGACAGCACGTGCAGGCTTGACACGGGTCAGTAGCCATTGGTACAACTTGGGGTAGTTCTCACGCACATCGCCCGCACTTAACCCATAAAAATCAATCACACGAAGATGGCGGTTGGTGTCAGTCAAATCTTTGCCGTTGCAATAGGGTTTTATGGGTGCATTCGGCTCCATTTGCGCTGCTTGTTCACACGTCAGCACCATCCCTGCACCATGCGGAATCACGCCTGTGCTACTGATGCGCTGATTGGATCTGAGAGGTCGGGCCTGCTGGGCATTGACACCTATCGTCAAATCAGCATGAATCACGCCAGTTTGCTCGGTCAGCGTCACGGCCACTTCGCCATAGTCGCCAGTCACTTCATGGGTCACAGTTTGCAAGCGTCCAGCTTTTGCAGCAGCCGGATCGCCGCTGTCCGGGGCAGTCGCCAACAGAGCGGCTACCGTCATGGCGATGCGAACGGCAGCACCATTGGCACTGTCCACCCACGGATGATCTGCAATGGCATATGTCAAGGCCAAGGCAGGCGATCCGTCCAATGCGGCCTGCACCACCTGCCGGTTAAAAATCTGGGTGATGCTGTTGGTGGTGATCAATCCAAACCTTTGCGCCCGCCCGCTGGCCACCCGCGCTGCTGCTTGCGCCCACCAGTACATCACAAAATCAGCACTGTCGGGCACTTGCGGCCAGGCGGCTCGCAAGGCCAAAACATAGCCATCGCCCAGGGCCTCACGCACTTTGAGTTTGCCAATAAACGGCGGGTTACCCACAATAAAGTCAGCCTCAGGCCACACCGCAGCCCGCGCATTTTGGTATTTCCACTGCGGCACTTGTGCGGCTTCATCGGGTTCGGGCACGCCAGTCACCGGATGGGTTTTGAACGTCACACCATCCCAGCGGGTCAATAAGCGGCCTTGGTCGTTGTATGCGGGTTCTTGCGAATCCCACGCCAGCACGGCATCGCAACAATCAATGTTGCAGTAATCATGGATCACCGGCTCGGCCACTGCGGCGTTGCCTTGTGCACGGATGTGCCATTGCAACCAGCCGATCCACAGCACCAGCTCTGCCACGGCGGCGGCTCGCGGGTTGATCTCAAGACCGCGCAGTTGTTGCAGAGTGACCGTATCGCCGATCCCCGCCATGACATCCTGACTGTCACCTAACTGCGCCATTTGCAATAGCACCTCGCCCTCCAGCCGTTTCAAGTGCTCCAGCGTGACGTACAAAAAATTGGCACTGCCACAGGCGGGGTCCAGCACACGAATGCTGCACAAACGACGGTGAAACCGTTTGACCTGGTCTCGGGCCTCTGCCAGTTTGTCGTCGTGCGCCAAGACCAGCGCTGCAGCCTGTGCATTGGCCCATTCGGCCCGCAGAGGCTCAATCACCGTGGGCAGCACCAGCCGTTCGACATACGCCCGAGGCGTGTAGTGAGCACCCAGGGCATGGCGCTCGACGGGGTTTAAGGCACGCTCAAGCAGAGTGCCAAAAATGGCAGGCTCTACCGATCGCCAGTCGGCTTTGGCCGCAGCGATCAACAGGTCGATCTGCGCGGTGGTCAGCAGCAGGCTGTAGCCATCAGCGCTGCTGTGCTTGAACAGTTTGCCATTGAAGTGCATCACCTTTTTGGCCAATGCCATGCAAAACCCGCCGCTGTCCATGTCCGCCCACAGGCAGCGCAACATGATTTGCAGCGTAGCGGGGTCTTGCTGGTGGGTGGTCAGCAGCCCCAAAAAAGCATTTTTGGGCAACAGGCCGATGTCCTCGGCAAACATCGAAAACAGGCAGCGGGCCAAGTAGGATGCTATTGTTTCTGTAGCTACAGATGCAGGTACGACGGGCGTTGCAGCCGTTTTGGATTCAAGCGATGTGGCCAATTGCGCCAGCAGGTCGGCCACCACGCGGGTGACTTTGGCGCTGATCAGGGCGGGGTTCAGCGTGTGGGGTGACAGCCAGATCAGCCGCAGGCGCTCTCGAATGTCGGGCAGGGCCAGGTCAGTCAGTTTGATGCGATAACTTCGCGGGTCTGGGAAAGGGATGTACGCGCCGCCGCTTTGGCTGAACTCGGCAAACACCTCGATCACATTGCCCACATCGACCACCAGCACAAAAGGCGGCCGGCCTTCGCCGGCTGGCAGGGCGCGGACATAGTTTTGCGCCTGGGCGTGCGCTCGCAATAGGCCGTCGTCAAAGCCTTTGGTGTGGGTGGCGCTTTTCAGCTTTTTGGACTCCAGACAAAAATGGCCGCGCTTATAGCAATCGATGCGTCCGGCGCTGGTGGTGCCGTCCCCGTGGCAAAAAGTGACGGGGCGCTCAAACATGTAGTCCTGCTGCGGCGTGGGGTGGGGCCTGTCCACCCCCAATAACGCACACAAGTCGATCACAAAGCTCTGTGCGGTGGCCAGTTCGCTGGCTGCGATGCCGCTCCAGCGGACGATAAAGTCAAGGGCTGCGCTGGGGTTGGGGGTGATGTTGATGTCAGGGGTGGGGGTTTGCATTACTGCTGCTTTGTAAAGAACTTAATCATCGGAGTGCCCTTCGATCGGGTTGAACCCACAAGATAACGCCAGTTGTGTCGTCTGCCGCTGGCCAGACGCACGATGGTAATATAACTATTGTTATAACTTTTGAGATACCACCATGACGGCCCTCAAATTGACACAAATCGGTAATTCGGTGGGTGTGATTTTGCCCAAAGAGGCACTAGCCCGATTCAAACTGGTTAAAGGGGACACTGTTTTTGTTACCGATGCCGTGGATGGCATTCATCTGACCCCCTATGACCCTGATACGGCAGAACAACTCAAACTGGGCGTGGACACGCAACCAGTCATCGTCCAAGCCTCTGGTGTGGGCTGCGCTTTTCAATTTTTTGGACTCCAGACAATCCAAAAAGATATCCATAGCCCGTTGTTTCTGGTCTCCGATAACCCAATAACCCAATAACCTATGAAAATTTTGTTGGACATCGTAGCTCCGGCCAAGTTAAATCTTTTTTTGCACATTGTGGGCAGACGACCCGACGGCTACCACTTGCTGGAGTCTGTCTTTACGCTGATCGACTGGTGCGATACCCTGCATTTTGAGCTTCGCACCAACGGTCAGATCAGCCGCGAAGACTTGACCATGCCACTGCCTCCTGACGATTTGATCGTGCGTGCCGCTCGTGCGCTTCAATGCTTTGCTGGCGTTCGCCATGGTGTCCACATCAGCGTTGAAAAACGCATTCCCACCCAGGCGGGTATGGGCGGAGGGTCATCCGATGCGGCATCTACCCTGCTGGCGCTTAACCGCCTGTGGGAACTTGACCTCAAGGCTTGGCAATTGACCAGCATTGGCCTGTCATTGGGCGCAGACGTTCCTTTTTTTTTGGGCGGCCAGTCTGCTTGGGTGGGGGGCATCGGCGACCAGATCACGCCGGTAACTGTGCCTGCTGCGCAATTCATCGTCGCCAAGCCCGCCGATGGACTCGACACAAGGCAAATTTTTTCGCATCCGTCGCTTCAAAGAAACACACCATCCGCTACACTCTGCGACTTCGCTCAAGACCCCTTCGGTTTTGGTCATAACGATTTGCAGGCTGTTGCCATGCAGATTTGCCCTGGTGTTTCCCAGGCTGTTGACTGGCTTCATACCTTGGGGCTGGTCGGCAAAATGACCGGATCTGGAAGTGCGGTGTTTGCGCGGACGTTGCACAACATGAACTTGAATTGCGTACCCGCTACCCTTCAAGTCAAAGTTTGCAACAGCATGTCGATCCACCCCCTTCGGGGCTGGGCAGACGGTTTTTTCGGTTGACGGTGTTTTACGGTCACCCTGTGCAGGGGAGTCGCCAAGCTGGTTAAGGCACTGGATTTTGATTCCAGCATGCGAAGGTTCGAATCCTTCTTCCCCTGCCAAATATTTTTATGATTTGGGTATCCATGCACGTCGATCATTTCCCCGATCGTTTCCCCGATCATTCCCCTGATTTCATGGTTTTTACGGGCAACGCCAACCCCGTTTTATCCCGTCAAATAGCAGACTACCTACACACTGAGCTGGGGGCAGCAGAGGTTGGTCGCTTTTCGGACGGTGAGGTCACCGTTGAAATTAGGCAAAATGTTCGGGCTCGCGATGTTTTTGTGGTTCAGAGCACCTGTGCGCCCACCAACGAGAACCTGATGGAGCTTCTGATCATGGTGGACGCACTCAAACGCGCATCTGCCGAGCGCATCAGCGCCGTGATCCCTTACTTTGGCTATGCCCGCCAGGACCGCCGTCCGCGTTCTAGCCGCGTGCCCATCTCGGCCAAAGTTGTCGCCAACATGTTGCAGGCCGTCGGTGTGGCGCGGGTTTTGACCATGGATTTGCATGCCGATCAAATCCAGGGTTTTTTTGACATTCCGGTCGATAACATTTATGCGTCCCCCGTATTGCTGGGCGATTTGCGTCAGCAAAATTATGAAAACCTGATCGTGGTATCTCCTGATGTCGGTGGTGTGGTTCGTGCCCGCGCCCTTGCAAAGCAGCTTGGATGTGACCTTGCCATCATCGACAAACGTCGCCCAAAGGCCAACGTCAGCGAGGTCATGCATGTGATTGGCGAGATCGAAGGCCGCAACTGCGTCATCATGGACGACATGATCGACACAGCCGGCACACTGGTCAAAGGTGCTGATGTCTTGAAGCAGCGCGGTGCCAACAAGGTCTATGCCTATTGCACCCATCCCATCTTCTCAGGCCCCGCCATTGAACGGATCAGTCTGGGCGATGTGCTTGACGAAGTGGTTGTCTCCAACACGATTCCCCTGTCGGCATCTGCTGCGGCCTGCCCCAAAATCAGGCAGCTCAGTGTGGCACCGCTCATCGGTGAGACCATCCGTCGCATTGCCCAGGGCAAATCGGTGATGAGTTTTTTTTCTGACCAAGAAAACCTTTTTTGATCAGAATGATATGCGGCAGGTACACCCAGAAGGGATAACCTGCTTTTTTAATGGGGGTGGCACTGGTCGCGGTGTAGCCCCCTTCCTTCAGGAGTATTACCCATGAAATTTACCGCTTATGAGCGTTCCAAGCAGGGCACGGGTGCGAGCCGCCGTCTGCGCATTACCGGTCGCACCCCCGGGATTGTCTATGGTGGCAGCACGTCAGCGCCCCAAATGATCGAACTTGATCACAACATGCTGTGGCACGCCCTCAAAAAAGAAGCCTTCCATTCCAGTGTCCTGAGCATGGACCTGGCCGGGGTCGAAAGCCCTGTGTTGCTGCGCGATGTGCAGGTACACCCCTATAAACAGCTCATTTTGCACGTGGATTTTCAGCGTGTGGATGCCACCACCAAGCTTCACATGAAAGTACCACTGCACTTTAGCGGTGATGAAAACTCGCCCGCCGTCAAAACCGAGGGTTGTATTGCCAACCATGTGGTCAGTGAGATCGAAGTGTTGTGTCTGCCCGCAGACCTGCCGGAATTTATTCAGGTTGATTTAAGCGGCCTTAAAAAAGGAAGCTCACTGCACCTATCAGAAATCACCCTGCCAAAGGGTGTCACGGTTGTTGCGCATGGCAGCGATAAAAACCCCGTCGTTGTCTCTGTGGTCATGATCAGCGGCGCTGAACCTGCTGCTGCAGCCTCACCTGAACCCTCTGCCGAGACAAAAGCCCCCCCCGCAGCAAAGGCTCCTGCTAAAGCCACTGCCGCAGCAAAGGCTCCTGCCAAAGCCCCTGCTGCCAAAAAATAGGCTTCAGTTTTGGCTCCTGCGAATCCCCCACTCTGCCAATCCACCCACTTTGGCGGGTGAGGTGTACCAACTCAGCACTTTTCTTTTGTCAGTTGCCGATGATCAGACTGTTTGCAGGCCTGGGCAACCCCGGCCCCAACTACCAAAACACCCGCCACAATGCCGGTTTTTGGTGGCTTGAGGCATTGGCACAGCAGCTTGGGGCCGACTGGACACTCGATAAAAGCCACCAGGCACGGGTGGCTCGTACCACGGTGGAGGGTCAGGCCATCTGGCTGGTGCAACCGCAGACCTTTATGAACCATAGCGGTCAGGCAGTGTCTTCTGTGGCCCGTTTTTACAAAATTGTGCCGTCAGACATTCTGGTGGCTCACGATGACCTGGACATCGTCCCGGGTCAGGCCAAACTTAAACTGGGTGGCAGCCATGCCGGACACAATGGCCTGCGCGACATCCATGCTGCACTGGGCACAGACTCGTATTGGCGTCTGCGACTGGGCATCGGGCATCCAGGCCACAAAGACGATGTCATCCATTGGGTGCTTCAGACACCGTCGCTGGACCACCGCATCGCTATCGACCAAAGCATTGACAGGGCCATCTGCGCCCTGCCCTATTTGCTGGCCAACGACATGGAGCAGGCCACCCGGGTGATCCACACCCATCAGCCCCAACGCCCTAAAAAACCCCGACCTCCTGGCATCCACATCACGGCGGATGTCCCTGTCAGCATTGAGGCGGGGTCTTTGTGATCCGGGCCATCTACAGGAGATTCCTCATGCATTCACCGAGTTTTGCTCTACTATTTGTAGCGTTGTATGCAGTGACGACGGCCCTTAGCGCCCAAACCGTGTACCGCTGTGGCAATACCTACAGTCAAACGCCCTGCCCTGCTGCCAGTGCCGTTCCCGTGGATGATGCACGAACGTCCGCGCAAAAAGCACAAGCCGACGAGGTCATTCGCCGCGAGCAAAACACCGCCAAGACCATGGAGGCTGATCGCTTGGTGCAAGAGCGCAAAAACTTAGCACTCCGTCACCCCATCCGGGTTGATGCCAAGCATCCCTCCAAACCGTCTGAGCCTGTGATCACCACACTGACACCCAAACGCCACAAAGCACGACACACCAAGCCCAAAGACTTTGTTGCGGAAGTACCAGGCACGGGCCCCCTGCCCACCCACCTCAAATCAGTCAAACCTGGCAAAGACCTACCTTGATCCAATATATCCAATATGCTCGATGATCGCGCCAGGTTATTGTTGAAAGCACTGGTAGAACACTACATTGCCGATGGTCAGCCTGTGGGGTCACGCACCTTGTTGCGCACATCCGGGCTTGAGCTTTCATCTGCAACGATTCGCAACATCATGGCAGACCTTGAAGTCCTGGGCCTGATCGCCAGTCCGCATACCTCGGCAGGGCGAGTGCCCACAGCGCGTGGTTATCGTTTGTTTGTTGACACCATGCTGACGGTTCAGCGCGAGTCTTTTGAAACCCCCAGCCTGCCCCCTGGACAGCCCCAAAAGGTCCTGTCTGATGCAGCCCATCTGTTGTCCAAATTGTCACAGTTTGTGGGGGTCGTGATCGCGCCGAGACGTTCATCCACCTTCAGGCACATTGAGTTTTTGCGACTGTCCGACAGGCGGCTGCTGGTGATCATCGTGTCGCCCGATGGCGATGTGCAAAACAGAGTGATCTTTACAGAATCAGACTACACCCAATCGCAATTGGCAGAAACTGCCAACTACCTCAACAGCAATTATGTGGGACTGGCGATCGAAGACGTGCGTGACAAACTGACCACCGAAGTCGAATCGATCCGTGCAGAAATTGTCAGTTTGATGAATGCAGCCGTCACCGCTAACACGGATGCCATTTCTGAGGCACGCGACGATGTGGTCATCTCAGGCGAAAGGAACTTGTTGGCTGTCAGCGATTTGTCGAACGACATGACCCATCTGAGGCGTGCTTTTGATCTGTTTGAACAAAAAACCCAATTGATGCGTTTGCTCGATGTGATGGGTCAGGCCGAGGGGGTGCGTATCTTTATCGGCGGAGAAAGCCAGGTCGTTCCGTTTGATGATCTGTCCATCGTCAGTGCGCCGTATGACGTGGATGGCCAGGTTGTCGGGACTTTAGGCGTGGTGGGTCCCACCCGAATGGCCTACGACCGCATGATTCAGATTGTCGATATCACAGCAAAACTGGTGAGCAACGCACTCAGTCGCCAGCCTTTGGTGTAACCGTTCTTACCTTGGTCGTTTTTGCAAGTTTCGCCATGACTTCGATCACAAAAACGGGCACGGTCTATGTGGTGGATGACGACGACATCGTGCGCCAAGCGCTGTACAGGGCGCTCGCAGATCGGGGCTATCACGTGAGGCTTTTTGAATCTGCAGAGTCATTTTTGTCGGTGTTTGCCTCCGATGAAATCGCCTGTCTGATCACAGAAGTTCACTTGCCTGGCATGACGGGGCTAGAACTTCAAACCCGGTTGATCCAGCACCCGCCACCGATACCCTTGGCGTTTATCACAGATTTTGGCGATATCCCTGTCGCTGTCCAAGCGATGAAAAAGGGGGCCATCGATTTCCTCCAAAAGCCAGTCACCCCCAAACAGCTCACCCAATTGGTCGAGCATTTGCTCAAACAGGCACGTCATTCTTTTGCCAAGTACACAGCAGCTCAACAAATGGATGCCCTCATGGCCCGTTTGACACCCCGCGAAAACGACGTGCTCACGCGCATCGTGGCGGGCCGCTTAAACAAACAGATCGCCCATGAAATGAACATCACGATCAAAACGGTTGAATCGCACCGTGCCCACCTGATGAAAAAATGCAACGCCAACAGCGTGGCCGACCTGATCAAACTGGTGATCCGTCCCACTGCCCCATTGTGGGTGGATGCCGAACATGGATGAACACATCATGAACCCATCCGGTCATTCGGCCCAAGTCATCGACGGCGTTGCCCTGTCATCGCGGCTGCGTACCGGTGTCACCCAGCGTGTTCAGGCCCTCAACCTGCTTGGCATCACGCCCAGATTGGCGGTGATTTTGGTGGGTGACAATCCCGCCAGCCAGGTGTATGTCCGCAACAAGGTCAAAGCCTGTCAGGATTGCGGCATTCTGTCAGGGCTTGAAAAATACGATGCCCATTTCAGCGAATCTGCCCTGTTGGCGCGAATTGAGGCCTTAAACCACGACCCCGCCACGCACGGCATTTTGGTGCAGTTGCCCGTGCCCGCCCATATCGATACGGCCAAGGTCATCACAGCCATTTGTCCAGCCAAAGATGTGGATGGTTTTCATACGGCCAACGCCGGTGCCCTGATGACGGGGGTGCCTGGTTTTTGGCCCTGCACACCGTATGGTTGCATGGAGATTCTCGATTCGATCGGCTATGACCTCTACGGCAAACATGCGGTGGTCATCGGCTGTAGCAACATCGTCGGCAAGCCCATGGCCCTGCTATTGCTGCAAAAAAACGCCACAGTCACGATGTGCCACATTGCCACCCGAGACTTGAAATCACTCACTTTGCAAGCGGATGTGATCGTGGCAGCAGCCGGCAAACGCCACCTGGTCACAACCGACATGGTGCGTCCCGGTGTGGTGGTTCTGGATGTCGGGATGAACCACGATGATGCAGGCAAACTGTGTGGCGATGTCGATTTTGATGGGGTACGAACCAAAGCCGCCTACATCACACCCGTGCCGGGTGGCGTGGGGCCGATGACCATCACCATGCTGTTGGTCAATACCGTTTTGGCGGCAGAGCGTCTGGCCCCATCGTTGGGTACAACCTGATGATTCACAAGCAATTCAGATTTTCGGTGGTGTCTCATGTTGACATACAGCGCTGAACATGATGCGTCAAAAGTGATGATGGGAATGGAACAGTCGCAAAACCGCCACGTCTGCGGGGGTTACAGACCGCGTTTGGACAACTTTGGCATGGATTTCGTACCCAGCACGACCTTGTATGTCAACGTGAGACACCACCGTTTTCAGGGCTGTCCCATCAAAATCCGTGTTGCAAAACCAGCCGTAGATCGTCGTTGCCCCAGCCTGCTTTTTTACGGAGCGTTTTGAGTCCGATGCCTTTGAAATGTT
>CAIJOK010000143.1 GCA_903822205.1 uncultured beta proteobacterium | reverse complement strand
GCCCCCAGCAAATGGTCTGCGGCCGGTTTGTTCGCGTTCAGCCAGTTGTCATGACTAAACAGTCTGCCGGCCTCCACAAAACCCACGGCCCGCAGCCCAGGCTGTAAATTGGGGGTGGTGGTCTCCAACGACACAAACCAGCCACTGTCGCCCGAGATGGGGCGTTCTCCCGTTCCTCGCACCGATGTGCTGCCCCCCAGGCCAAACTGCTCTCCCGAGATCAAGGCCGTCGCTGCATACTGAAATTGTCCGCGCAGTCCCCACAGCCACCCCGTCGGTGTCGCAGCCAGATAGTTGCCACCGCCCCGCACAGCTCGCCAGTTCACATTGGACACTCGGGGGTCTTCGCTTTGATACGCCGCCAGGCCATTGCCGGCATCGCCAGGCAGGTTCATCGCTAATTCGACGTTGTAGCCTCGCACCACATCGTCTCCCTCGGTGCGGCTGCTATAGCCCAGCGTCAGGGGGCGACTGCTGCGGTCTTGCTGTCCCTGCATGGTTATGCCGTTGATTTGGGTGGCGTTAAAACGTTTTTCGTCGATCCCCAGCGTCAGGTTGCCGCGCTGCCCGCCATCGGGTTGCAGGTAATGGTTGTAGTTGACCCCCAAGGTTTGGCCCGCTCCGCTGCTGCTAAATGTCCCAAAGCTGCCCACCACGTCCGAATTGGTGTAGCTAACGCCCACCACAGCACCTCGTGCGTACAGCGGAATGCGGTAGTTCAACCCCAGTTGCTTCACGTCCTTGATGCGCTGTAATGATGTGGTGTAGGCCCCCGAAAATTGATGATCCAGCCCCGCCACGTTGGAATGCCCCCCTACCAGCGAAAACCTGTCCGTGCCGGTGGCATCTGACCCCGTGTTGGACAGGCCGGCAGAGAGGTTCCAAGGCGGGGCTTCTTTGACCAAAATGACGGTATCGATTTTGTCGGCCTCTTCAGATTCTTTGAGCGATACCTGTATTTGCTTGCCCGGGTTTTCGTTGGCAATCGCTGTTTGGATGGCCATGATGCCAAAGTTGGGGGCCTGGCCCTCTTTCAGCTCAGGAACACTGGCGCGGATGTTGGTCTGGCTGTAGAGTGTGTTGCCGTCTAGCATCACTTTGCCAATGACAAACTTGACGATATTCAGGGTGACGTTCTGGCCTATCTCTTGCGGCGGCAAGGCCACACGGTGCAGGGCCAAGCCCTTCGCTTTCAAGCCTGCCTCTAATGCCGCTGTGGCTTTTTGCAGGGTGTCGATCGTGGCCCCCGGGCCGATAAAGGGTGCCAATAGGCGGCTGCTTTCAGCGCTGGTGATGGGCACATCGCCTTTGATATCAAACCCCTTGATCTCAAAAGTCGCGCTGGCCCCTGTGGCCTGCGGCATGGCCGCCTGTGCCCAGGCTGCGGATGGCCCGATCAGCCCTGCGCTTATCACAAAAAGACTGGCAAGTCCGCATGGCCACCATTGTGTTGGTAGTTTCAAATTCTTTGGCAACATTGGTTTGAAGTGGCTCATATTTCGCTTATTTACTGCACTGATTTTTGGTTGATTTACCGCCGTCGCTGACGACGCTGCGTAGCGTCAGATTGGTGGCATTGGGCATGGGGGTTTTGTCATTTTGAATGAACAAGGGCATATTGACAGGCCGTCCCATGCTGCCATTGTTGCCGGCAAATCCTGTCTCACCGCGCCCCAATTGCAGGGTTTCCTTGCTGGATTTGATTTCCACATGCCCCTCGCGCACAAACACAAACAGACCTTGTTCATCCGCAGACACGCCTGCGCCGCCACTGCCAAAAAGCTGCTGCATCTTGACCGGCACGGTGTCTGGGCGCTGCATTTTTTCTAGCGTCGGTACGGTTGTGGGGCGCACTGCTGTGCGACTGACATCCAGCCCCTGCCCTGCCTGTAAGACGTGCATCATCGTCTGGCCTATCGGTGAGACCTCAATGGTGCCCAGCCATGTGTGCACGTTGCAGCTTGCAGTGAACGAACTTGCTGCGAGTGCCAAATCATCCTTTGTTGGTACTTTAGCGCTTTCCGTTTCCAGGGCGCTACAGTCCAAGTCAAGCCCTGTCCCACGGATGCCGATGGTGGCCGTGGGTGTCGTAAATTTGACATTGCGGTGGTTGGCCTTGCCGACCAGTCCTGTCAAGGCACGCAATGAGCCTCGTACCAGCGACACCACAAAATTTCCTTCTGTGGGGTTTTTTTCATCATATACAAAGCTTTCTACCTTGAAGTGTGTGTTGGCTCCCAAGGTGATGCGGCTCTCATCCCTAAACACCAGCACGGCCTTGGCGTGGGCCCCCAGATCGATCACATCGCCAGGATAAACGCTGCCGCCTTCAACCAGGATGCGCTTGGTCTGGGAGATGTCGGTGGCATGGATGTCGCCCTCGGCAGACACCAGTTTGGCGCTGGCCAAGATGGCGTTAGGGCGTGCGGTGTCTTTGACTTGATCCGATTCGTTCTTGCACTCAGGGCCACACACACGCGCATCAAAATCCGTACCGCGAATGCCGACGGTGGCTGTTGTGGTCTGAATTTTGGCGGCATCAGGGTTTGACTTTGGAATCAGCCCCGTGATGGCTCTGAAGCCCCCACGCAACAGTTGTACCACCATGTTGTTCTTGGGTGATCCGGCCTGGTACTGGTACTGGTTCATCACCATTTCAGAGTTGGGCCGCAGGGTCATGCGGGTGCCGTCGGTCAGTTTGATGATGGCGGTCGATCCATCAGCCATGGTCAGTCGGTCGCCCTCATACAGGGTCTGGCCCTTGCCCAGGGTGCGCGGCAACTGGCCAGGCTGTTGGGCAAAGCCCACCCCTTTTGAAAACTCCACCTGACCGGCTGCATCGCTTGCCGTCTGGGCCTCTGATGCGACTGATGCCAGTGACACTGCGATCAGCAATACGCTGCCTATCGCCCTGGCAAAGGCCGCAACCAACGTACGCACATCTGTCATGGACATGTTGCACCGTCCCTTTCTCCATCAACGACCACGCTGTCTTTGTTTTTGCGATGATCTTTTAGCGGGTCGTCCTCCGTCTTTTCTGCGACTTCTTTGGTTTTCTCAGATTTATCAGCTTCTTTTTTCTTGGCGCTTGCTTCGTCTTCGGCTTTGCCCGGTTCAGTTGGCTCTGCCGCCGTTATGTCCGTTT
>CAIJOK010000142.1 GCA_903822205.1 uncultured beta proteobacterium | reverse complement strand
CAAATGCGCCGCATTTACAGAGTGGGCTAACCGTTCTTACCCCCCTTTGTAAAGGGGGGGTAGGGGGGATTTATGTTATTTGTTGCACAACATCACTTTTAATCGCACCCGACATTTAGTATGGAGGGTCTAAACGGTTACAGGCGAGGTGAGGTAAGAAATTTACGGGCACATGAATCTCTGTCACAGATTCCAATGACCCAATGACCTCCAAGTGTCATAGGCTATCATCTCATTGACCCAACCGAGCATGGTTCCCCTGGAACAATTCCCACCTTTGTTCTGAATGACTTCGGCATCGTGGGCTTCGCGCCAAGCCTTTGCATTGGAAATTCAATGATCCACACGACAGACACTGCCTGCGCGGTTGCCCCCACGGACTGCGACCTGACGGTGGCCTCACCATGCAGCTCAGTCTGCACCATAGACCACGCCACTGGCTACTGCACAGGCTGTTGGCGCACAACGGACGAGATACGCGATTGGAAACAAGCGAACGCTGCATACAAGCGTGACATTTTGGCGCGTCTGCCCTTGCGGCAGGCTTTGCACAATGCCGTGGTGATTTCACGCTAGAATCCTTACCCTGAGGCGGCTGTAGCTCAGTTGGATAGAGTACTTGGCTACGAACCAAGGGGTCGTGGGTTCAATTCCTGCCAGCCGCACCAGAAAAACAAATAAAATCAAGGACTTAGATCTGAAAGGAGCTAAGTCCTTTTTCTATTGTGCGTAACGTTTGCGAAACGTTTGCGTAACTTTTCAATCCGCTCGTTACGCGATTGGGGTTCAACCATTCACAATGCGACGCAATGTCGTCCTGTCTTTGGTCTCTTTTTCCCTGTTCGCAACCTCAATCAACCTTTCAACCGTGGCCGAAGCGTAGTGTTGTGTTGTGGTGCATATTCCAGACCAAACCCGCCATGCATAACGGTACAAACTTGCCACCCATTCCACCAAGAAGTCAACCACTTGTGGTTCAATGGTAAACATGAATGAATCATCTGTCCTCGGTCGTCCACACTGCAGCGTAAGGAGTCCGTGGCCAGTGCCCGCTTACTGGTAACCCAATTGCATGATTTGGCGTGCCGGTCAGCCGCCGTTCGTGGTGGCCAACCTGGACATCAACGCTGACTACCAAAGGTGTGGGATTCTCGCTGGATGACTTCGGCATCGGCTATTCGTCCCTCAGCTACCTCAAGCGCATGCCGCTCGATCAGCTGAAAATTGACCAATCGTTTGTGCGCGATGTGCTCATTGACCCCAACGATGTGGCGATAGCCAGGACCATAGTGGCGCTCGCTCAGAGTCTTGGGCTGGGCGTGAATGCCGAGGATATGGAAACCGCAGCTCATAGGGACTTTCTGGCAAGTACAGGCTGCCATGCGTATCAAGGTTATTTTTTCAGTCGTCCACTGCCCATTGATGGCTTCGAGCAGTTTGTGCATCGTGGTTTAATGCCTTCATGAAAACTGTTGGACTCCTACTCTCCATGTTGATTCTGCTGACTTTGGTAGCCAGTTGCTCCAACAACCACGAGGAAAGCAACAGCGCGACGCAAGCTACATCCCGCGTCACCATCACCGCCTTGGTCTGGGCACCCGACTGGTCGGACGAAATGCAAACCATCGCGACTGAATTTACCAAAACCCATCCCCACATTCGGGTCGACTTGCAATTCATGATCGGCAATTCGGTCGAAGAAAACCTCAAACCCAAAGTGGCATCCAACAAGTTGCCTGACTTGCTGTCGGTGAATCCAAATGCCTATTCGGCAGATCTCGCCGATCAGGGGCTACTGGCCGAGGTGGGTCAAACCAGCGCGTGGATCAATACGCTCGATAGCATGAAGGCCGACTGGACCACCAGCAAAGGCAGGCATTATGGTATTTCTGGCGGCGTGGCCGCCACCCTGATGTATTTCAACGAAGACATGTTCAAAAAGGCCGGAATCCAGGCATTGCCGACCAATTTTGAAGAGTTTCTTCGCGTTTGCGAAAGGCTCAAAAGGGCCGGCTTTGTACCCATCATGTGGAACGGTGGGTTCCCGAACATGCTGGGCAACGGGCCATTCAGTTTTGGTTTTTCCAATAATGTGGTGGTGAATCACCCAGATTGGAAACAGCGTCTGCGTGACGGCAGTCTTGACCTTGATACCCCAGCGGTCGTGGACATTTTTGCCAAGATCAAATTATTGGCTCAGCGCGGTTACGTGCAGCACGATTACATGAGTACCAATTACGATGCCGGTATCAAGTTGTTTACCGAAGGCAAGACCGCAATGGCATTTCATGGTACTTGGGCCGCTGGCTTGCTGATGCAAGGCCAAGGTTTCAAAACCGGCATCTTCATGCCTCCGTGGAATGCAGCAGGCACACAAATCGTTCCGGTGATTGGCAGTGAAACCGGCTTTGCGGTGAGCCAGACAGGGAACAAGAAAGCAGCACTGGAGTTTCTTGAGTATCTGTTTGGCAAGGGGTTTCCGATCTATCAAAACAAGCGACAAAATATTCCGCCCCTGAAACAGGTCGACGGAAAGGTGGTGGCCGATGCGCAGATTCTGCAATATGTCAAACAGGCGCAGTCACTGCCGATCACAGCCAGCCCTTACTATTCTTTTCTTCCCGCTACAAGCATTGAAATGCTGCACCCGTTGATGCAGGATGTCTTGCTTGGCAAAGTCTCGCCGCAGCAGGCGGCCAAGAGACTCGATGAGTCCATCAAGACAGAAGTGCACCGACATAACCAATAGGAGCGTTCAGCGCGCCTAGCAACCCAAGGCACCTCAAGATGATCAGACGGACGCTCGCCGCGTTGACCTCACTGCTCAGGCACACGACCATCCGATACCGGTTGATAGGTGTGTTCATCGTGCTATCGGTGATGCCCTTGCTGGTATCGGGCTACATATCCTTTGTCGAATCAAGCCAGGCAATTCAAACCCAAGCTCAAATTTTTGCGACCGAAATTGTGAAGCAGGTTGCAAAAAATGCGCAACTGCGCATGGCACAGATGGATGCCAATGTGGAGACGCTGATACTGTCCGACAGGGTCCAAACTGCGCTGGCGCAGTATGCTGGCAAAGGCGCTGCCGACCAGGCGCAGGCCCAGGCCGCCATGCCAAGCATTCTGCTCAACGCCTACGGTTCGTATGACTACATCAACCAGATGTATTTTTTGAACAGCACCAACCAGATCATGGACTCCCAGGTGTTTGCGAAGTTGGGACAAAGCGTGCAAACTTTTGCCGCAACAGTGCCTCAGCTAAAAGGCAAACCCTATTGGGGGACTATCGATTTGCCGAGCGGGAAAAAGGGTATCGCGATGACACGGCAGATATTCTTCAAGGCCAATAACAGGGTGGCCGGTGGACTCTATCTGGGTCTGAAGCCATCCCATTTTTCTGAGATTTTTGAGGATGTCAGTCTGGTTGAGGGGAGCGAAATTTACGTGATGGACGCGCTGAATGGTAGTGTCATCGTAGAGTCCAAGGCCAGATTGGCGAAAGTGAATGATGAGGCACCCCACCTGGACCTGATACAGGCCATGTTGCATGCTGTGAAGCTCGGACAACCGACCGGTTCCATCACCTACGAAAACAAGTCACCTGACGCTACGATGGGCAGAGGCAACATTCGGGTGGTGGCGGTCTACTCACAGATACCCAGTACCAACTGGTTTGTTATCAACACCATCCCTTACGACAGTCTGATCGCCGAGGCTCGGTCGGTGCGCAATACGATTACGCTGATTGGTTCACTGGGACTGATAGCCGCGATCTTTCTGTCGTTCGTCACCGGGCGCAGTATTTTGGACCCCCTCAAGCAACTGATGAAGCTGATTCAGCAAGCCGAAACGGGTAGCGTTCAAGTACGGATGACCCACGAGGGCAATGACGAACTCACCGTTTTGTCACAAAAGTTCATTGACATGTCGGTCAAAATAAGTCGTGAAAATGAGTTGCTCGAAGAGCGTGTGCATGAGCGTACGCTGGCCTTGGAAAAAGCCAACCAGACCTTGGCGGAGTTGAGTGCCACCGATGCGCTCACTGGCATCGCCAACCGACGCCAGTTTGATGAGGTGCTGGCCAATGAGTGGCGTCGTGCTGCTCGTCTGAGTCAACCGCTGGCGCTGGCCATGATCGACATCGACTGGTTCAAGAAATACAACGACCACTACGGTCATCAGGCCGGCGACGAATGCCTGCGCCGGGTCGCCACCCTGTTGCAGTTGTGCGTCCTGCGACCGGGCGATCTGGTTGCGCGGTATGGCGGCGAGGAGTTTGTTTTTGTCGCCACCGCGACCGATGGTCCCAATGCGCTGCGAATCGCGCGAAACTTCTGCGAAACCTTGCAATCGCAGGCCTTGCCCCATGCAATGTCAAGTTTTGCGTGTGTCACTGCCAGCATTGGCGTGGCCGCCATGGTCGCAGACCAAGATCATTTGCCTGAGGCACTGTTGCGGGCGGCCGATCACGCCCTTTACCAAGCCAAGGCACTCGGACGAAACCAAGCTGTGCTGTTTACCAAACCCGAAGCCTGAGTTGAAAAATATGGTGGTGTCTCACGTTGACATACAAGGTCGTGCTGGGTACGAAATCCATGCCAAAGTTGTCCAAACGCATTCTGTAAGTCCCGCAGACGTGGCGGGTTTGCGACTGTTCCATGCCCATCATCACTTTTGACGCATCATGTTCAGCGTTGTATGTCAACGTGAGACACCACCAAAATTTCCCAGTGTTGGTGACACAAGATCAAACACACTGGCAGAAATGTTAGCCATTCAGATGGCTCATGCGAGCGGCATTCGAACCCAACAGGCCCGAATAATTAACTCGGATGGCATTCCTGTGGTTCTGCTCAAGCGATTTGATCGAGAGAAAGACGTGCGCAAAATGTACATTTCGGCGGGGAGCCTTCTTGAGGATTTCGACGGCAAGGAAGACCATGCTTACACAGAATTAGCGGATGCAATTCGACAATTTGGAGCTTATCCAGAACGGGATACAGAAGAATTGTGGCGCAGAATGGTTTTTAACATTCTGATAAGGAACGTTGACGATCATTTGCACAATCATGGATTTCTTCATGTAAAAAAGGGTCAATGGGAGTTGTCGCCTGCATTCGATATTAATCCATTTCCAGAAAAGCAGCACGAATTAAAGCTATGGATTTCTGAAGATAGTGGCATAAGTGGCGACATGACTCATGCAATCGAAGCGACAAAAAGATTTGGGATTTCAGAGGTTCGTGCAAAAGAAATTATGCTCGAATTGCTCAAGGGAACATCAAACTGGGTATCGCAATCCAAGCAAATTGGGTTATCGAAGTTTGATAACGATTCCCTGAAAGATGCATTTGAACACAGTCAAAGGAAAGCGGCTGAAGCATTTGTACTAAAAATTTAGACAATTTGTTCAGACACTTGGAAAAATGAAAACGCTTTGGTATATAAAACTTATACCTAGAAGGGTACTGTTGCTTTTTCACGGCGGCGAGCGGTCTGTCTTTGGATAAATGCCTTGACGCATTCCATCATCCGTTCGGATTTCTGAATGTTTGCAAGCGGTCAACTGAGGAATCTGGGTTGATGCGTCTTGATCAGACAGACGACGCGCTGATTTGCTTGAGCCGAAACAAGGCATCCAGCGCCTCTCGCGGGCTTAAAAGCTCAGGGTTGATGTCCATCAGCGCCATGCTCAAAGCGCTGACAGCCATCAAGTGAGGGTCAGGGTCAATGGCTTGAGGGGCTGCAAACAAGTCGATCTGCGACTGCTGCCTGGTGGCCTGATCCTCAAGCGCTTGCAGTGTCTGGCGGGCGTGGCCCACGACGGCTGCTGGCATACCGGCCAGACGCGCCACCGCGATGCCATAGCTTTTGCTGGCCGGCCCGGGTTGGATTTCATGCAAAAAGACCACGTCGCGCCCCGATTCTGCGGCACTGACATGCACGTTGATAGCGGCATGGTGGGTGGCCGCAAATTCGGTCAGCTCAAAGTAGTGCGTGGCAAACAGGGTATAGGCCCGGGTTTTGTCGTGCAAGTGGGTGGCAATGGCCGATGCCAGTGCCAAGCCATCGAGGGTGCTGGTGCCGCGTCCGATCTCGTCCATCAGCACCAGCGAGTCCGCTGTGGCCAGGTTCAAAATTTGGGCGGCCTCGGTCATCTCCATCATAAAGGTGGACTGGGCGTTGGCCAGATCGTCGCTGGCCCCGATGCGGGTGTGAATGGCATCGACCGGCCCCAGACGGCATGCCGTTGCGGGTACGTGGCTGCCCATGCTGGCCAATAAAACGATCAGCGCGACCTGCCGCATGTAGGTGGATTTGCCGCCCATGTTGGGGCCGGTGATGATCTGCATGCGCTGTTTAGGCCCCAGACGGGTGTCGTTGGCGATGAACGACCCAGCGCTAGATTCATTCAGACGCGCCTGCACCACAGGGTGTCGCCCCGCCGTGATCTCTAGGCAAGGCTCTTTGACAAACTGCGGCGCACACCAGTTCAGGCTGATGCTGCGCTCGGTCAGGGCACACAAGGCATCAAGCGTGGCCAGCGCCCGGGCCAGTTGCGCGAGGGCTGGCACAAAAACCTGTAGTGCGTCCAGCACTTGGTCATAAAGCCATTTTTCACGCGCCAAGGCACGCTCTTGGGCGCTCAAGGCTTTGTCTTCAAAGGCTTGCAGCTCAGGCGTGATAAATCGTTCGGCGTTTTTAAGGGTTTGGCGACGGCGGTAGTCTGAGGGCACTTTGTCCAGTTGCCCCTGCGAGACCTCGATAAAAAAACCATGCACGCGGTTGAACTGCACCCGCAGGTTACTGATGCCGGTGCGCGCCTTTTCGCGGGTTTCAAGGTCTAACAAAAAACCGTTGCAGTCGGTTTGAATGGCGCGCAGCTCATCCAGCTCGGCATCAAAACCCGCTGCGATCACGCCGCCATCGCGCACCATCACGGCGGGCTCAACAGCAATAGCCCTGTGTAACAGTGGCAGGCAGTCAGGCGGTGCTTGTAGGTGTACTGCCAGTTGCGCCAGCAGATGAGTCTCTGTATCAGGGGGAAGATTGGCAGCCTCATCACACGCTATGGCAGACAGGACGGGCACGAGTAGCTCTGTTTTTTGCAGTGTTTCACACAGGCCCAACAGTTCACGGGGGCGTACCTGGCGCAGCGCCACGCGGGCGGTGATGCGTTCGACATCCGCGCTGCCCTTGATCTGGTCGCGCAGTTTGGCCCACGGGCCACTACCACTGCCACTTTCGCTGGCGGGGGGGGGGCCGTCGCGCAAGGCCAGGGTGGCCTTCAGGCGCTGCAAGGCATCGCTTCGGTCGCGCCGGGGTGACAAAAGCCAGTTTTTTAAGAGACGACTCCCCATGCCGGTCATGCAGGTGTCGATCAACGAAAAAAGGGTGGGGGCATCCTCACCGCGCAGGGTTTGCGTCAGTTCAAGATTGCGCCTGGTGGCAGCGGGCAGGTCGATCAGCTCACCCGGGCGCAATACCCGCAGGCTGTGAATGTGGGTGAGTGCAGTGCCCTGGGTGTGCTCGGCATAGGCCAACAAGGCACTGGCAGCAGCATGGGCTTGCACCAAATCCTGGGCGTACCAAGCGCAGAGACTGGCAGTCTGTAGGTGTTCTTGCAGTTTGCGCATACCTAGTCCGGCATCAAACTGCCAGTCGGGTCGCTCTGACAGCGACAGACTTTGCTGCGCGGTGGCATCACGCAACAGGGCCAGCAGTGCAGGGGATGCACCGGCGCTGTAGAGCAGTTCGCCGGGGGCTATGCAGGACAGCCATCCCGGCAAGTCGGCCAGGGGGCATTCGGCCAATTGGACTTCACCCTGGGTCAGGCACAGCCACGCCAGACCACACAGGCCGCGTGCGCCTTGGTACACGGCCAGCAGCGTGGACTCGGTTTTATCGTTCAAAAGCGCCAGATCGGTCAGTGTGCCTGGTGTCACCAGCCGCACCACCTTGCGTTCAACCGGCCCTTTGGCGGTGGCGGGGTCGCCGATCTGTTCGCAGATGGCCACCGATTGGCCCAGTTTGATCAGCCGTGCCAGGTAGGTGTCCACCGCGTGAAATGGCACGCCGGCCATGGGGATGGGCTGTCCACCGTGCTGGCCGCGCTGTGTCAGCGTGATGTTGAGCAGGCGAGCGGCTTTTTGGGCATCGGCAAAAAACATCTCATAAAAGTCACCCATGCGGTAGAACAGCAAGGTGTCAGGGTAATCGGCCTTGATACCCAGGTACTGGGCCATCATGGGCGATTGCGGAGGAGAAGGTGGGGAACTAGGATGGGTGGACAAGGCAGATGTACTCACAACAAAACAGGCACAGCAAACGATGCGCGGCATGATACCTGCCGCAAATCAAGCACAGTTTGATGGAGTTCACAGTCCTGGTTCAGTTGATATAGGTAAACAGCGACAATTTTTGCACCTGGGCGTATGTTTGTAGCGCCGCCGAATAGCCCGATTGTTTGGCCTGGAAGTCTGAGATTCCCTTGACCATGTCAATGTCCTCGGCACGCGACCGGTCGCTTTCAAGTTGCGTGCTCCGCTTATCTTGGTTGGTTGAAATGCGGTCGGCGCGATTGAGCAGATCGCCGGCTTGCCCGCGTATGGCCGACACACGGCTCATGCTGATGTCGATGTTGTGCAAGGCCTGCCCCACGGCCTGTGCGGCACCGTTGTTGTTGGGGGCGTTGGTGACATCCCGTATAGCGGTGTCCAGCACGCTAAACAGGCTGGGGTTGTTGCTGACAGTGGCGGTGTCGCCTACAGCCGGTGTACCGGTGATGTTGAACGACAGTCCCGGGATGCCCGTCACGTTCATGGTGCCGTTGCTGGGGTAACTGACCGTGATGGGTGTGGCGGCGACAGCGGGGTTGGACACTGCGGGGCTTTCGGTGAGGGTGTAAGTGGCGGTGGTCGTTCCCAGTTGGGTGGTGGTGTCCACCGCCGTAAAGTTGATCGCATAGACCGGGTACGGTGTAGATGGCGTGGCGGCAGATGCCGCAGTCGCATTGGCTATCACGATCGCGTTGTCCGTCACGCTGACCGTATCGGTGGTCAGGTTGCGGCCGGTCGGGATGGTGCTGAGACTGACATTAAAGTTCGCATCGCGCCCGGGCTGGTGCATAAAGGCGCTTTCACCGTCCAGCGTGAACGGTATCGTGACATCGCTGCTGGTGGTCTGGCCTGGCAGCCCCTGAAAAGTGTAGTCCGGTGCGGTCGCCTGGGGTCCGACAAACGGTGCTAATGCACTGCCCAGTGAGCTGAACAAGGGTAAGCCATTGGTGTCTTTGCTGTTGGCCAATGTGAAGATGTTGTCTCGCAGGCCCTGCATTTCGGTGGCGATCGACACACGTTCGGCGGTGGTGTGAACACCGTCGCCGGCGCTGACGGCCAGCTCGCGAATGCGCTGCATGGCGGTGGTGATATCGCCCAGGGTGCTTTCGGCCACGGCAATGGCATTGCGCTGGGACTCCAGGGCGCGCTGGTCGGTCACGATGCGGCTGATGCGGGTCAGGGCGCGTTCAGCATTGGCGGCGCTGGTGGGGTCATCGCTGGCGCGAACCACCTTTTTGCCTGAGGTCAGGTTTTCTTGCAGATTGGCCAATGCCGTCTGCCGACTGGTGATGTTGCGTACCGAGGCATCGTAGCTATTGGATGTGCCGCTGCGGGCAAAGGTGACAGCCATTTAAATTTCTCCGGTTCTAATATATTTTTTCTTAATAAATTATTTGCTTAATAAGTCCTAAAAACATAGTGCTCTATGCAGTATTGACGTGCATAATTCAATATTAATGCAGAATAATGATGTTAAAAATTTAATGTGATGATGCATGGTTAGCGAAAGCTCTGCATCAGGGTGTCAAAAATTCCCTGTGCGATCTGGATGACCTTGGCCGATGCCTGATATGCCTGCTGGTATTGCAAGAGTTTGGCGGCCTCTTCATCCAGATTAACCCCTGACACACTGGTGCGGTCTTTTTCAAGGTTGGCAGCGATGGTGTTGGATACGTCAGCCGAATAGTTGGCGCTTTGGGTGCGAATGCCTACCTGCGAGATCAGACTGGCATAGCCATCGGTCAGTGCCGACCCGTCAAACATGGCCACGTCACGCAGATTCATCAAGGCACTGGCGTTGCCAGCATTGAGGTTGCGGTATGCAGTAGGCTGTGCCCCTACAGTGAAGGTGTCACCCGCTTTGGGAGTGCCTTGCAGCGTGAGCGACCAACCGGTCAGCTTAGGGGCGGTGTAGGGTGTTGGTGTGATGGTGACACTGCTGCCTATCCGAACATCGCCGGTGACATCCAATGTGATGCCAGGGATGTCGGTGACGGTGAACGAAACAGGCAATGTGGGGTCTTTCACCTTGGCGGTAAAAGTACCCAAAGAGGTCTTGGATGTGGTGTCCATCACGCTGTACGTGATGATCCACGGATCACCCACCACCTTGGGAGGTGTGATGGCACCCGTGTCATTGGCAATGGCAACGGTATAAGTATGGTCGGTTAACTTGGTTTGATCCGTGATCGCCAGGTTATCTACAGAAACCAAGGGGTTTCCGGGCAGTGCCGTGGGTGTGACCGTAAAAGGGGCCGCTGGTGAAGGGTATTTGGGGGTGATGGTTGATTCAATGACCTGGCCAGATGTGTAGGTGTATGACGGAGTTGGCATAACCCCTGTTTTGGTGATGCCTGCGGGCGTTGTAGGCGGGACGTAAGTCGTGGGCGTGATCGTGACGATGCTGCCTATGCGGACATCGCCGGTCAGGTTCAAGCTGATACCCGGTATGCCGGTGAGTGGAATGGAAACAGGCAGTGTGGGGTCTGGTATCGGGTCGGTCTTTGTTGAGACGGCCCCTGTGGAGTCCGTTACGTTATATGTCACTTGCCATGGGGCATTGAGTGTGTGAGGCGGGTCGATGGCTGTAACGTTTATGGTGTAGGGGCCGATCTTGGTTGGATCGAGAGTTGTATCCTTAATAACCAAATTATTCACAGCAAACGCGGGGTTACCCGAAAGTGGCGTGGCGGTCACCGTAAAAGGGGCCGCTGCAGTGGGGTACGTGGGTGTGGACTGTGTGGGTGCGACGTAAGGCGTAGGCTTGACCGTGACTTTGCTGCCGACGCGGACATCGCCGGTCATGTTCAATGTGATGCCGGGTACGTTGGTGATCGGAATGGAAACCGGCAAGGTGGGGTCTGACAGGTTGGCGGTAAACGTACCCAGGGATGCTCCCGATGTGGCGTTGGTCACGCTGTAGGTCACAACCCACGGATCACCGGCGGCATGAGGCGGGGCGATACCGCCAGGCGCATTGGTAATTTCGACGGTATAGGTATCGCCGGTTACCTTTGCCTGATCGGTGATGGCCAGTTTGTCCACCGTAAACGCGGGGTTACCGGCAAGTGGTGTGGCTGTCACCGTAAACGGGGCCTCTGCCGTGGGGTAGGTGGGTGTGGGTGCGATGTCAGATGTGGGTGTGACCGCGACATGGCTGCCTACGCGAACATCGCCGGTCAGGTTCAAACTGATACCCGGTACGCCGGTGATGGGGACGGTCACAGGCAGTGTGGGGTCTGCGAGGGATGCGGTAAAAGTACCCAGAGAGGTATTTGATGTGGTGTCTGTCACGCTGTACGTGACAAGCCACGGATCACCTGCGGCATGAGGTGGGGCGATAGCGCCTGGCGCATCGGTAATGTCTATGGCGTAAGCGTGGCCGGTGATCTTGGTTTTATCCGTGACACTGAGGTTGCTCACAGCAAAAGTGGGGTTGCCGGAAAGTGCCGAGGTGGTCGTCGTAAAAGAGGGCACGGTCGTCTGAGTGGTATCTGGAGCGGGTACCGTGTAGGTGTACGTCTGACCCGGCATATCGCTGCGGGTGTAGCTGTTGGGGCCTGTAAAGGTCAGGGTCACCGGCACATTGACAGGCGGGTTGGACCTGGCAGACAGGTTGGACAACTGCAGGCTGCCGGCATTGTTGGTGCCCATGGCACCTGCTATCGGACTGGCCACGGCCAGGGCGCGCGGGGTTGAAAACTCGGCACTGATGTTGATGGCCGAGTTGCTGTAGGGTTTGATCAAAAAACGATCACCGGCTTTGACGGTGTCTGTGCCGGTGCTGCCTGTGTTCACGCTGAGCGTCAGGCCATCCAGGGTGATGGGCACTGCTGTGAACGACGTGACGACCCCATCGGACTGGCGCGTGATGCTGCCGGCTTTGTCTGACGTAAAGCTCACCTCATAGTCCGATGCCGCAAATTTGGTGACATCGCTGATGGCCAGATTCAGGTTGGCCGTTCCGGTGTTCAGCGTAGCAGGTGCCCCAGGCTTCAACACATTGGCGGCACCAAACGGGGTGGGCGTGAACAGATTGCCGCCCACGTTACCATCCAAGTCAAGCCCCAGTTTGTGCTGGTCGTTCATGCTGGTGCTGACCGCTAGGGCGTACCTGCCCAGCAGGTTGCGGCCTTCGTTCAAGTCTGTGTTTTGAAACCGCAGCAGGCCTGACACCTCACCACCGCCCAGTCTGGATTCGTCCAATATCACCGTCTGGCCGCTGCGGGTAAGCGCCAGCTTGTTTTTTTGGGGGTCGTTAAAGGTGTCTGACGTGATTTTGAGCTCAGACACAGACGATCCCTGCACCAGCGGCTGGCCGTCTGCCAAAAATACGCTCACTGTGCCGTCTGTGGCCGGTACTTGGCTGGTCTGGACAAAGACATTGAGCTGCGTGACCAAACGGTCACGCTGATCCAGCAGGTCGTTGGGTGGCTGGCCGCTGTTTTGGGCGCGGGCAATTTTGTCGTTGATGGCCGCAATGTTGGCGCTCAAGCTGTTGATGGCCGTCACTTTTTGAGTCAGCTCTTGCACCACACCACGGCGCAGATCGTCGATGCTAGTGGCCGCACTGCGCAGCCGAGAGGCGGTTTCGCTGACACGGGTCAGGGCGACGGTGCGGGCCGTCAGGTCCGTCGGGGCATTGGCCACATCTGCAAACGCATTGAGCATGTCGCTGACGGATGCCCCCAGGCCGCTGGTTCCGCCAGGCAAAATGCTTTCAAGCTGTTTGAGCTGGTCGGCACGCTTGGTGTCGCCGGCGCTGATCGATCCTGCCAAAGTGGACTGACGCGTCAAAAACTCGCTGTAATTGCGCTCGATGGTGGTGACATCGACACCTTTGCCGATGTAACCGCTGCCCGTGTATTGCCCATTGACGGTTTGCAACACGGCAGACTGGCGTGAGTAACCCTGCGTGTTGACATTGGCGATGTTGTTGCCAGTGACCTGCAACACCGTCTGGTTGGCTTGCAGGGCACGTGCACCGACGTTCAGGATGCTCACGGTGGTTCCTCAATCAAAACGTGATTGTGTTGATGCCTGCGTTTTACACATTGTTGGCCATCACCAGGGTGCGTTGTTGCAAGCGTTGGGTGGCTTCAATGGCACGGCTGAGCTTGGTGGCGTACTGAGGGTCCGTGGCGTAGCCGGCTTTTTGCAGGCTGCTGGCAAAGGCAAACGCCGACCCGGTCTGGGAGCTGACCTTGGCGTAACGGGGTGACTGGGTGATCATCTTGGCGTAGTCCCTGAAGGACTCGTCATAGCTGTCATAAGCCCTGAACTTGGCCACGCGTTTTTGGGGGGTGCCATCGACGTATTCGGTGGTGGTCACCTCGGCCACTTTGCCCTTCCAACTGGCATCGGCCTTGATGCCAAACAGGTTGTACGAGGGCTTGCCGCCGCGCATTTTGATTTCAAACTGCCCCCATCCGGTCTCATGGCCGGCCTGTCCCACCATGTAACTGGCCGGAATGCCGGTTTCCTTTTCGATCTGAATGGCGGCCTCGGTGTGGCGATCGACAAACTTGGTTTGATTGAGGGTGGGCTTTGGGGCGTTGGCGCTGTACGCAGCGATGGACGAGGCCTTTTTCAACGACGTGGCCGGTGTTGCCATCATGCCGCTGGTATCCAGCGCATCGTTGTCCAATGCGCTGGATGTACTTGATGTGCCGGATGTATCCGAAGTGCCGCCCTGCATACGGGTGAGCTGGGCCTCGATCAGGCTGGACAGTCCCCCGGGCTGGCCCGACATCCGAACAGCGTATTGCTGGTCCAGCATGTCTGATGCCAGGTTGCTGCCGGGGCTGTCCAACATGCCGGACTTCATCGTGGTCTGGCGCATGCCCTTGACCAGCTCTTGCATGAACAGGGACTCAAATTGTTTGGCGCTTTCCTTGATGGCAGCCGGAGTGCCCTTGCCGGCTTGCAGTTTCAGGTTATTGAGCGACCGTGCGTCTGCTGCCAGCGCATTCGATACCTGCGTGTTTTGTCCGTAGTTCATCAGATCACCTCCAGTTCGGCGTTCAAGGCACCAGCAGCTTTGATGGCCTGCAAAATGGCCAGCAAGTCCTGTGGCGTGGCCCCCAGAGAATTGAGGGCACGTACCACGTCGGCCAACTGCGCTGCTGCCGGCAGTTGAATCAACATGCCAGGCTCTTGCTTGATCTGGATGTCGGATTTTTGGGTCACGGTGGTTTGTCCGCCAGACAAGGCGTTAGGCTGGCTGACGCTGGGGGTGCTGCTGATGCTGATCGACAGATTTCCGTGGGCAATGGCGCAATTGCCCAGCGTGACCGCCTGATTGAGCACGATCGACCCCGTGCGGGCATTGACCACCACACGGGCAGCCGGTGTGGAGGATTCAAGCGGCAGTTCTTCAAGCTCGGCCATAAAGGTCACCCGCGCATCGGGGTCGGTCGGGGCGCTGACCTTGATGGTGCGGCCGTCTTGCGCTTGGGCCACGCCGGCTCCAAATTTGGCATTGATGGCTTGCGCTACGCGCCTGGCTGTCTGAAAGTCGGTGGCATTCAGCCCCAAGGTAATGCCACTGCCCTCTTGCAGCGGGGTGGGCACACTGCGTTCCACTTGCCCCCCTCCAGGAATGCGACCGGCACTCAAATGATTGACCTGCACCTTGCTACCACCGGCTGCTGCGCCGGCCCCTGCGATCACCAGGTTGCCCTGCGCAATGGCGTAAATCTCGCCGTCGCCGCCTTTGAGCGGGGTGGAGATCAAGATGCCGCCCTTGAGCGATTTGGCGTTGCCCACGGAGGACACGGTGACATCAACAAACTGGCCCGGACGGGCAAAGGCCGGCAATTGGGCGGTGACCAGCACGACGGCCACGTTTTTCATCTGCAACTGGGCCACCGATGCCGTGGGCAGGGTGATGCCCAATTGCTGTAGGTAATTGGTAATGCCCTGTGAGGTGTAGGGCATTTGGGTGGTTTGGTCACCGGTTCCGTCCAGCCCCACCACCAGTCCAAAACCCGTCAATTGGTTGCTGCGAACCCCTTCGACGGCGGCCACTTCTTTGATGCGGGCGGCATACGCTGACGTGTTCCATAACAGGCCCGTCTGCAAAGCCAAAGCAATGAACAGACCGGCACGAATGCGACGAAAACCGTGCTGGCCATGCGTGCGAACGGTGACCGATCGAACGACCGATCGAACGACCGATCGAACGAACGATCGAACGACCGATTGGATGCCAGCGGTGACGGGGCTGGCGGCCCTTGGTGTGTTGAATAAATCGTGCATGATGGTGACCCCTCGGCACGATTTTGTTCAACTTTAGAAAGGTAAAAAGCTAAAAAAGAACCGTGTTAACCAGCCAACTGTTTGCGCTTCAGCCTGGGCACCCCTGCCCTTGGACTCGATGCGGGCATTGGCCACCTGGGTGGAGTTGATCAGATTGCCTGGCTGAATCAAATGCGGGTCAATGGTGCCTGAGAACCGCATGACATCGACGTTCTGATTGACCCCGATCTGTTTGTCACCGGTGACCACCAGGTGACCGTTGGGAAGAACCTCCATCACGGTGGCGGTGATCGTTCCGACAAAGGTGTTGGTGCTTTGGGTTCCGCCCTTGCCTGAAAAGTCGTGCGCTGTGGCTACCGAGGCATTGACATTGGCCAGATCAACGGGCGAGATGGATGACAGTGCCCCCACATTGGTCACTCCGTTGGTGGTGCGGTTGGCCGTCGATGACGACACCTGGCTGGCCGTGATGTTCTCAACGATCAGGATGGTGATGCTGTCACCCACGGCACGGGCACGAGGGTCTTCAAAAGCCGGTCGGTACGATGCCTTTTGAAACAAGCTGCCGTTGGCCGGTGCCGCAGGTGGCATCTGCGCCATCGGCCTGATGGCTGGCGGGTCCGGAAAATCAACCGACGCGGTCTGGGGCAATGAGTTGCAGGCCGCACACAACAAGCCGGAACTTATCACCAGACCGATGTGCATCAGGCGATTGCCTGGCGAATGGAGCGAAGGTGGAATGGAACACATGATGAAACCCCTGTAGACGCTAAATTTGACTGAGTTTTTGCAGCATTTGATCCGAGGTTTGAATGGCCTTGGAATTCATCTCATAGGCCCGCTGGGTCTGGATCATGGTGACCAGCTCTTGCACCACATTGACGTTGGAGGTTTCCACAAAGCCCTGCATCATCGTGCCCATGCCATCCGTGCCACCCGTGCCGGTGGTGGCCTGGCCTGAGGCTGCGCTCTCGGCAAACAGGTTTTGGCCCAGCGGGGTCAGACCGGCAGGGTTGATGAACCTGGCCATGCCGATGGTGCCGATGTTCTGGGGTGTGACGTTGCCCGGAACGGTGGCTGACACGGTGCCGTTACCGGCAATGGTCACGCTGGTGGCATTGGGCGGAACAGTCACCCCGTTGGCTATCGGCAAACCGGTGGCCGTGACCAAGGCACCGGCTGAATTGACCTGAAAAGCACCATCTCGGGTGTAGCTGGTGGTGCCGTCCGGCATGGTCACCTGAAAGAAGCCATCGCCTTGAATGGCCACATCCAGCTTGTTGCTGGTTTGTTGCAGACTGCCCTGGGCAAAAGATCGGCTGGTGGCCACGGTGCGAACCCCCAGCCCCACTTGCAGGCCGGTGGGCAAGGTCGATTGCTCGGTGCTGTTGGCCCCCACCTGGCGCAGGTTTTGGTACATCAGGTCTTCAAACACGGCGGTGGCCCGCTTAAAGCCATTGGTTGACACATTGGCCAGATTGTTGGACACCACGTCCAACTGCATTTGCTGGGCTTCCATGCCGGTTTTGGCGATCCATAAAGAGTTAATCATGATCGTGTCCTTAATAAATTAGTTACTCAATAAATACAAAAAAATAGCATCTAACGCACGAATGACGGACATTATTCAATCGCTCCCATGCTCCTGCGTGGGAGCGTAAACGAATATTCAAAATTAACAACGTGGCACACCCGTCATATCAAACCACAACGATACTTTTTGACGGGGATATCAACCTTGTATATTCAACAACTGTGATGCGGCCTTGTCGTCGGACTCGGCGGTGGTCATCAGTTTGGTCTGTGACTCAAACTGGCGTGCCGCCTGAATCATGCTGACCATCGTTTCAATGGCATTGACGTTGGAGCCTTCGATCTCGCCCAATTGCAGCCGGGCGGTGGTGTCATTGGGCAGGGGGTCACCGGATGTGGATCGAAACAACCCGTCATCCCCACGCTTCAGGGGGTCTTCAGCGGTGGGGGTGACCAGTTTGAGCCTGCCTATGCCGGTGGCCGGCTGTGTGCCCACCTTGGCCGTGATGACACCGTCCACCCCCAGGGTGACGGTGGCACCGGCGGGCACGGCAATGGGGGCACCCCCATCGCTCAGGATGGGCAGTCCGGTGTTGGTGATGAGCGTGCCAGCAGAGTTCACGTCCAAAGACCCATTGCGGGTGTAGGCCTCAGTCCCGTCTTTGCCTTGCACCGTAAACCACGAGTTGTTGGTGGCCATGGCATCCATGGCGCGGCCCGTGTGCTGCGGTGTGCCGGGTTTGTCCAGGAAACCGGGCGTGGCCTCCAGCGCCATCACCCGCGTGGTTGATCCATCGCCCCGGACCGGAACGGCACGGTAAGTGGATAGCTCGGCCCGAAACCCGTTGGTGGCCACATTGGCCAGGTTGTTGGCCAGCACCGATTGCCTGGCCGAAGCGGCACTGGCACCGGTCATGGCGGTATAGATAAGACGATCCATGGTGTATTCCCGTCACTGACAAAAATTTGCAGGGACTTGCAGTGGGTTAGCGCAGATTGACCAGGGTGGACATCACCTGATCTTGCGTTTTGATGGTCTGGGCATTGGCCTGATAAGCCCGCTGTGCGGTCATCATATTGACCAGCTCGGCGGTCAGATCCACGTTGGAGTCTTCCAGCGCACCGGCACGCAAGATGCCAAATTTGCCATTGCCGGGTTTGTCCACCACCGGCTGACCAGACGCAAAGGTGGCTACCCAGGTGTTGCTGCCCACGGGGGTTAAACCTTGCACATTGCGAAAGTCTGTCAGGGTCAGTTGACCTGTTGCCTGCGTTTGCCCATTGGAATAGCGGGCGGTGATGATGCCGTTTTCACCGATGCTTAAATTGGTCAATTCGCCGGAGGTGTAACCGTCCTGCGTCAAATTGGTGACCGCAAATGAGGTTCCAAACTGCGTGACCGTGCTCATGTCCAGTGCAATGTCCTGCGGAATGGTCTTGGCGCTTGCATTGGGGTTGAGCGAGGCAATGCTACCGCCCTTGAGCGTGATGCCAATGCCGGTGGCAGGTGCTGTGGCCGTCGGACCGGTGATCTTTCCGGCAGCGTCAAAGGTCAGCGTCGCAACGGGCGTGGTCGAGGGTTGGGCTGTGGTGTCCAGACTGGTAAAAACATTCCAGGTGTTGGCCGTCGCACTTTTTTCAAAGTAAAGATTGACTGGCGATGCCACACCGGCTGCGTCATAGACATTCAGCGAGGTCCCATAGGTGGATCGAGGGGTCGCTGGAATGGCTGCAACGGCTGGCGGGCCAACGACAGCAACCGCACCTGCTGCAAGTTGAGCGCGGGCATCCAGGTTGAACTCTGCCGTAATCGCGGTGGTGGCGCTGGCTGCGATCGGTTTGTTGGTGGGCATTTGCAGATTTTGGACGGTGGCACTGGACGGTTTGCCCGTCTTGTCGGTGGGATAGCCCATCACATTGGCACCACTGTTGGTCTTGATAAAACCATCCTTGTCCAGTTTGAAGGAGCCATCGCGGGTGTAGCCGGTGGTTCCGTCAGGCAGGGTCAGTTGAAAAAACCCGCTGCCGTTGATGGCGGCATCGAGGTTGTTGCCGGTGGTGGATATGCCGCCTTGGCTAAATTGCTGCGACACCGCCGCAACATAAACCCCGATGCCGGGGTTGGTGGTTTGCACCACGTTCAGTGAACCCGCCACCATGTCGCCAAACTCGGTGCGCGATGCCTTCATGCCCGTGGTGTTGGCGTTGGCGATGTTGTTGCCGATCACATCCAGGCTGCGGCTGGATGCGTTGAGTCCTGAGAGTCCGGTTTGAAATGCCATGATGATTGCCCCAATGAATAACAAACAATAAATAACAAACAATAAAGAAATTACAGAATGGCCTTGACACTGCTGTAGGGCACGGCTGCACGTCCTTGCAGTTGAACTTTCATGCCTGTGGTATCCGACCCCACCGACACCACATTGGCGCGGGTCATGGACGTGTTGTCGATCGCCTGGCCGCCCTGGGTGGCGGTCACCTTAAAGCTGGGGCTGCCTACGCCCTGATAACCTGAGGCATCCCATTCAAACGAATGCCTGCCTGCGTCTTGTGCGCCCAGATTGATCGTGTCCAGCACCTGGCCACCTGGTGACAGGATGTCTATCTTGACGCTCTCGGCACTGGCTGTGAGGTCGATCGCACCGCCCGCTTTGCCGTTGTTGATGCTCAGGGTGTTGCCATCGATCAGCACATCGTGGCCCACCATGGAAGAACCTTGCAACACCTGCATGGCCGTGTACTGTTCGGACATGCTCTTCAGGGTGTCATTGACTTGCTGAATGCCTGTGACCGTGTTGATCTGCGCCATTTGGCTGGTCATCTGCGCGTTGTCCATGGGGTTCATGGGGTCCTGGTTATTCAGTTGCGCGACAAGCAGTTTCAAAAATCGGTCTTGCGCGGCACTCGTGCTGGCCGAGCCTGCCGTGGCGCTGGTACTGGTACTTGTGCCCGCTGTGCTGGCGGTAGAGGATGAAGACGATAGGGATGATGTTGCGGTAAGCATGGAGATAAGCTCTTGACAGATAAATTGATGGGTTAAGGACTGGATAACTGATTACTTACGGATCACTGCTTACTGCCCCATTTGCAGGGTTTTAAGCAGCAATGTTTTGGCGGTATTCATCACCTCGACATTGTTTTGGTACGAGCGTGAGGCAGAGATCATGTTGACCATCTCTTCAACCGGATTGACATTGGAATAATTGACATAACCGTCGGCATCGGCAGAGGGGTGATTGGGGTCGTGTACCCGCTTGAATGGCGCACTGCTCTCGGTAATACCTATCACCTTAAGCCCAGCAGTGGCCTCTGACCCCATCGGCACGGTCTGAAAAATAGCCTGGCGGCTTTTGTAGCCCTGACCATCGGGGCCAGCCACAGCATCGGCGTTGGCCAGATTGCTGGACACCAGATTGAGCCGCTGCGACTGCGCGCTGATGGCACTGCCTGAGACATTGAATATTGAAAACATCGACATGACAAATCTCCAGTGGGTACCGTCTTACTGTCCTTGAATGGCGCTCAAAATGGTCTTGGACTGGCCATTGATAAAGCGCAAGGTGGCTTCATAACGCACCGAGTTATCGACAAACGTGGCGCGTTCACGGTCCATGTCCACACTGTTGCCGTCGGCGCTGGGCTGGCTTTGCAAGGTATAGACCAGAGACGACGCATCGGTCAGTTGGCTGTCACTGGCACCGGGCACAGCAAAGTGTCTGGGGTTTGTGGTCGCTGTCTGTGTATTTAACTGGACGCGCAGGGCCATGTCGTTTTGGCCCATCATTTCGCTGCCACTGGACTGGGTCAGATGCATCAGGGCCTCTTTGAAATTGACATCGCGGCCCACAAAGCCAGGCGTATCGGCATTGGCAATGTTGCTGGCGATGATGCGCTGGCGCTCGGCGCGCAACACCAGGGCGTTGGTATGAATACCCAAACCTCTGACCAAATTGGCAAACATGCAAGCACCTTTCAGTTTTCATAAACATCGTGCACCTGTACCGTGTGATACCGGTGGTGGAACCAGGGGGTTTTTTGTTGTTTTTGTTTTTTTGTTGTTGGGTAATTATGAAAACCTGCTGATTTTTCTAAACCCCAAAGAAGGGGTAAAACACGGCTTGTTTTTGGGCTTTGTCGATCAAGGTATTGCCTACAGTCATCGCTGCAAAAGGCTCTGTACAGACGCTGTACAAATTCTCTATCCAAGGACTGATCATGAATGCATTTTCATTTTTGTACCGTGCAGGCACTGCCCTGGGCCTGCTGACTTTGGCAGGATCATCGGCTACATGGGCGCAGTCGCTGCCGGCCACAGACGCAGCGACCAGCATGCAAATTTATACACAGGCGCAGCGCTGGCTGGATGACAACGTCTCCAAAAACACCGGCATTACTGGTTTGCCGCTGCGGATGCAGGTCACACTGGGCACGCTGGATCGCTTTTTGCGGCTGGCATCGTGTACCCAGGTTGAACCCTATCTGCCCTTGGGCTACCGGTTGTGGGGAAAGACCCGTCTGGGCCTGCGGTGCGTCCAAGGTGCAGGCAAGTGGAATGTCTTTTTGCCTGTCACCGTCAGTGCTTTTGGACCCGCCTGGGTGATCAAGGGGCAGGTCGCATCCGGGGCTGTGCTGTCGGCCTCTGATGCCATGGCTGCCGATGTGGACTGGGCAGAATGGACCAGTCCCATCGTCGCCCATCAGTCCGACTGGGTGGGGCACACCGCATCCAAAATGCTTTCGACCGGTCAGGCACTGCGCCAAGACATGGTCAAATCGACCCAGGTGTTTCAGGCGGGTGCCTTGGTTCGTGTGCTTGGGCGCGGCCCGGGGTTTGAGATCGCCACCGACGGACAGGCTGTCTCGGCCGGCGTGATGGGCGAATCAGCCAGGGTCAGGATGGACAGCGGCAGGACCCTCAGCGGTACGGTGGTTGACGAACGCAGCGTGAGGGTCGATCTATGAAGCCCGAACGTTGTTTGAAAATAAAGCTCAAGTCCATGCGGTTTCGGTCGAAAGTGACCTTACGAGGCTACACACACCGTAGTTTTGGAGAGCACCATGAAAATCACATCCCCCACCGACAATCCGGTTGCCATCAGCAACAGCACTGCGGCGACCGTCGCCAAAAACACGACGACCGCAGCCACAGTGGCCAAGTCAGACTCTGCCAAGAGCACAGGGTCTGCGGGTGTGGCCGTCACGGTTTCAACGCTGGCCCGTTCGCTGGAGGCCGGCAGTGGCGCATCGTCGGATATCGACACGGCCAAGGTCAATGCCATGCGCACAGCCATTGCCCAAAAGACCTACAAGGTCAACCCCGAGGTGATCGCCGACCGCCTGCTGTCCAACGCACAAGAGCTTCTCAAACGCACCCGCGTTTAGCCGTCGCTGATCTGGCCGTCCTTGCGACGGATGTCTTTGTTCATGGTTTGGGGGCAAAACCATGAGTCCTGTTCTACCCATAAAACCAACGACCCCGGTGAGCCCCATAGCAAGCCTTTTGCTCCAGGTTGAGAGCCACTTGGGTTTGGTCTCACGGGCCATTGCGGACAACCAGCCTGATCGCCTTTTAGCGGCGGCTGATGCCTTGCAACTGGCTGCGGTAGGGCTTTCCAAGGCTGTCGGGCCGATCCGCGCAGGCAGCGTTGACAACCCCGTCCTTAAAGCCCGCATTCAAAAAATAGTGAGCACCATGGCCTCTCGGCGCGAGATTTTGATCCGCCAGGGCGTGATCACAGGCCGTGCTTTGGCGGCGCTGGTGCCGTCATCTGCCCAGTCCCCAACCTATTCATCCAGTTATTCCCCTGCCGCTACAGCCCGTGGCCGCAACCCTTATGGCGGTGTGGCCCGCCAGAGCGGCGAGTTCAAATCCTTGTCGGCTTAGAGGACTGTTGACACCGATTGAAAACTGATCTACTTTTAGGGGGTGTGCCGACCGAAAATTGACCCAGGTGTTTTACAAGCGCTGCCTTATTTTTAGGCAGGAGCAAACAAGGGGCACTGGTTCAGTTGAATGGGATTTGAGGAAATCCACCCCAGAAGACGGTACATGAAGCGAAACAAGCGTTTTGATTCACAGCTTGCCACCAACAAATGTGTACGACAGCTTGGGGCAGCAAGCATTCTCTTCGTTGTGGATATTTTCGAATGTTAAAGAATTTCAATCAATTTACTTCTGTATATGCATATTAAACTATTATCATTTTTTACAATTGGTTTATTTATTGAAAGTTAAATCATGGCAATAGCAACAGCGCTTTCAGCATGTCCTTCGTGTAATAGCAAAAACATAAAAATACATACACACTATGACACCAAAAATCATGGACAAAGAGTGATTCATAAGTGTGATGAATGTTGAATATTCTATTTATCCACTATTAACACATTTCTGGCTGGAATCAAAAAACCTATAAGTCTTATCATTCAAGTGATCAAGTCCAGAACTGAGGAACTTGGATTAAATGCAGCGTGCAGAACTTTTGAAATTGCAAAAAATACCATAATAGACTGGGAGATGCGCTTTCTAGGAATCAAGCAAACGCTTACCCTGTATGCATTGGTTCAGAGTTATTTAAAGCTCACAATCGTAGGCGATGAAGTCTATACACGGGTTGGTAAAACCGTGCCTCCTGATGTCTCCATAGGATGGACTGTGGTGTTCATGGACAGGGCTAGCCGCTTCCTTTGGGAGCTTCAGTGTGGCAAGAAAGACAGAAAACTGTTCAGAAAAGCTCTCAGAACACTAAATAAACTCATTACTCGAACAACAGATATATCATTAATCACTGACGGAGAGCGGCGTTATGGCAACATATTATTCGAGATATGCCATGAACTTATTTCTACAGGTAAAAAAGGTAGGCCACGTAAAACACTAAAAAAAGGTTAAAGGTCAGAATAAAAAACAAAGGATCTCAAGCCCATAAAAAAGGTCCGAAATGTCCAAAATATCAAGCACCGCAATCGGAACATCCGAAAACCGTTCAGGATATTAACGACAATGATATTCATGCAAATCACTGCGAAGCTTTTAACTGCGCTCTTCGTCGTCGTAATTCAGCCTTTCGCCGACGTACAAATACATACGCGAAAAACGAGAATGGACTTCAAAAAACATTGGACGTTCTTTGAGTGATACATAACTTCATCCGGACTCACTTCACTACAAAAAAGTTCCGGCTGTTGCACTAGGAATTCTTGATAAGAAGCTCTCTTGGGACGAACTTTTCATGATTCCCATGACGGCATAGTCACATCCCATTCAACTGAACCAGTGCCAGGTGTTGTAATTAAGTAATATACATAAAATGACAAGCAAAATACAGCGTGGACGCACGTCTATCAAGCATTGACCGCTATGGTTTTTGTATATTATTCATGATAAAACTTATTTTTATCATGACGTTGGTCTGTTTGCTGGCCACCGCAGGACTGACCGGCACATCGGCCCAGGCACTGCCGCCAGCCGTTGCTGCGGCGCTCAAGCAGGCCGGTCTGCCTGAGAACGCCGTTGCCGTGCTGGTGCAGGATGCCGATGGCATCCATCCTGCACGTTTAAGCCACCGCGCAGACACCCTGATGAACCCTGCGTCGGTGATGAAACTGGTGACCACCTATGCCGCGCTGGACTTGTTGGGGCCGGCGTTTGTGTGGAAAACGCCCGTCTGGGCAGACGGCACGGTCATCGGCGACACCCTCAAAGGCAACCTGGTACTCATGGGCCGGGGCGACCCTTCGCTGGTTCTTGAAAGGTTGTGGTTGCTTTTGCGCCGCGTACAGGGGCTTGGAATTCGCAACATTGACGGCGACATTGTGCTGGACAGACGCGCTTTTGCTGTGCCGCAGACAGACCCCGCAGACTTTGACGATGCGCCCCTGCGGCCCTACAACGTCGCCTCTGATGCCTTGTTGATCAACTTCAAGTCCGTTTTGCTCACTTTTGTACCAGACCTTCAGGCCAACGTGGCCCGCGTCCTGTCTGACCCCCCGCTGTGGGGTGTGAAGGTGACACCCCAGGTGCCGCTGAATATGGCAGCATCCGCTTGTGGCGACTACCGCACGGCACTCAAAGCCAACTTTTCGGACCCCCTGCACATTCGCCTCAACGGCAGCTACCCGGCGGTTTGTGGAGAGCAAATCTGGCCTGTGGCCTACGTTGACCCCGCCAGTTACAACGCCCGCGCCATCGCTGGCCTGTGGCACACCATGGGCGGCGGTCTAACCGGCCAAGTGCGCGACGGCACAGCCCCGCCCACCAGTCCGTCGTTTGTGGTCAGTTCGCCACCTTTGTCCAGTGTGATCCGCGATATCAACAAATTTAGCAACAACGTGATGGCGCAACAGGTTTTTTTGACCCTGGGCCTAGAAGCCAGCGCCAGCCACACCGGCAGCCCCGATGCCGCTCGGGCCGTGCTGCGCCAATGGTGGCAAACCCGCATCAGTCCTCATCATGCGTCTGGCTTGGTATCTGACCCGGCGTTGGACGATACCCCTGTTTTTGACAATGGCTCAGGTTTGTCGCGTACCGGTCGCATCAGTCCACGTGCCCTGGGCCGACTGCTGCAAGCGGCGTATGCGCAGCCCCTGATGCCCGAGCTGATGGCCTCTCTGCCCATGGTGGGCGTGGACGGCACCTTGAAGCGCAGCCCTACAGTAGCAGGCAGTGCCCACCTGAAAACCGGCAGTCTGCAAGATGTCATGGCCGTGGCGGGCTATGTGCATGCAGCCAGTGGCAAGCGCTATGCTGTAGCCGCCATCGTCAACCACCCCCGCGCCGCACAAGCCCGCCCTGCACTGGATGCCCTGCTGGCGTGGACGTTGCAGCAGTGATGTCGATGTGGTGCAGGTGGTGCAGGTGGTGATCAACGTTGATGTGACAACGTCTGGCAGAGGCCTCACATAGAATTTTCAGAGTACATTCTCTATCCATGGTTACTTTTGAAAACTCATCCTTTCCTACAACACCCAGCACCCTGCCCGGACTGGGTCGTGCTCTGGTTGCCTCTGGCAAGTTGGCCCAGAGCACCGCCGAAGACCTTTTTCGCAAGGCCGCTGCCCGTCGTTCCAGTTTCATTGGCGAGCTGATCGACTCGGGCGCGGTCTCTGCCGCAGATCTGGCGCACATCATGTCCACCTCCTTTGCGGCCCCCTTGATCGATCTCAACGCCATCGACCCGCAACGCCTGCCCAAGGGCCTGCTGGACAATAAAATCTGCCAGGACTACCGCCTGCTGGTGCTGGGCAAGCGTCAAAACCGGTTGATCGTCGCCACCGCAGACCCCTCGGACACAAAGTCCGCTGATCAGATCAAATTTTCCTCAAAGCTCGGTGTCGATTGGGTGATCGCAGAATACGACAAACTGCTTAAACTGGTTATCGTCAATACGGCTACCGCCGCAGAAACCATCAGCAACATCGTTGGCGATGATTTTGAGTTTGACGACATGGTGGTTGACCCCCCGCCGGCCAATGCCGTCACTGCGGCATCCGAGGTGGATGACGCACCCGTGGTCAAGTTTTTGCAAAAAATGCTGATCGATGCCTGCACCATGCATGCCTCCGATCTGCATTTTGAACCCTATGAATTTACCTATCGGGTTCGTTTCAGGATCGATGGCGAGCTGCGCGAGATCACCTCGCCGCCAGTTGCCATCAAAGAAAAACTGGCTTCGCGCATCAAAGTCATCTCCAAGATGGACATCTCCGAAAAACGTCTGCCGCAAGACGGCAAGATGAAGCTCAAAATTGCCAACGACCGCGTGATCGATTTTCGGGTGAGCACCTTGCCCACCTTGTTTGGTGAAAAAATTGTCATCCGTATTCTTGACCCCAGCAGTGTCAGGCTGGGCTTTGACATGCTGGGCTATGAGGCCGTTGAAAAAGATCGCTTGTTACATGCCGTGTCCCGCCCTTATGGCATGATTTTGGTGACCGGCCCCACCGGTTCGGGCAAAACTGTGTCGCTTTACACCTGTCTTAACCTACTCAACAAACCCGGAGTCAACATCTCCACCGCTGAAGACCCCTGCGAAATCAACCTGCCTGGTGTCAATCAGGTCAATATCAACGAGCGTGCAGGGCTGACGTTTGAGGCGGCCCTCAAATCTTTTTTGCGCCAAGACCCCGACATCATCATGGTGGGCGAAATTCGCGACCTTGACACCGCAGACATTGCCATCAAAGCCGCGCAGACCGGCCATCTGGTGCTGTCCACCTTGCACACCAACGACGCACCGGCCACGCTGGTTCGCATGCGCAACATGGGCATCGCCCCTTTCAACATTGCATCAAGCGTGATCTTGATCACGGCACAGCGGCTGGCCCGCAGGCTGTGCCCCCACTGCAAGGTGGTCCACAACATCCCGCAGCAGGCCCTGCTGGACGCGGGTTTCAAGCCTGACGATCTGGACGGTCTCTGGAAAGCCTACCGTCCGGTGGGCTGCAATGCCTGCAACAACGGCTACAAAGGTCGCGTTGGTCTGTACCAGGTGATGCCCATCAGCGATGAAATACAGCGCATTATTTTGCGTGACGGCAGTGCATCCGACGTTTCCGACCAGGCCCGGCGCGAGGGTATTCGCGATCTGCGCGAGTCCGGTCTGCAAAAGGTCAAACAGGGGCTGACTTCTCTTGAAGAGGTCTTGGCCGTTAGCAATGCATAAGTCATTTTTCAACTAACCCAAACCATTACTTACTACCTGCAGCACCATGGCCACAGACACCGCAAAAGCTATCAAAACCAAGGAATTTGTTTACGAATGGGAAGGTAAAGACCGCAACGGCAAACAGGTTCGCGGCGAAACCCGCGCCAACGGTGAAAACCAGGTTCAGGCTGCGCTGCGCCGCCAGGGCATCATGCCCAGCAAAATCAAAAAGCGCAATATGCGCTCAGGCAAGTCCATCCGCCCCAAGGACATGGCCATTTTTACGCGCCAGTTGGCCACCATGATGAAAGCCGGTGTGCCACTGCTGCAAGCTTTTGACATTGTGGGTCGGGGCAACCCTAATCCCAGCGTGACCCGCTTGTTAGCCGACATTCGCACCGACGTTGAAACCGGCACGTCGCTGAGCACAGCCTTTCGCAAATACCCACTTTACTTTGACAACCTGTACTGCAATCTGGTTGAAGCCGGTGAGGCCGCCGGTATTTTGGACCAGTTGCTGGATCGTCTGGCGGTCTATATGGAAAAGACCGAGGCCATGAAATCCAAAATCAAATCAGCCCTGATGTACCCCATCTCGGTGTTGATCGTGGCCTTTGTGGTCACGGCCGTGATCATGATTTTTGTGGTGCCATCATTCAAAGACGTGTTCAGCAGCTTTGGTGCCGACTTGCCTGCGCCCACCCTGTTTGTGATCGCCGTCAGCGAATACTTTGTCAAATACTGGTGGCTGATCTTTGGCGGCATTGGCGGGGGGGTCTATTTCTTTATGCAGGCCTGGCAGCGCAACGCCAAAGTTCAGCAAGTGATGGATAGGATCATGCTTAAGCTGCCCATCTTTGGGGTGTTGGTCGATAAATCATGCACGGCTCGCTGGACGCGCACGCTGTCCACCATGTTTGCTGCCGGTGTGCCCCTGGTTGAGGCCCTCGACTCTGTGGGCGGTGCCGCCGGCAATTCTGTCTATGAATCGGCCACCCTCAAAATTCAGCAAGAGGTCTCTACCGGAACGGCCCTGACGGTGGCCATGACCAACTCCAACTTGTTTCCGTCCATGGTGCTGCAAATGTGCTCCATCGGCGAAGAATCAGGCTCCATCGACCATATGCTGGGCAAGGCAGCCGACTTTTATGAGTCCGAGGTCGATGACATGGTGGCCGGCATTTCCAGCCTGATGGAGCCGATCATCATCGTGATTTTGGGCACCGTGATCGGTGGCATTGTGGTGGCCATGTACCTGCCTATCTTCAAGCTGGGGCAGGTGGTTTGATGGTTGTCATGGTTTTAATGGTTTTAAAGAACTAACGGTGCAAACCCGGATGCACAGATGTCATGGCCACCCTCCACACTCTCCACGCCCTCCACGCCCTTCCCATCGCCCCCATCGCCCCCATTGACATCACAAACTGCGAAACGGAGCCCATTCGCTATTGCGGTGCCGTACAGCCCCACGGCGCACTGCTGGTGCTTGATTCGCACTCAGGACGGATTGAGGCTGTCAGTGCATCCTGCCAAACCTTGATGGGGCTGTCCCAGCACAGCCTGCTTGGACTGTCCATCGGCACGGTGTTGGGCCCGGACGCTGAAGTCGCCTTGCTGGCCGATCAGCTTGACGGCACACAGCCCCGAGTGCCCTTGGTGGTGAACGGTCAAGCGTTTTCTGCGCGGCCCAGTCTTAACAGTGCTGGGCAGCGATTGATCGACATTGAACCGTGCCCATCGAATGATGCCCATAATGCACAAATGACAGCATTGACCTACAGCTACCGTCAAGGTGTGGAGGCTTTGAGTTGTTTGGGTGATGTCCCCAGTGTGGCGCAGGCAGCCACAGCCCTGATCCGCGATCTGACAGGGTTTGATCAGGTCATGATCTATCGATTTGATTCGCAATGGAATGGCGAAGTCATCGCCGAGGCCCTTGCCCCGGGTGTTGAACCTTACCTGGGACTGAATTTTCCGGCCAGCGACATACCCAGGCAAGCCCGCGAATTGTTCAGGTTGTGCCGAGTCCGATTGATTCCTGATGTCTGCTACATCCCTTCAGCCCTGTTGACAAAAGGTGATGTGCGGTCGATTGACCTAGGGCGGTCCAGCCTGCGCAGCGTCTCCTCCATTCACATCGAATACCTGAAGAACATGGGTGCCCGTGCCACCATGGTTGGTGCGTTGGTGGTTGAAGACCAATTGTGGGGACTGGTATCGTGCCAGCAAAAGAACGAACCCAAGTACTTCAGCCAGGCTGAACGCGATGTCTTAGCCTGGCTTTGTGGGGATATTGCGGCGCTGATCGAAGTTCGCGTCATTCGTGAACAACGCAACCGTGAACACAGTCTTGCTGCACGTCGAAGCAAGCTGATCGATGCGGTCCGAGCCAATGAGTTCAATACGCTGATTCGCCCAGAAAACGATGCTGATCTGCTGGGGGTCGTGGGTGCCGATGGTTTTGCCTTGCTGGTCGATGATGCCATTCAAGTCACTGGCTTTACGCCTGCCATATCCCGCATCATGGCGCTCTACCAGCGTCGCCTTGAAGTCGAACCCCAATCAACCCTGTTTGCCACCAGCGCACTGTGCAGTGATCTAGGGGTGGAACCCGTTGAAGACGGAGTGGCAGGAGCGCTGTTCGTTTCGGTATTGCGAAAACCGGTTGTGACCATGATTTGGTTTCGCAGGGAACGTCGCCATGCCTTGATTTGGGGCGGCGATCCACAGTATCCTCATTTTGCAGACGACAGTGGCCGAATGTCACCACGCAAGTCATTCGAACGCTTTATTCAGGAAGTGAAAGGGCAATCCATGCCCTGGTTATCAGAGGAACTGACATCTGCGGCAGAATTGGTCTCGCTCGTTGAAATCGAGGCATTGCGTGAACGGGAGGCCTTTGCCCAAACCATCCAAAATTCATTGCCTGAGCACATTTCTGTTTTGGACGACAAGGGTGTGATCGTGACGGTCAACAACGCCTGGAAGCGATTTGCTGAGGCCAACGATGCGCCGGATTTGGCAAAAACCTCCTTGGGTGTCAGTTATCGTGACATCTGTGCAGCCGCCATTGGGCAGCCCAGCGGCGATGAAGCGGGTGCGGCCTGGGCGGGTATTGAAGCCGTTTTGAACAAGCAGTTGGACACCTTTTCGCTGGACTACCCTTGCGATTCACCGACCCAAAAACGCTGGTTTCGCATGAGTGTGTTTCCAATGATTCCGCCTGCAACGGGCGTCTTGGTCGCCCATCAAAACATCACCCAACGCAAACTGGCCGAAATGGCGCTGGCTCGCAGTGAAGCACACCTCAAAGCAGCTCAGCACATTGCCTCTTTGGGCAGTTGGGAATGGGATGTGGTCACCGACGAGAGCCAATGGTCCGATCAGCAGTACCGAATTTTTGGTTATGCGCCAAACTCCATCCGTGCCAGCTATGATTTTTTCTTCCAGGTTCTGCATCCCGACGATCATTTCAAGGTCAAAAAGGTGTTGGAACAAGTGATGGAGGACGGGTCACTTTACAGCGTTGAATACCGGATCGTGCAACCCGATGGCAGTATCCGGCATGTCCACACCCAAGGCGAAGTTGAACGCGACAAAGCCGGCAAGCCGGTGCGCATGGCCGGAACCGTGCATGACATCACCGAACGTATTTTGACCCAGCGCCGATTGGAGGGCTTGCTGGCCGAACAAAAGGCCTTGATTGAAAACGATCTGTTTGGCATCATGGAGTCGCAAAATCGCCAAATTATCTGGGCCAACCCGGCCTTTGAAAAAATGCTGGGTTATGAACACGGTGAACTGATCGGTGTCGATACCCGTCTGGCCTATCCCAGCGACCTGGCCTATCAGGCTTTTGGCGCTGCGGCCTACGCGCAGCTTGTGAAGGGTGAAATTTTTCGCGCAGAAACAGAATATGTCCGCAAGGACGGCAAGCTCATTTGGGCGGATGTCTGCGGTTCCATGCTGGATGCCGCGACCAGCAAATCCCTTTGGTGTTTTGTGGAAATCACCGAGTCCAAATTGGCGGCCATCACCCTGGCAGAGACGCAGCAGCGCTTGATGCTGGCGCAGGAAGGTGCTCACATCGGTATTTGGGAATGGAACCTTTCGACCGGCAGCTTTTACGTGTCGCCTGAGTGTGAATATTTATTTGGCTTGGAGCCAGGCTCCCTCAAAAGCAGCGATGACTGGCGTGCGCTGGTGCATCCTGATGATTTGCACATGATTGATGCGCAATGGAAAGACTATATCGAAAAGCATCCCATGTTTGAGATCGAATTTCGTCTAAATACCGGCGAAACCCGCTGGCTGCTCAGCAGAGGGCAGACCCATTACGATGCCCATGGTCGGCCAGTACGGCTTTGCGGTATCAACATGGACATCACCGAGCGCAAGCAAGCCGACATGGCCCTCAATGCAGCCAAAGAAGCCGCAGAGGCTGCCAATAGGGCCAAAAGCCGTTTTTTGGCCACCATGAGCCATGAAATTCGCACACCGATGAATGGGATTCTGGGCATGGCCAACATGCTGGTGTTGCCTGACCTTAAAGACGCTGATCGGCAAAGCTGCGCCAGAACCGTTCTGAACTCTGGCCAAACCCTGATGACCCTGCTTAACGACATCCTGGACATCTCCAAAGTGGAGGCCGGCAATTTGAAACTGGAAATGACGGCGTTTGATTGCAGCCAGGTGATGCAAGACGTGCAGGTTCTGTTTACAGAATCGGCCAGGCGCAAGGGGCTTGCCATCGAGTTCAACTGCGATGCCAGGGACGGTCAACACTTCATGGGCGACCCGCACCGTTTGCATCAGATGATTTCCAACCTGGTCAGCAATGCGATCAAGTTCACCCCACAGGGCAGCATCCGCGTTGAATCCCATCAGGTCATGCGCGATGAGGACACGGCGCTTGTCGAATATTCTGTGACAGACACCGGCATCGGTGTACCTGTGGACAAACAATCCCTGTTGTTCCAGCCCTTTTCTCAAGCCGATAGTTCGACGACCAGAAGGTATGGCGGCAGCGGCCTGGGTTTGTCGATCGTGCGATCCATGGCCACCTTGATGGGTGGTGAAGCGGGGGTGCAGAGCGAAGTGGGTGAGGGTTCACGTTTCTGGTTTCGTGTCCGGGTGGGTCTGGTCAATGCCCATCAGAGCGCTGGCCAGAAGCCAACATCAGTCGCGTCGAAGTGGGATGTTCCACTTGCAAAACTGACCGGTCATATCCTGGTGGTTGAAGATGACAAGAACAACCGCGATGTGATCCAGCAGTCGTTACAGTATTTAGGTCTCAAGGTCACGTTTGCCGAAAATGGCCTGATGGGTGTATGGGCCATGACGCAGGGCGGTGGCGCAGACATCATCTTGATGGACATTCAGATGCCGGTCATGGATGGCTGTGAAGCCACGGTGCGCATACGACAATGGGAACAGACAACTGGTCAGATTCGCCACCCCATCATTGCCCTGACAGCCAACGCCTTTGAGGAAGATCGAAGCCGGTGCATGGCCTCAGGCATGGACGACTTTATTGCCAAGCCGATTGTCCCGATGGATGCGCTCGCAGCGGTGCTGAGGAAATGGCTGCCTGCCAGGTCAGAAACACCCGTCAGCCAGTTGTCATCTGCACCGGCAGTCTTACCGGTGGATGTCCCTCGCGTGAGGGCTATTTTGCGCGAACTTGAACCTTTGCTTGCCAAAAACAAGTTCAGTGCCATGGACACATTTAACGAATTGCAAGCGGCAGTGACCGGCACAGCGCTTGAAAACGACATCGCGGAAATCCAGTGGTTGATCGAAGAACTTCAGTTTGAACAAGCACTCATGCGACTGCGTGGCATGGACAGCATCCAAGCTCTGAAAGGCCAACGCCATGACTGACCGATTGCCCCTCATTCTTGCCATTGACGACACACCTGCCAATCTGCTGATTCTCGGCAAGGCGCTGGGCGATGAGTTTGACCTGCAATTTGCGACATCGGGTGCGACCGGTCTGGCGTTGGCGATTGAATCTCCGCCTGATTTGATCTTGCTGGATGTGATGATGCCCGACATGGATGGTTATGAAACATGCCATCGTTTGCTGGCTGACCCCGCCACCCGCAGTATTCCCATCATTTTTATCACGGCACAAAACAGCGCCGATGATGAAACGCGGGGGCTTCAGGCCGGCGTGGTTGATTTCATCTCCAAACCGGTCAATCCGGCTGTACTCACGGCCAGGGTGCGCACCCACCTGACGATGAAGCGCATGGCTGACCAATTGCGGTCCATGGCACTCCGGGCAGTGGAGGCCTCGCGATCAAAAAGTCAGTTTTTGGCCAACATGAGCCACGAAATTCGCACACCCATGAATGCGATTGTGGGCATGCTGGCCTTGCTTGGCAAAACCACCCTCACGCCAAAACAGGCCGACTACGTGGCCAAAAGTGACAACGCTGCGCAGTCGTTGCTGGGTTTGCTCAACGACATTCTGGATATTTCAAAGGCTGAGGCCGGCAAGATGATCCTCGATCCGCAAGCGGTGAGCTTGTCCCAAATGGTCGAAGATATTCAGGTCATCGTCAGCGCCTACATTGGCATGAAGCCCGTCAAACTGACACTCAATCTGGACCAAAATTTGCCTGACCAAGTTCTCTGTGACGGACTAAGACTGAAACAAGTGCTGATCAACCTGTGCGGCAACGCCGTCAAGTTCACACCCCAGGGCCAGGTTGATTTGGCCATTCAACACATCAGCACCGATGCCAATTGCGTCACCATCAAGTTCAGCGTACAGGACAACGGTATTGGCATTGCACCAGAGAATCAAGATCGGATATTTTCTGCTTTTACCCAGGCTGAAGCCTCAACAACACGTCGCTTTGGTGGCACGGGCCTTGGGTTGGCGATCAGCCAGCATTTGATTGCCATGATGGAAGGCCAACTGGAATTGCAAAGCGCACTGGGGCGGGGCAGTCTTTTTTATTTCTCTCTGATACTGCCCGTCGTAGCCACAGACGCGCTGACACCCACCCGCCCATCACCGGCAGCGGACACCAAGGCCATTGCATTGGCTGGAATGCGCATCCTGGTCGTTGAAGACAATTTGGTCAACCAGCAAATTGCCAGTGAACTGCTGCGGGGTGAAGGCGCGGTCGTTCAACTGGCAAACGACGGCCAAGAAGCGATTGCTCTGATCGACGCAGCCCAATCGCCTTTTGACGTGGTGCTGATGGACATGCAAATGCCTGTGATGGACGGCCTGACAGCCACACGCACCCTTCGCCAACAACATGATGCCTGCGCATTGCCCATCGTCGCCATGACCGCCAACGCCATGGATTCAGACCGTCTTGCGTGTCTGGATGCCGGCATGAATGATCACGTGGTTAAACCCTTCAGTTTGCTGCAACTGACGACAGTTCTACAGCGCGTTACCTCTCGCCCATAGGCCAACACCATGACGAAGATGGGTTTTCAAAGCTTACCAAGGCCGCTCACCGGATACTGTTTGCCACCAGCGCTTTGTGCAGTGACCTTGGATTAGAACCTGTCGCAGACGGTGTGGGCGGTGTCTTGTTTGTTTCCGTTTTGCGCAAACCGGTGGTGACCATGATTTGGTTTCGCAGGGAGCGTCACCATGCCTTGAGTTGGGGTGGCGACCCACTGCATCCGCACTTTGCAGACGACAGTGGCCGAATGTCACCACGCAAGTCCTTCGATCGCTTTCTACAAGAAGTGAAGGGGCAATCGATGCCTTGGTTGCCAGAAGAACTTGCATCCGCAGCAGAATTGGTCTCGCTCGTTGAAATCGAGGCATTGCGCGAGCGGGAGGCCTTTGCCCAAACCATCCAAAATTCATTGCCTGAGCACATTTCTGTTTTGGACGATAAGGGTGTGATCGTGACCGTCAACAACGCCTGGAAGCGCTTTGCCGAGGCCAACGATGCGCCGGATTTGGCACAAACCTCTCTGGGTGTCAGTTATCGGGACATCTGTGCTGCAGCCGTGGGCCAGCCCAGCGGCGATGAAGCAGGTGCGGCCTGGGCGGGTATTGAAGCTGTTTTGAACAAGCAGTTGGACACCTTTTCGCTGGACTACCCTTGCGATTCACCTACCCAAAAACGCTGGTTTCGCATGAGTGTTTTTCCAATGATTCCACCTGCAACGGGTGTCGTGGTCGCACATCAGAACATCACCGATCGCAAGCAAGCCGACTTGGCACTGCGGGCTGCCAAAGAAGCTGCAGAGGCTGCCAATAGGGCCAAAAGCCGTTTTTTGGCAACCATGAGCCATGAAATCAGAACGCCCATGAACGGGATTTTGGGTATGGCCAACATGCTGCTGTTGCCCGACCTCAAGGAGGCTGATCGGCAAAGCTGCGCCCGAACTGTTTTGAACTCTGGCCAGTCCCTGATGAATCTGCTCAACGACATCCTGGACATCTCCAAAGTGGAGTCCGGCAATTTCAAACTGGAAATGACGGTGTTTGATTGCCAACAGGTCATGCAGGAAGTGCAGGTTTTGTTTACTGAATCTGCCAGACGCAAGGGGCTGGCCATTGAATTCAATTGCGGTGCCAAGGACGGTCAACGCTTTATGGGCGATCCACATCGTTTGCGTCAGATGCTTGCAAACCTGGTCAGCAATGCAATCAAGTTCACCCAACAAGGCAGCATTCGCGTTGAATCCCATCAGGTCATGCGCGAAGGGGACACGGTGGTGATCGAATATGCCGTGACGGACACCGGCATTGGTGTACCTGTGGCCAAACAAGCCCTGTTGTTTAAGCCATTTTCGCAAGCCGACAGTTCTACGACAAGAAGGTATGGCGGCAGCGGTTTGGGTTTGTCGATCGTGCGATCCATGGCAACCCTGATGGGTGGTGAAGTGGGCGTTCAGAGTGAATGGGGTCAGGGATCGCGTTTCTGGTTTCGCATCCGGGCAGACCTGGTCAGTCCCCATCACAGCGCCTGCCAGACGCAAGCATCCGAATCGATGCCACTTGAGGTATCACTGGCCAAGTTAGCGGGTCACATCTTGGTGGTTGAGGACGACAAGGCCAACCGCGAGGTGATTCAGAGCTTATTACAGTACCTTGGGCTTGACGTGACATTTGCTGAAAATGGCCAGAGGGGCGTTCAAGCCATGATGCAGGGCCAGGGTGACAAGGTTGATCTCATTTTGATGGATGTCCAGATGCCTGTCATCGATGGCTGTGAAGCCACAAAGCGGATACGGCAATGGGAACAGACAACCGGCCAATTTCGCCACCCTATCGTGGCCCTGACGGCCAACGCATTTGAGGAAGATCGCAGCCAGTGCATGGCCGCAGGCATGGACGACTTTATGGCCAAACCGGTGGCCTCTATGGATGCACTTGCAGCGGTACTGAGAAAATGGTTGCCTGCCACATCAGATACTCAGGTCAGTCCATTGGTATCTGCCCAGACAGACCTGCCGGTGGATGCTTCACGCGTGGCGGCCATTTTGCGTGAACTTGAACCCCTGTTGGCCAAAAACAAATTCAGTGCCATTGAACGGTTTCATGATTTGCAAGCGGCAGTGGCCGGTACCGAACTGGAGACTGACATTGCGCACATGAAATGGCTGATCGAGGAATTTCAGTTTGATCGAGCGCTATTGCATTTGCGCGGCATTGGGATGCTCCAGACGCTTCAAGGACGATGAAGTGCTAGGTCAATTGTCCCCCCCGGAAGAATCCACAGATCGCTGCATACCTTTGCGGTAAAGTACCCAATGATTTTGAAATACGTGCAGTCGCGCTCTCTCAGAACCAAATTGATCTTGACCATGCTGGTCATCGTTTTGTGCAGCGTGTGGTTGCTGTGGTTGAGTGCTGCGAGGCTTCTGCAAATGGATATGCAAGCTCTGTTGGGCGAGCAACAAAGGGCCGCAGTTTCTGTGCTGGCAGCAGACATCTCTACCAGCTTGAACGTTAGGCGAGAGTCACTCGCGTTGATCGCCAGTGCCATGAAAGCCACGGTCATCGACCGCCCTGATTCTGTGCAACTGTACCTTGAACAGCAACCCGTTCTGGGGCTTCTGTTCAATGCAGGTGTTTTTGTCACGCGTCTGGATGGCACCGCGATCGCCGAGATGCCCCACATAGGGCGGGTTGGCCTCAATTACATGGACAGAGACCACATTGCCGCAGCACTCTCGCAGGGCAAGGCATCTGTTGGCGGTCCGGTCATCGACAAACGGTTGCATGTACCTATTTTTTCAATGGTCGTGCCGATTCGCGACCTACAGGGCAAGGTGGTGGGTGCCCTGGCAGGGGCTACTGACCTGAGCCAACCCAATTTTCTGGACAGCGTCCGTACAGGCGGCAATGAAAAAAGTGGAGGCTATCTGGTGATTGACCCCGAGCACAAGCTATTCGTCATTGCCACCGACAATCACAAAATGCGGGTCATGCAGCCGCTTCCTGCGCCCGGCATCAACCCCGTGCTGGACCAGCGCCTGTTGGGTTTCGATGGTGCGGCCGTCAATGTGAATTCTCTCGGCACTGAAATGCTCTCCTCATCTGCGCGCATTCCACTGGCGGGCTGGTTTGTGATCGCCACCTTGCCGACGAGTGAAGCCTTTGCGCCCATGAATGCCATGGCGCAACGTGCCTTTTGGATCGCTGCTACGTTGTCGCTACTGGCTTGCCTGGTAGCCTGGTGGTCCTTGCAGCGATTGTTGTATCCCTTGCGGGCAGCGGCATTGACCCTCTCTGCGGGCCATGGTGAAGCCCCTTTGCCTGTTGCACAACCCGATGAAGTGGGTGTTTTGATCGGCAGTTTCAATCGCATGCTGAATGTGGCTGCGCAGCGGGAAATAAATCTGCGTGAAAGTGAGGAACGCTTTCGACATTTCTTTGAGAAGAATTCGTCTGTTCAGTTGCTCGTTGACCCGATCGCTTTTGTGATCAAGGATGCCAACCTGGCCGCCGTAAGCTATTACGGCTACCCCAAAGATCACCTGATCGGCATGGCGATGAGCCACATCAACATGTTGCCGCCGCAGCGTGTGGCCGACGAAATGCAACTGGCCTTGCGAGAAAAACGAAATTACTTTCTGTTTCAGCACCGACTGGCCTCAGGTGAAATGCGGGATGTGGAAGTGCATTCCACACCCATTGAGAGTGAGGGGCGTGCGATCCTGTTTTCAATCGTTCATGACATCACGGATCGCACGGCTGTACAAGCCAAGTTGGCCAAGGTATTGGCCGATCAAGAGGCCATTTTGCGCAGCGAGTCAGTGGGCTTTGCCATCATGCACCAACGCGTCATCCGTTGGGCAAACCTTGCTTTTGCCCAAATGCTGGGCTACGAATGCGATGAATTAACCCACCAGAATGCCCGTCTGTTTTATCAGGATGATGCAGCCTATGAAGCCTTTGGTCGTGATGCTTACGTTGAAATCAATGCCGGACGTGCGTTTCATGGCCAATGCCAGTGGCATCACAAGAACGGGTTCTTGAAATGGTTTGATATTTCAGGTGCATCCCTGCCATCAGACCTTGAAGCAACGATCTGGGCCATCGTCGATATTTCTCCTTTGAAAACAACCGAGGCCGAACTGATTGTTGCCAGGGAGGTCGCCGAAGCCGCCAACATCGCCAAGAGCAGTTTTTTGGCGACGATGAGCCACGAAATCCGAACGCCGATGAACGGCATTTTGGGCATGTCACAGTTGCTGCTGACACCCAATTTGCAAGCTGACGAGCTTCGCGACTACGCCCAGACGATCATCTCCAGTGGGCGAACCTTGATGTCACTGCTCAATGACATTCTGGACTTGTCCAAAATTGAGGCAGGCAAAATTCAGCTTAATCCGACGGCGTTTGAGCCTGAAGGTTTGCTGCGTGAAATGCACGCGCTGTTCTTGGGCGTTGCACAGGCCAAGAATCTCCAACTGCACTACCACTGGCGCGGCCTACCCAGACAACTTTATATGGCCGATGACCTGCGTTTGCGCCAAATGCTCTCCAACCTGATGAGCAACGCCATCAAGTTCACACCACAAGGGCATGTGCGTGTTGAAGGCACTCACATTGAGGACGACAACGGCTATGCCCTCCTGGAATTTTCTGTCAGTGACATGGGGGTTGGCATTGCCGCAGACAAGATGCATCTGCTCTTTAGGCCCTTCTCACAAACCGATGCTGCCGTCTTCCAAGAATTTGGCGGCACTGGCTTGGGTCTGTCCATTGTGAGCAGTCTGTCCAAAGCCATGGGCGGTGATGTCGGCGCAGAAAGCCGTGTGGGACAAGGTTCAAGGTTTTGGCTTCGTTTGCGTGCCAAGCACCTCCCTAACGGGGGGGATGATGCCCAAAAACAGGCACACTTACCAGGAACGCAGCCTGGGTCTTCGCACCCGGTTCAATTGCATGGCCGTGTGCTGGTGGCTGAGGACAACGAGGTCAACCGCCATGTGATTGAGACGCTTTTGGGCAAACTGGGAGTTCAGTCAACCCTGACCCACGACGGCCAGCAAACCGTCGCAGCCATCACCCAGGGCGGCTTGAGGCCTGATGTCATTTTGATGGATCTGCACATGCCAGTGATCGACGGCTACATGGCCACCGAGCAAATTCGGCAGTGGGAAGCACAAAACCATCAGCCACACTTGCCCATCATTGCCCTGACCGCCGATGCTTTTGAAGAAGATCGCCAGCATTGCCTGGCCGTCGGCATGGATGGTTTTTTGACCAAACCGATTGATCTGGGTGCGCTGACATCGGCCTTGGCCCAGTGGTTATCTGTTGTGCCCAGCCCGGCCACAGAGCTTGCTGTCATCGTCAAGCCCATCGATTCAGCCCAGTTGGCCCTCTTGATCAGTGAACTCGCGCCCATGCTGGCGCAAAACATGTTCAGTGCCATCCAGCATTTTAAAAAGTTGAAAGCTTTGTTGGCGGACACCTGTCTGGCAACACAGCTTGCTGACATGGAACCTTTGGTTGATTCGTTTCGATTTGATCTGGCCTTGGCGCGTTTGCAAGGTATCGCTGACAGCCAGATGAAAGGCGTATTTTTGAAATGAGAAACAGAATGTCCTTGAAATTGCAGTGGCGGCACTCATTAAGAACCCGAGTGATGCTGGCTGTACTGGTCATCTTTATGTGCAGCGTGGTCTTGCTGTCGTTGATCGCCACCCGACTGCTGCACACCGAGTTGCAGCGTTTATTGGGTGACCAGCAAGCCGCTACCGTTTCTTTGGTCGCGGCAGACATCTCCAACCATCTGCAAGTTCGGCAAGATGCACTCCACACGATCGCCAGAGCGATGGGTGGCACAGTCCTTGACAACCCTGCGTCCATGCAACAGTTTCTTGAACAACGCCTGCTTCTTCAGTCTTTGTTCAATGCCGGTGTCTATGTAACCCGTCTCGACGGCACCGTGGTCACCGAAGTGCCGATCACGGGGCGGATTGGTCTCAATTATCTGGACAAAGACCACATTGCGACGGCGCTTAAAACAGGCAGGGCATCTGTTGGTAAGCCTGTGGTCAGCCAAAGATTGCACATTCCGATTTTTGCGATGACAGTGCCTATTCGCGACACACAAGGCCATGTCATTGGCGCTGTGTCGGGGGTGACCGACCTGAGTCAAGCCAACTTTCTGGACAGCGTCCAGGCTGGCAGCTATGGCAAAAGTGGCGGTTACATTCTGGTGGCCCCGCAACACAGGCTGTTTGTGACCGCCACCGCCAACCTCAACAAGATGGTTATGCAGCCTCTTCCTGCACCTGGCATCAACCCCGTTCTGGACCGACGCATTCTGGGTTTTGATGGACAGGCTGTCAACGTCAGCTCCTACGGCACGGAAGTACTGACCTCTTCAGCCCGAATTCCGTTGGCAGCATGGTTTTTGCTTGCCACTTTGCCGACCAAAGAAGCCTTTGCACCCGTTCGCACCCTTGAAGACATCGTTCTGTCGGTCGCTACCATCTTGACGCTACTGAGTGGCCTATTGATTTGGGTCATGTTGCAGCGTCTGCTGTCGCCTTTACAGACGGCCTCAAAAACACTGGCCGATTACGCAGACAAGGGCGATGCCGTCGAACCCTTGCCCATCGTACAACACGACGAAGTGGGTATCTTGATCGGCAGTTTTAACCGTGTCTTCACTGAGCGCCTCAAGGCGCAGGCGCAACTGTCACAGGTTTTGTCAGAGCAAAGTGCCATACTTAACAGCAACATCAATGGCATTGTCAAAATAAAAGATCGACATTTTTCATGGATGAACGATGCGTGCGCATCCATGCTTGGCTACACCGTTGCAGAGCTGATAGGCCAACCGACGCGCATGGTTTACCCCAATGACGATGCCTATTTGGCTTATGCAGCGAGGGCCTATCCTGTCATGCAAAGTGGTGACGTGTTTCGGACCGAGATGCAGTTTCTACGCAAAGACAACACCTTGCGATGGTTTGAAATGAGTGGTCAATTGCTTTGTCCTGGCAGTGATGAATCCATTGGGTCACTGGTTGACATCAGTGAACGCATCCGTAGCGAGAGGGTGCTGCAAGACAGCCAGGATCGTCTGGTACGGGTGCAAGAAGGGGCCCATGTTGGAATCTGGGAGTTAAACCTTACCACGGGCTACGCTTATTGGTCACCAGAATGCGAGCGTCTTTATGGTCTGGAACCAGGTACTTTGAAGCGATTCGATGATTGGCGTCATCTTGTTCATCCAGACGATCTTGCGATGATCGACTGGCAGCTTGCATCCAGGATAGAGCCACAAGAATTCTTTGAAGTGGAATACCGTTTGCGCCTGGACAAGGGGGGTATCCGCTGGATTCTTAGCAAGGGATGCGCACAGTTGGACGCAACAGGACGGCCAATAAAGCTCTCAGGCATCAACCTGGATATTACCGATCGCAAGCAGATGAGCGCTGAACGCGACCGTCTGCTCAGAATCGTCGAAGAGGCACCCGAGTGCATCAGTATGGCCGATATGCAGACGCGTTTTGTATTTTTAAACAAGGCGGGACGCAAGATGCTGGGCGTGTCTGATGACGTGGACATATCCGCCCTGACCATCAGGGATGTTCGTCCAGAATGTGAGCTGAGGCACTTCAGGGAACAGGCGGCCCCCACAGCACTCAGAGCCTGTGAAAAAATCGATTTATCCGACCAACGGTGATGTGCATAGGGGGCTTCACTAACGGGTAAAAATGATTTCCAATTGTAGAGATTTACGCTTTTTGGCTCGCTTTTTTGTTGATTTTTTGATTTTT
>CAIJOK010000141.1 GCA_903822205.1 uncultured beta proteobacterium | reverse complement strand
CTAAAACTCAATCCCGTGCCTGGTAGCGTCAAAAAATTGATTGTTTGACATGCCATAACGAGCAAATCTGTCGGTCAAAATACCAGTACACGATAAGTCGTTGATTTGTATAGTTGTTTTTTGTGCGATGTTAAAGACCGGCTAAAGTGAGTACGCTCAAAAAAAGTGACTGTGCTGCGCGACCAGCAAACCAACTGACGACATGAGAATCAGCTTGCTTGCGACGCAATTCTCAGAGTACATTGGTATCAATCAAATAGCTCACAGATTGACCTCGTGTGTCAGACTTGGATTGCGATCAAACACCAAATCGTCCATTCCATACAAAGGCGAGTGCTGCATGAATTCCACCAGTGATTGCGTGTTACCACTCAGTCTGTCAAAAAGATCGCGTGATACCACCACAGCCACCGATTTGCCATGCACTGTGAAGTCTTGTGGTCCATTAGACTTTATTGGAAACCTATTCTTTGATTTTGCTATCTTGTTGATTTTCCTACAATCGCTGGTAGGTTTCCAATAATGTCTATTGACCTTTGCGCTTCTGACCACATCAGAAAATCGTGCTTTTGCAGTCTGCATTTGCCATGTTTGCATATTGATCTCCTATTCTGACCTGAATAGTCAGATATTAAGTGACGTATAGGCTTTGAGTCTTCACATGACGGACATCGTGACCGCACTGTTAGACTGACTGCCATGAGTCACACTTCTACTCACAAACCGACCGAGCACACCCACAGTGGGCCGCTCAACTGGCGCAGTTTGGTGCAATGGTTGCAGGCGGACGGGGTTATCACTATACAAGAGGCCCAGCGCATTCACACCCGATGCGCTCAGGCCGAGAGCGTGCAGCACCCCTTGTTGCGACTGACCAGTGTGGTGGTTCATCGCGCCAGTGATGACAAACCGCTGGATGTTGAATTGCTGACCCAGTGGCTGGCTAAGCGCACGGGGCTGGCTTATTTGCGCATTGACCCGATCAAGGTGGATGTGGGCAAGGTGGCCGACACCATGAGCCCCGCTTATGCCGAGCACCACAAAATTTTGCCGGTTCAGGTCACGCCCAATGAGGTGGTTGTGGCCACCGCTGAGCCTTTTTTGACCGATTGGGTGTCAGAGCTTGAGCGTCAGTCGCGCCGCAGTGTGCGCCGTGTGTTAGCCAATCCGCAAGACATTCACCGCTACACCGCTGAGTTTTTTGCACTGGCCAAATCGGTTCGGGCCGCTAACAAAGCAGGCAACAACGCCGGTGCCAGTTTTGAACAACTGGTGGAACTGGGCAAAACCAGTAAGCAGTTGGATGCCAATGACCAAAGCGTGGTACAGGTGGTGGACTGGTTGTGGCAATATGCATTTGACCAGCGTGCCAGTGACATTCATTTGGAACCCAGGCGTGAGCAAGGTGTGATTCGATTTCGCATTGATGGTGTGTTGCACCCCGTCTATCAGATGCCGATGGGTGTTTTGATCGCCATGACTTCGCGTATCAAGCTGCTGGGGCGCATGGATGTGGTTGAAAAGCGCAGACCGCAAGATGGCCGCATCAAAACCCGTAACCCCGGGGGTGACGAGGTGGAAATGCGTATCTCCACGTTGCCCACCGCCTTTGGTGAAAAGATGGTGATGCGCATTTTTGACCCTGAGACGACCGTGAAGGACCTGGATGCGCTGGGTTTTTCTGAACATGATGCGCAACGATGGGAGGCCCTGGTCAAGCGGCCCAACGGCATTATTTTGGTGACAGGGCCGACAGGTTCTGGCAAGACGACCACGCTGTATTCCACCTTGAAGCGTGTGGCCACCGAAGAGGTCAATGTCAGCACGGTTGAAGACCCGATCGAGATGATTGAACCCACGTTCAATCAGACGCAGGTGCAGGTTCAACTGGACTTTGGCTTTGCTGAGGGGCTGCGTGCCCTGATGCGTCAAGACCCTGACATCATCATGGTGGGCGAAATCAGGGACCAGGCCACAGCCACCATGGCTGTTCAGGCTGCGCTTACCGGACATTTGGTGTTCTCTACGCTGCACACCAACGATGCGCCGTCAGCCATCACCCGCCTCATGGAACTGGGGGTGCCGTCGTACTTGATCAGTGCGACGCTGTTGGGCGTATTGGCGCAGCGTTTGGTACGTACCCTGTGCCCGCAATGCAAAGCACCCGATGAATCGGCATCGCGTGAAACACTGGCTGAAGTGATCAAGCCCTGGCAAATCAACGGCGCTTACAAGCCCTTTAAGTCGATTGGCTGTGTTGATTGCCGCATGACCGGTTTTAGAGGGCGCATGGGACTGTACGAACTGTTGGTTGTGACCGAGGCGTTCAGAGCCAAGATCACCCGTGACCCCAACGTCGACACACTCAAGCGTCAGGCCATCGCCGACGGCATGCGTCCACTGCGTTTGGCTGGCGTATTGCGTACGGCGGAGGGCATGACGGTGTTGGAGGAAGTGCTGTCTTCAACACCGGCTTTGGATTAAAGTAACACAACGAACCTGTCAACCAGCGCCCCGGGCTCCGTTGCAATGCACAAAGATCTCCCCAAATGGATTACCACTCACGGTAGGGCACTCCGTTGCTGCCAACACCAGGACTGGTTGAATACACGTCAAAGACATCGTCACCGGCCTCAGGGGCTGATGCTGGAGAGGCGTAACTGCGCAGCCCCCACACGTCGGCAGGCGCAGTCTCTGGCGGGGCAAAGGGGTCTTGCGGGATGCGTCGCAAAAAGTAGATTTTGCGGGCATCCGGGGTTTTGATGTCGGTCACACCGTCGGTCAATGCGGCCAAATCAGGCGGATAGCCGCTGCTGTCCACCTTGCGGGCAATCCGGCCTTCGTCCGTGGCTTTTCGCCAGGCATCGATGGCGTTGCGAATGTCTCGCAAGGAACGTCGCAGCTCTTGCTCCTTGAGGCGATGCGCGCCGTATTGCGCCAACGGCAGGGCTGCACTGGCCAAAATGCCCACGATGGCCACGACCACGACCATCTCGATCAAGGTAAAACCCGCAGACCTAGCACGGCGGTCTCGACGATGGCAAGAGAGGAACTTCATGATCCCATTGGCACGCTGGTGGGGGTCACCGGCCCCAAATGCCTTACCTTTGCACCAGCGCGGCCAGGGCTGCTGCGATGTCTTCATCTGATGCTGTTTCACCATGGGTCAGATGCCCAGCCCATTCGGTCAGCGCTGCGGCCCCCTGGGTGGTCAGTGCCAGGATGACCTGCGCCGCAGACTGTGGCTGGTCAAACCCTGTGCTTTGCAGCAGAGTGCGGCCCCGTGCATCGGTCAGTTTGAAATAAAACTGGCCATCGCCCTCACGGTATTGCTTGAACACAGGCCGGGTGGCCCTGGCCTGTGGCGACGTGGCAGTCACTGGATGGGCTGCACCCTGGGTGTTGTGGTCGTCGTTGGGGGTGGACGTGCGCAGGTCTCGTAGCCCCACGGCGTGTCGAAGTTGGCGCATCAGCGGGATGGCCAAAGCGCGGGCACGGGCAGCACCGTCGGCCAAAATGGCCTCGATCAAGGCTGGGTTGTCGATCAGCGACTGGTAGCGACCCCGCATGGGCGCTATCTCGTGGTCAATGCGCTCAAATACCTGCTGTTTGATCTCGGCCCAACTGGCTCCAGCCGCAAAGGTCTGCTGCATTTTGGCGGTCTCATCGGCGTTGGCAAAGGCCTGGTAGATCTGAAACAGGGCGCAGTCTGTGGTGCTTTTGGGCGTACCCGGGGCACTGGAGTCGGTCACGATGCCATAGACCCGTTTTTGCAGATCGGCGCGGCTGGAAAACAGCAAAATGGTGTTGTCATAGCTTTTGCTCATCTTGCGCCCATCTAGCCCGGGCAGTGTGGCGACATGCGCTTCGATCACGGCCTGCGGGATCACAAAATGATCGCCATAGCGGTGGTTAAAGCTGCCGGCCATGTCGCGGGCCATTTCGATGTGCTGCACCTGGTCGCGTCCCACGGGTACCTGATGGGCGTTGAATATCAAAATGTCGGCGGCCATCAGCACGGGGTACATGAACAAACCCACCGAGACATCGGCATCGGGGTCTGCCCCTGTGGCAACATTTTGATCGACAGCGGCTTTGTAGGCGTGGGCACGGTTAAGAACGCCTTTGCCCAGGACGCAGCTTAAAAACCAGGCCAGCTCAGGAATCTCGGGGATGTCGGACTGGCGATAAAAAATAACCCGTGCAGGGTCCAATCCGGCAGCCAGCCAACTGGCCGCGATCTCAAGGGTTGATCGCTGAACGCGGAAAGGGTTATCCGTTTTGATCAGCGCGTGGTAGTCGGCCAAAAAGTAAAAACTCAGGGCGTTGTGGCCCAGACTGGCACGAACAGCCGGCCTGATCGACCCCACATAGTTGCCCAGATGGGGGCTGCCCGAGGTGGTAATGCCAGTCAAAAATCGTGTGGTGTTCATCGCTTAATCAATCAAATAACGGTCGTTCTATCAAAAACCTTGGGATCACATACCCTGGCCTGTCAGCAGTGCCAACGGGGCCAGCATCAGGTGGATCAGTGCCAAGGTCAGCCCCATCAGGGGCTGCATCCACAGGTGGCTGACCACGCCGGCCACCACCAGGGCCATGACGATAAAAAAACCAAAAGGCTCAACCCTTGACAACCACACGGCTTGACGGTAGGGCAACAGGCCCACCAAAATGCGTCCCCCGTCCAGTGGTGGCAACGGAAACAGGTTGAACACAAACATCACCACATTGACCAAGATGCCGCCTTGTGCCATGTGGATAAAAAACGTCTCAGTCACCCCCACACCCTGCAAGATGTAAAGCAGCATGCCCCAGACCAGCGCCTGGACAAAGTTGACCAAAGGCCCGGCCAGTGCCACCCAAATCATGTCGCGTTTGGGGTTACGCAGACTGCCAAACTGCACGGGGACGGGCTTGGCGTAACCAAACAAAAACGTGCCCGATGTTGCGAGGTAAAGCACCAACGGCATCACGATGGTGCCCATCAGGTCGATGTGTTTGAGAGGGTTGAGTGTGACGCGCCCCAGCATCATGGCGGTGTTATCGCCAAAATACAGGGCAGCGTAACCATGTGCAGCCTCATGCACGGTGATTGAAAACAACACCGGTAGAGCGTAGATCGTGATGGTTTGGATCAAGTGGGCAAAATTGGAAAAGTTGGAAAAGTCCATGGGCAAGCTTTGATGGGGGGTGAATGGCGTGGTGAATCAAGGGATCGAATCAAGGGATCGAATCAAGGGATCAAACAATCCCCAGTACCGCCAGGGGGCCACGCCCGGCACGGATCAACACAGGTTCGGGGCCGGTCAGGTCGATGACGGTGGTGGGTTCACAGGGGCAGGCTCCTGCGTCAATGACGGCGGCAATACGCCCCTGGTAGCGCTGTCTGATCTCGTCCGCATCGTTGAGCGGCAGGGTGTCTCCTGGGGCGATCAGGGTGGATGCCAGCAAGGGCGTTGGATGCAGTCTGAGCAACATCTGTAGCACCTTGTGGTCAGGCATCCGCAGGCCGATGGTTTTGCGGGACGGATGGCTGATGCGCCGGGGCACCTCTTTGCTGGCCTGCAGGATAAAGGTATAGGCACCCGGCGTGGCCGCCCTGATGCGGCGGTATTGGTGGTTGTCCACCCGTGCATAGCAAGCAAGCTCTGACAGGTCGCGGCACAACAAGGTCAGGTGATGTTTGTCGTCCACCCCCCGGATGCGGCGCAGTTGGTCTGCTGCGGCCTTGTCGTCTAGGTGACAGACCAGGGCATAGCTGGAGTCTGTGGGGACAGCCAGAACGTCGCCCTGCTCAAGCAAGGCAGCGGCTTGTTTAAGCAAGCGCGGCTGGGGGTTATCGGGGTGAACGTGAAACAGTTGCGGCATGGATCGATTGTCGCAGTCAGACCGTCAACAGGAACTGCTGGATCGCACGATGCGGTCTGCAAGCAGCGTCCACACCGGTGTGAGCGTGCCTGGCAGCGGCGGCAAGATACCAAGGTCGGTGTGGCTCTCATCCGGGCTATGAAAGTCACTGCCACGTGAGGCCGCCAGGCCAAACTCGATCGCAGTCTGGGCATACGTCTTGCATTCATCCACGGAATGGCTGCCAGTGACCACCTCGATGGCCTGGCCACCGTGGCCCTTGAAGTCCGCCAGCAGCGCCCACTCTTGATTGGAATCAAAGCGATAGCGTGCCGGATGGGCCAGCACCGCCACCCCGCCCGCACGGGTGATCCAGCCCACGGCGTTTTGTAGCGTGGCCCACTGGTGTGCCACATAACCGGGTTTGCCGTCATTCAGGTATTTGCGAAAGACCTCTCCGGTATCGCGGCAAACGCCTGTATCCACCAAAAAGCGGGCAAAGTGGGTGCGTGAGACCAAATCGGGGTTGCCGGCATAGTGCAGGGCACCCTCAAAGGCCCCTGCAATGCCCACACGCGCCAAGTCATCGGCCATTTGACGCGCCCTGCGCAAACGACCGCTGCGTGTTTGCAGCAGGCCGGCCTTAAGGGTGGCGTTGTCCGCGTCAAAACCCAGCCCCACGATGTGGATGGTTTGCCGCAAAAAAGTGACTGAGATTTCGACACCGGTCAAAAAATCCAGCCCAACGGCGGCAGCCGCAGATGCGGCATCCGTCAGGCCGCCTGTTTCATCGTGGTCGGTCAAAGCCCACAATGAAACGCCGTTTGTTTTCGCACGCAGGGCCAGTTGCGCGGGGGTCAATGTTCCATCAGACACCACGGAATGGCAATGCAGGTCAGCGTTTTGGGTTTTCATGCGGTAATCTCAGACGGTCATTTTGGGGTGGCGCTTTTATAATGACCACAGTTTAATGAGCACATTGTCTTGCAAATTTTGACAAACACCCCCCCCGTATCGCTGGCCATCATTGCACAAGACATGCGCGAGGTCGATCTGGTCATCGCGCGCCGGCTGGCCTCCGATGTCCCCTTGGTAGGTCAAATCTCACACTACATCATCGCTGCAGGCGGCAAGCGCTTGCGCCCGTCCCTGCTGCTGCTGATTTGTGGCGCATTGGGGTTTGTGGGCCACCAACGTTTTAATCTGGCGACTGTCGTCGAATTTATTCACACGGCCACCTTGCTGCACGACGATGTGGTCGATGACTCATCCCTGCGGCGCGGCAATGCCACCGCCAATCAGATTTTTGGCAACCCTGCCAGTGTGTTGGTGGGCGATTTTTTGTATTCCAGGGCTTTTCAGATGATGGTCGATGCCGGTGACATGCGCATCATGCAGGTTTTGGCCAATGCCACCAACATCATCGCCGAAGGCGAGGTCATGCAACTGGTGAACATGCACAACGCCGGCCTGGACGAGGCCGGTTACCTGCACGTGATCCGATCCAAAACGGCCAAACTGTTTGAGGCCAGTGCCAGAGTGGGGGCCATTTTGGCTGGCGCTGACCCTGACACCGAAAACCTGTGCGCTGATTATGGTCAAGCTTTGGGCACCGCTTTTCAGGTGGTGGACGATGTGTTGGACTACACCGGTGACGCAGCCTTGATGGGAAAAAACCTGGGTGATGATTTGCGCGAGGGCAAGACCACCCTGCCGTTGATCGCCGCCATGCAGCGCGGCAGCACCGGTGACTGCGCCATCATTCGGTCTGCCATCGAGACCGGCAATCTGGCGATGATCGACCAAGTGGTGGACATCGTCAAAACCACGGGCGCACTGGACATCGCCCGCAAAGCCGCCGCCCGAGAGGCCGAACAGGCTGTCTCGCTGGCCAGTCGTCTGCCTTGTAGCCCTTACGCTGACTGCCTGAGGCAGCTTGCAGACCAGTTGCTTGAACGCCAGTCCTGACACCTTTGCCCCTCTGGCTGAGCGACTGCGCCCCAAAAACCTGGACCAGGTGGTGGGCCAGCAGCATTTGCTGGGCAGGGGCATGGCCCTGCGATTGGCGTTTGAATCAGGCAGGCCACACAGTTGCATCTTTTGGGGGCCGCCAGGCAGTGGCAAAACCACCATCGCCCGGTTGATGGCCGATGCGTTTGCTGCGCAGTTCATCACCATCAGCGCGGTATCGGGCAGTGTCAGGGACATCCGGGAGGCCGCAGAACGTGCCCAAATCGCGCTTCAGCAGGGACGGCGCACCCTGGTGTTTGTCGATGAAGTTCACCGGTTTAACAAAAGTCAGCAGGATGCTTTTTTGCCGCTCGTTGAGAGCGGCCTTTTGACCCTGGTGGGTGCCACCACTGAAAACCCATCCTTCGAGGTCAATGGGGCGCTGCTGTCACGCACAACGGTCTATGTCTTGCAGCCCTTGGACCCCGTTGATTTAAGGCAAATTTTGGCATCTGCGCAGGCCCGAGAGGCTGTGCCGGCCATCGACGATGTGGCTTTGGACCGGCTGATAGCACACGCCGACGGCGATGCAAGGCGCTTGCTGAATACGCTAGAAACCTTGACGGTTGCCGCCACCCAGTCGCAAATCAGCGCCATCACGGACGATTGGCTGTGCCAGGTGTTGGGCCAGTCCATGCGACGCTACGACAAGGGCGCGGAGCAGTTTTATGACACCATCTCGGCGCTGCACAAAAGCATCCGTGGCAGTGACCCCGATGCGGCTCTGTACTGGCTAATGCGCATGATCGACGGCGGAACAGACCCCCGCTACCTGGCACGTCGTTTGATTCGCATGGCGTGCGAGGACATCGGCCTGGCTGACCCTCGCGCCTTGCAGTTGGCCCTCAATGCCTGTGATGTGTATGAGCGACTGGGTTCGCCAGAGGGAGAGCTGGCGCTGGCGCAGTGCGCGGTCTATCTGGCTATCGCCCCCAAGTCCAATGCGGTCTATCAGGCCTTTAACGCTGTCCGTGCGTGGGTCAAACAAGACGGCACTCGCCCAGTGCCTTTGCACCTGCGCAATGCACCCACCCGCATGATGAAAGACATGGACTACGGCAAGGACTACCGTTATCCGCATGATGAACCCGATGGTTTTGCAGCCGGTGAGCACTACTTGCCAGACGGCATGGACGCACCCAACTTTTATTGCCCTGTACCGCGCGGCCTGGAGATCAAAATTGCCGACAAGATGCGCACCCTCAAAATGCGCAACGATCGGGCACACCGAACGAATCACAATAAATAATCATCACTATTTTTTCATGTTTATCTTCATTATTGCACGTCAATACTGCATAATGTGCTATATTTTAATTAGTAATACAGTTAATAACTTATTTTAATGAACAAGTCGCTGCCTTTCCCTGACCCCTCTGCTCACTCTGCTTCTTCTGTTCCATGTGTTCAGTCCCATTCGTTCTTAACCCTGCACTACCGATTGAGCGGGCCGGCCGGCGATGTGATCAACACGTTTGACGGCCCCCCCGCCACGCTTACCCTGGGTGGCGGACAGTTGGCCCCCGCGCTTGAGGCCTGTTTGCAAGGGCTGCCTGAGGGTACGCGGGCCACGTTTGATTTGCCGCAGGGGGCCGTATTTGGCTTTCCAAGCCATCAGTTGCGGCAATGGCTAACGCATCAGGCGCTCTCCGACCTGGGGGCCGTCGATCTGGACTATGTTGTGGGCGATGTGCTGAGGTTTCCCACGCCCGACGGGCAAGGCCAGTTTGCCGGTACGGTTCGTGACCGTCGTCCGGGCGCATCGGATGCCACCTGTATCGCAGAAACCCCTTTGGCCCCGAAGGCCGCCGTGCTGCTGGACTTTAATCACCCGCTAGCAGGCCAGCCACTCCACTTTGAAGTGCATCTGATCGGTGTGTTATGAGTCGTCCTGTGCGAAGCATCCTGTTGGCCCAGCCACGCGGCTTTTGTGCCGGTGTGGATCGTGCCATCGAAATTGTCGAGCGTGCCCTGCTTAAATTTGGTGCTCCCGTCTATGTGCGTCACGAGATCGTTCACAACACCACCGTGGTCAATGGCCTGAGGGCCAAGGGTGCCATCTTTATTGATGCCTTGGACGACGTACCGACAGGGGCTACGCTTGTTTTTTCGGCGCATGGGGTTAGCCGTGCCATCCTAGCCCAGGCCCAGGCCAAAGGCTTGCAAATTTTTGATGCCACCTGTCCACTGGTGGCCAAGGTTCATGTTGAGGTGGCCAAATTACACCAAGAGGGTTATGAATTCATCATGATCGGCCACAGGGGTCACCCCGAGGTTGAGGGCACCATGGGCCAATTGGACAGCGGCATTCACCTCGTAGAAAACGCTGACGATGTGGCACGTGTACAGCCTGCCCAGACAGAGCGACTGGCTGTGGTCACCCAAACCACCCTGAGTGTTGATGATGCCTCCACGATCGTGGCGGCCATCCGTACCAGGTTTCCGTTGGTTCGCAAGCCCAAACAACAAGATATTTGCTACGCCACCCAAAACCGCCAGGATGCCGTGAAGCTGATGAGTCCAGAGGTGGATACGGTGATCGTGGTGGGCAGCCCCACCAGTTCCAACAGCAACCGTTTGGCCGAAGTGGCACGCAAGTTGGGCACCCCCAGTTACATGGTGGATACAGCCTGTGATCTACGGCCAGAGTGGCTGACTGAGTGTGCGCGTGTGGGGCTGACAGCCGGGGCTTCGGCCCCCGAAGTGCTGGTGCAGCAGGTGATCGACCGCCTGCGCCGACAGGGCTTTGTGTTGGTACGCAGCATAGCGGGCCAGACAGAAAACGTGCGCTTTCCACTGCCCAAGGGCCTGCGACTTGAGCCGTCCTGAGGGTGGTATGAACCCCAAGATGGAACACAAAATCGTCAGCCGAGTAGAATCATTCGCGTATGCGGGGTGACTCTGGTGGTCACCCCGTTTGATTGCGCGGGTGGCGAAATTGGTAGACGCACCAGGTTTAGGTCCTGACGGTAGCAATACTGTGGGGGTTCGAGTCCCCCCCCGCGCACCAGGTAAACCCTTGAAATACAACGGGTTTCAAAAAATACCAAAATTCACCAGAGTGTGCATTGGACAAATTGCACCGCATTCAGCATCAGGTGGTGAAGGTCAACGATTTGGATCCCATCGCTGCGCTGTCAATCATCATCCAGGCACAGACGAAAATTCTGCAAGCACGGACGATCAAAAAACCGCCCCTTCCCACCCAGTTGCCCCTTTGTAGGGGAGCGTTTGCAACGCACCACTATAGGAATCAAAAACTTAACGTTTTAACTGTCGAGCACGGGATTCCCACGGATGGTGAGTTACCTGAAGATCACGGTCTTGTGCCCGTTGATCAACACCCTGTGTTCACTGTGCCATTTGACGGCACGGGCTAACACCATGCTCTCGGTGTCGCGCCCCAATGCAGTCAAATCGTCGATGGTTTTGCTGTGATCAACACGCGCCACGTCCTGCTCAATGATGGGGCCTTCGTCCAGATCGGTCGTGACATAGTGGGCCGTGGCACCGATCAGCATCCCAACCCCGCACACGGGCTAGACGTTCCTAAAGAAACATGGGGCTAGGTCTGTGCTACGCGCAAATTTGCGTTAAAAAGCGAATGGCAGCGCCGCAATGACCGCAAAAGCATTGGTGCGAACTCGCAGTGG
>CAIJOK010000140.1 GCA_903822205.1 uncultured beta proteobacterium | reverse complement strand
ATTGGCGTTGTGGGTGCTGATGCCACACATGTTTCAGCGCATTTGTCGTGCGACATCACCGTGCTCCTGACAGTTCATGACTACACTTTACTCTTCTGATGGTCTTTTTGTCATTTTTTGATTTTTTCACAAGCTCTCAGCGAAGGTTGTTGGCAGGGGGAAACCGTTTTACTGCACCACGATGGTCACGAGATACCGGTTCATCAAATGTTGTTTGTTCAACGCGACACGTCTGGCAACCCTGAATATTTTGCAACCATCACGCGAGATATTTCTGAACAGAAAGCGCTCTTGAGAGAAATCACCCAGGCAAAAGATGCCGCACTGGCCGCTACCGTCGCCAAGAGTCGGTTTCTGGCGACGATGAGCCACGAAATCCGAACGCCCATGAACGGCATTTTGGGCATGTCGCAAATGCTGCTGATGCCCCGCTTGCAAGACGACGAGCGATGTGACTATGCCCGCACCATTCTCGCAAGCGGGCAAACCTTGATGGCTTTGCTCAATGACATTCTTGACCTGTCAAAAATTGAGGCAGGCAAATTTCAGTTGGATGCAACTGCGTTTGATCCTGAATCTGTGCTGCATGAAACGCATGCCCTGTTTACAGGTGCGGGGCAAGCCAAGAATCTACAGATTGACTTTCACTGGTGTGGTTTGCCTGGGCAACGTTACAAAGCCGACGCTCTGAGGGTGCGCCAAATGCTCTCCAACTTGGTAGGCAACGCCATCAAATTCACACGGCAAGGGCATGTGCATGTAGAGGGGATGGAGATTCTGCGCAACGGCGAATCTGCCCTGCTGGAGTTTTCTGTCAGCGACACAGGGATGGGTATTGCCGCTGACAAGATGCATTTGCTCTTTAAGCCGTTTTCTCAAACCGATACGTCAACCACCCGTGAGTTCGGTGGTTCGGGGCTGGGTCTGTCTATCGTGAGCAACCTGGCCAAAGCCATGGGCGGTGATGTGGGCTGTGAAAGCCGTGCGGGCCAAGGATCGCGGTTTTGGTTTCGCCTGCGCGCCCAATGCCTGACCAACGATACTGATGCACGTCAATTTGACCGTTGGCCTGCAACGCCATCCGTGTTGGCACCCCAGCATCAGCCCGTTCAACTGGGTGGCAACGTGCTGGTAGCCGAGGACAACGTGGTCAACTGCCGTGTGATTGAGTCATTTCTGGACCAACTGGGATTGCAAACAACACTGACCCAGGATGGTCAGCAAACTGTGGCGGCCATCATCCAGGACGGCTTGAGACCGGATGTCATTCTGATGGACTTGCACATGCCGGTCATGGACGGCTACCAGGCCACCGTGCAAATACGCCAGTGGGAAACCAAAAACCAGAGGCCCCACCTGCCCATCATTGCCGTGACCGCCGATGCCTTTGAGGAAGACCGCCAGCATTGCCAAGCCGTCGGCATGAATGATTTTTTGACCAAACCGATTGATCTGGAGACGCTGACATCGACCTTGGCCAAGTGGTTGCCTGTGGTGCGCGACTTGGCCACAGAGCCTGCCGTCATCATCCAACCCTGAAATTGAATTCAATGACCGACCGATTGCCCATGATTCTTGCCATTGACGACACGCCTGCTAATCTTTTGACGATTGGCAAGGCACTTGGGAGTGCGTTTGATCTGCAAGTTGCGACATCTGGCCTGACCGGTCTGGCGTTGGCAATGGAATCCACACCAGACTTGATCTTGCTGGATGTGATGATGCCCGATATGGATGGCTACGAAACATGCCGATGTTTGTTGGCGAACCCCGTCACCCGCGATATTCCGGTCATTTTTATCACGGCACAAAACAGCCCCGATGATGAAACACAAGGACTTGAGGCCGGCGTGGTCGATTTCATTTCAAAACCGGTCAATCCATCGGTGCTCAGGGCCAGGGTACGCACCCACCTGACCATGAAGCGCATGGCCGACCAATTGCGATCGATGGCCTTGATCGATGGACTGACTGGCATTGCTAACCGGCGGTGTCTGGATGAAGCCCTGGCAAGCGAATGGCGTGCCTGCCAACGCGCCTGTTTGCCTTTGGCACTTGCCATGATCGACATTGACCATTTCAAGCGTTTGAACGACACCTATGGTCATCCAGTGGGCGACACGTGTCTGGTCACCGTGGCATCAGCATTGAAGGCATGCCTGGGTAGGTCACACGATTTGATCGCTCGCTACGGGGGTGAAGAATTTTTATGCTTGCTTCCAGGCACAGAGCTGGCTGGGGCATTGAGCAAGGCTGAAGAACTCAGGCAATCCGTTCAAGACTTGGGCATTCCCAATGAAGGTGCCAGCGCTGCGCCTGTTGTCACCCTCAGTATCGGTATGGCCGTCGTCATTCCAAGCGCAGCAATGACCCCGCGCCAACTTGTGGACAGCGCAGACGGCCAGCTCTATGAGGCCAAACGGACTGGACGCAACCGAATTTGCTGCATTGACTTGCATCAGGCTGGTTAATCAGGATGGATGCCAAGTGGTTTTGGCGCAGACAGTACTCAGTACACAGTACATGGGTGGTACGGCTAGGCAGTACTGGCAGCTCATTTGGTGGCATGTGGTGATGATGACCTACCCGATTTTTGATACGGATTGGCCTTGGTTTTGAATTCAATCCGCAAGGGTGTTCCGGCGAGGTCAAAGGCCTTGCGAAATCGGCCCTCAAGATAACGCTTGTAGCTGTCGGTCACGTGGTTTAACGAATTACCATGGATCACGACCACCGGTGGGTTCATGCCACCTTGGTGGGCATAGCGCATTTTGGGGCGGTACATACCCGAGCGTTGGGGGTTTTGAAACTGCACGGACTCCAGCAACAAGCGGGTTAATATAGGCGTACTCATCTTGCAAGTGGCTGCCCGGTGCGCTTGCACGATCGAAGTCCACACGGGGTCAAGTCCCTGACGCTTGTGAGCTGAAATAAAGTGAAGATTGGCAAACTTTAAAAATGGCAGCCGTGTATCGATCGAACGTTTGACCCCTTGCCTCTGATAGTCATCGACAGCATCCCACTTGTTGATGGCCAACACCACAGCCCGCCCGTTCTCCAGGACATAGCCGGCAATATGGGCATCCTGATCGGTCACGCCCTGGGTGGCATCGATCAGCAGCACCACCACGTTGGCTGTCGCGATGGCCTGAAGGGTTTTGATGACCGAAAATTTCTCGACGGCCTCAAACACCTGGCCCTTGCGACGCAAACCCGCCGTGTCGATCAACTCAAAACGGTGTCCATCGCGCTCAAACGACACCGAAATGGCATCACGCGTGGTGCCCGGCAAATCAAAGGCCACTAAGCGTTCTTCTCCAAGCCAGACGTTGATCAGCGTGGATTTGCCCACATTGGGGCGGCCTGCCACGGCCAGTTTGATGGCACCTGTGGCGCTAGCCTCGGCCTCCTCATCTTCGGGCCAATGCAACGGGGACAAGGCTAGGTCAAGCATGGCGCGGATGCCCTGACCGTGGGTGGCAGACACTGCATGCACAGGCCCCAGGCCCAGCTCAAAAAACTCTGTGGGGGCCGTACCGTTTGCCATGCCCTCGGCTTTATTGGCCACCAACAAACACGGCTTGCCCAGACGGCGTAAATAGTGGGCAATGTCATGGTCTTGGGCAGATAGACCTGCACGTGCATCGACCACAAACACGACCACGTCGGCCTCGGTGATGGCCTGACGGGTTTGCTTGGCCATTTCACGGTAAATGCCCGACGTGGCATCAGGCTCAAAACCACCCGTGTCGATCACGATAAATCCGAGCGGGCCATGTTGGCCCAGGCCGTAATGCCGGTCACGGGTCAAACCGGCAAAGTCAGCCACAATGGCATCGCGTGACTGGGTTAGCCGATTAAACAGCGTTGATTTGCCCACATTGGGGCGACCCACCAGGGCTAATACGGGTTTCATGATGTGGTTGATGTTGATCCGGTGTGAGCTGTCAATGACAAGGATGGATGCTGATCTGGGCCAAAAAAAATCCCGAAGCAGTCAGGGTTATTCAACCCCAACCGGCCCGGGATATCCATAAAAAACAGCCAGAATAACCTGAGATTACTGGAAGCTATAGATATAAGAAACACCAATAGCACCCACCGAATGGGTGGGTGACTGCTGGTTGGTTGGCAATACCGTCACATCGGTCATACCCGTTTGATACGCGCTGTAATAGTAGTCATCGCTGGTCAGTTTTTGAAACACATAACCTAAGACAGCTTTGCTTGACTTGTCGATTTGATACGCACCGGTTAGCTTCAATCTGGTGGTTTGGTTGCGAATATCGGGCATCGCACCGCAGGTGATGCCATAGGTATCACAAAACACACTGGCATACTGAAGTTGAGTGGAATACGCCGTGGTGCCCAGTGAATAGGACAGATCGCCGGTCAACGTCAGCTTGCCCCCCAGCAGACCCTGTTGCTGGGCTGTGATACCGACTGTATGGGCATCGTCATTAAGCTGGTTGCTCCAGATATCTCCGGGCGTAGCGGTCGGCGAATTTTCAGCACTGGCCAGCATATCCCGCGTTCTGTGCTGCAAACTCAAGTAACTTGACACGGAACCGCTAGGCGAATAACGATAGGCCGCGTCCAGATTCAATGCAGAAGACGAAGACTGCTGCACACCCAGCGTGGCATCGTAGGTATCTTTGACGTAGCGGCCATTCAACCCAAAATTCAAACTGTCCGTTGCTTGCCAGTTGGCACCGGCCCTGACGAGCTGTTCGGTTCGCGAGGAGCTAAAGTAAGATACATATCCAAAATTTTGCAGGCCCTCCACACTGGTTTGCATGGGGTTGTAGTGAGAGCTATTCAATGTCGATGAACGACTGGAATAAGCGCCACCCACATTAAAATTCAAGTCATCGCTGGCTTTAATTTTATAGTTGGCAGACAATTTATTTTCTTTACTCTCGGGGCTTTCAACACAGGCGCTGGTTGTGTAATAACCTGGAAAGTTCTTAGGGTCAACCACGTCTGGCGATTGCGCAGAATTAGCCAATGGATTGGCGCACCATTGTTTTGTCTCATCCAATTCGTAAGAAAACAAAAGGCTTTGATTTTTGCTGATGCGGTAATTACCGGCAAATTCAATTTGCGTCGATTGGTTACTGACTGGCGCATTCACAGCATCAAGCCATGGGTCACCTGCTACGGATTGAAACTCGGCATAGGTATAAGACGGAGTCTGGTTATCGCGCTGGTTATATTTCACACCTGCTGACAGCAACAAATCAGTCGTGGTTTGATTGCTCAGCTTTAAGTCAGCATGGGTATTGATGATCAAGCCATTGAGAGACGTGACCGGAAGTGGCGATACCAACAGAGGGTCGGTGATAAAACTGGCATTTTGAGTATTGCGACCATACGAAAACCCACCGGTCAAATGCGTGGCTTGCGACACATCATAAGACCCCGACAGTTTGACCTGGTGCGATTCATTGCCGGGTGGTGTGGCCAGCGTGTTCATTGGAAAAGCACCTGCGGCAGGTAATGAACCATTGGCAACGGGCGAAGCGGGATCAGGCGATAAAAAAGGATTGGACCAAGAAAGCGTGTCATAACCGTCTTTGAAAACGGACGACACCAAAGTGCCTGTGACACGGCCTTTTTCACCCACCCAGTTCAGCGCCAGCTTGTAGGTATCGGTCTGGTAGTTGGTGGGGTTCATCAGCGTGACGACGTTCTCGCCCCCAGCGCCGCCAGTGCCGTCCACCGCAACCCCCACCAACTTGGAGCCAGATTGATTGAGACGGTTGAAATCAAATCGAACATTCCACTGGCGATTCAATTGATACCCCGCCTTGACACCCGCATTTTTGCGGCCCGTATAGACATCTTCTGAGTGAAATGACGATGTTTGGCCCGAAGTCATGCGTTGCGATCCGGTCATTGCATCGCCGTAGTGTTCACTCACGATCACGCCAAAGCTGGCAGGTAGTACAAACGTATTGCCGCCCATCGCGCCCTGGTAGGGGGTCTGGTACGTGTCTGTAAAGGTGTGTTGAAGCTCGTCGTAGTTCAGGCCAATGTCCCACTGCCCCTGACGGCTGATCGAGCCACTGAGTTCACGTGCCGAACCACCCAGGTCACGGCCTTTGATTTCGAAGCGATTGACACCCTTGCTGCCTTCAAAACTGCCATACGCATCGCCGCCCTGAATGCTGAAATTGGCGATCGCGCTGCCGCCGGCTTTGGTCAGACCGCTGTATTCTCCAAATTTGGCAGCGTCCTCAGAGGTGCTGACCACGCCCATCTCAACAAAGTTGCGTGGACGTGTGAGGTCGGCCACATCGCCGTCCTCAGCCAAGGCCAACCCTGGCGTAACAAAAATCACCCCGAGGGCCAGACGCGCCGCCAAAGCAACGGGGTTGCAGACAAACTGTTTTGGGTATGAGTTCATGATGAGTTTCCTTTGTGAGCAAAATCAACGATGCAGAAAAGCACCAGAGGGAGAGTTTGAACCGTGGATCATGCTATGGCAATTGATGCAAGCCCTGCCGGCTGCACTGCGATCGCCGTAGCTTCGCTGTGCGGCGATGCTGCCGTCTGCATTGTTGATGGTGATGGTGGAAGCCCCAAGACGACCGACTGATGCACCTGTTCCATAGGGCATGACGCTGTTATGCGGCCCGTTGTGGCATTCATCGCACAGAAACGGCGCACGGGACTTAAGCAGGGGCGAAAGGTTGGATCCATGTGGGGTATGGCAATTGGTGCAATCCTTGGTGGCAGGCTGGTGCTCCCACAGGAAAGGCCCTCGTTTCTCGGCGTGGCAACTAAAGCAGGTCTCCAGAACCGTGTTCTCGCGGAGCAACTTTGGGCCGGCTGACCCGTGGGGGTTGTGGCAATCAGCACACACAACCTTGGCTTCACCGATCGGGTGATGAGAGATTTTGTTGATGTCTGCGCGTTGCTCTTTGTGACAGGCAAAGCAGACTTCAGGCTGGGATCGTTTGTCGCGCACCTTGTCAACGGCTGAATGCACGGTGTGGCAATTGCTGCACGTCACTCCGTTGCTTTGATGCTGTCCGCCCACCCAGTGCGTGCGGTTGTCGGTGTTGTGGCAGCTTAGGCAGGATTGTTCTTGCGCACTGGCCTCGGATTTGTTTTTGCCAAAGGTAACGTCAGGTGGCGTTTTTTTGTCGGCCAAATGGCGTGTACTGCTGCCATGGCAAGACTGGCAACCGGGCGTACGTGCGTCGCCTCTGACACCGTGTTTCGTCTGGTAAATGGTCAGCACCTGTGAGCCATTCGATTCATCGTGACAGTGGGTACAGACGGCATCACCCGTGCGCACAGGCTTGGCCGCTTCGGGTGATGGCGCAGTGTCTGCTGCAAGTGCCCACCCGCCCCATATCAGGCAGCCTATCAGCACGCCCACCTTGGAAAATTTTTGTATCAATGCCATCTTGGTTAACCTTTAATTTGGTAGTTTCAATTCCATCATTTCAAAAAACAAACACACAAACCAACCTTCGCAACGGGCGGATGCTCATCGGCTGACGTAACCCGCATCGCTCAAGATGTGAGCACCCGACTTTGACCTCAGCACCCGCCATGAAGTAGCCAAGTTTACTGTCACACAGGCCCTGTTCATGGCCCGTTCACGGCTCAAGTTGTTTTTTGGATGCAGTGTCTGTCAAGGGTCGCAGCGCCGCGCCACGAGGCGGTCATCACACAGAAAAGGCCTATTGGCCCACCAGCGTATGGGCACTCACATAGAATCCTTGCGGTGTGGTGCTTGGTGGTATGAGGTACACACTGCACACGCGTAGGCACAAGGACACTCGGAATGTAGCGCAGCCTGGTAGCGCACTTCGTTCGGGACGAAGGGGTCGGAGGTTCGAATCCTCTCATTCCGACCATTAAAATCAATGGCTTAGCATCGTAACAAAGCTAAACCCATTTTTGTTTTATTGGCTATTGGTTTGCAATAGGACACAACGTTGACGACAGTGTGATATCTGGTCTTGCTCAAAAAACAATACCTACAAGGTTGGCAAGTTCATGGTACGGTTTTGAGCGGTATTTGCGCCATGCGCATAAGGTCAACCTGCGCAAAAAAACGTGGATCTCGCCTGATCTATCCTTGTGTTTACAATCAACAATCTAGCGGGATGTTAGCTCAGATGGTAGAGCAGCGGACTTTTAATCCGTTTGTCGTGGGTTCGATCCCCGCACATCCCACCAATAAAATCAACGACTTGCACATAGAAACGATTGCTACTGACTATGTAGCAAAATGCCTCCGTTGCCAGTCTGTTGCCACTTTTTTACTTATTGCTCGGTCAGGCAGTGATTGGGGTGTTGCCGCCGCCCCTCATGCGATCATTACCCAGCAGGTTACAAACGGCCCCGTGTTGTTGCGTCAAAACCCATGCAGCCGCTCCCTGATCTCCAGGCACAAACT
>CAIJOK010000139.1 GCA_903822205.1 uncultured beta proteobacterium | reverse complement strand
GTAGTCCAAATGCCCTGGTGCCTTGTGTTGGTATGGACGATTTTCTGACAAAGCCCATTGCACTGGATGCTCTGAAATCGGCTTTGTATAAGTGGCTACCGATGCAAAAAAGTTAGTCGATCACTTGACATAACGCCAGATTCGTATCAACTAGAGCTTTCCACTTTAGACCGACCATTGTGGTGCTCAATCGAATTCAACATGGCATCCCGTAAGATGGCGTTAATCCGAGTTTGATACCCCTTGCCACGACTTTTAAGCCATAGCAAAACATCAGAATCAACCCGTACCGTTGTGACTTGTTTAACTGGCTTGTAAAACGGATTACGAACAGCGTTCTTCCAAAAGTCGTCACCCAATGGGGCAATATCGCTGTAATCAATTTCGCTGTCTGGCATGTTGGCCAATGCGCTCAACCGCACCCGCTGTTCATCGGTCAACGGCGGCAAATTTTGCAAGTCAATTTCTTTTCTAATCATCTTGGTTTTCATAGCGTTTTCGCTCCTTACGGTCTGCACGTCGAGCTGAAATGATTCTGATAACTTCTGTGTTGTCTTGCGTCTCACCCACGGTATGAGCCACCAATAACACCAGGTGGCCATCTACAATTCCCAGGGTTTGCCAACGCAACTCTCCTCCTTCGATTCGATCTTGCCTCATGACAGCAAACGGGTCTGCAAACACCCCGACTGCGTCGTCAAAGGCAACACCGTGCTTGCGTAAATTGCGCAAAGCCTTGCTTTCATCCCATTCAAATATGGCTGACATTGTATTGTTAATACATTTTTGTAAAGTATAGCCATTTAAAGTCTTCCAATGTCGCTTATTTCTACATGACCAGGTACAGCCTGGGGTAGCACCTGCAATACATCCGACAAATTCAACAAGGTCAACCGTCATGAGACTTGCAGCTTTAAGGTGGCGCTGGTCTGACGGACTTTTCGGTGGTGTCTCACGTTGACATACAAGGTCGTTCTGGGTACGAAATCCATGCCAAAGTTGTCCAAACGCAGTCTGTAAGCCCAGCAGACGTGGCGGGTTTGCGACTTTTCCATTCCCTTCATCACTTTTGACGCTTCATGTTCAGAGCTGTATGTCAACGTGAGACACCACCGAATTTTCGCCATGTTGAATGACTTGCTGCAATTCAGTCAGTAGCATGTTGTTCCTCCTTGCTATTTTGTGCCGCCATTTTCTCCTTCTGTGATTGGCTGCCCAATTGCTGCTTACAGGCTAACTTGTCATCAATTCAGAGCGATACCCCGAATGATGAAAGATGGATCTACGGACTTTGCTATGATTTTTACGTCAAGTGCGCACTGCCGAGCGCACAAAAAAAAACCACTCCCGATTTCAAGAGTGGCTTCTTTGGGTGCTAATGCGTATCGAAATCTCGACGACCTACACCCTATCACAAAGGCTTTTAAAAGGCTATGTTTGCCGCTGATCAGTAGCTGCTGCGGCCTCCACCATAACCGCCACCACCACCGCCACTCGATCCGCCACGACCGCCGTAGCCCCCACCCCCACCACCGCCACTGCGACCCGCACCGCCGTAGTTGCCACCGCCGCCGCCGCCACCACCCCCAAAGCCACCGCCGCCACCACCTGCACGAGGGGGACGAGGTTCCATAGGACGGGCCTCATTGACCACCAGGCCGCGACCACCAAACTGCTGACCATTCATGGCATTGATGGCCGTTTGTGCCTCTGCCTCTGTGGACATTTCGACAAAACCAAAGCCTTTGGATCGACCCGTGTCGCGTTCCATCATGACCTTGGCGCTTGTGACCGTACCGTGTGGCGCAAAAGACTGTTGCAAGTCGTCGTCACGGAAGGAATAAGGTAAATTACCGACGTAAAGTTTGTTGCCCATAAAAGGACTCCTCAAAATAACTCAAAACGCGATGGAGTCTATAACCGCAATCAACAAACCATAAAAGACTGAAGCAGACGCGAGACCGACATTCACCGCAAACCACGTAGTGCTGGTGCTCAGGACTTACGCAAAAACGCCCTGCTTGGTCGCGGCCCGGGCGGTTTTGCGTAAATCCCGTTTACACAAACAATACAAAGCCATGATACGTCAAGATGCCATGGACTGTTGAACAATTTGGGGGCAAAAACCAACTATTTATCCTCATTGATGTGCTTTTGGGTGCTTTTGGATGCTTTTGGATGATTTTGGATGCGTTGAGATGCGAATGGATACTTTGGGTTGCTGTTGGTTGCTGTTGGTTGCTGTTGGTCGCTGTTGGATGCAGTTGATCCCACTGATCAGTGTCTTGATCAGCGCTACCGGGCCGGAACCAGCCGGTGTTTGCCCGGGCCAATCAGGTCAACACGCCCCATATCCTGCAAGGCCGCACGCAGCAGGGGCCAGTTGGTGGGGTCGTGGTAACGCAAAAAAGCCTTGTGCAGTCGCCGCTGCCGGTCACCCCGCACGATATCGACAGGCGGACTGTCCGGCAAAACCCTGTGCAGGGGGTTGAGGTGGCTGTGGTACATGGCGGTGGCCAACGTCATTGGGCTAGGGTAAAACGTTTGAACCTGGTCGGGCTTGATGCCGTTTTGCTTCAGCCACAGCGCCAAGTGCAGCATGTCCTCGTCTGTTGTACCCGGGTGGGCCGCGATGAAATACGGAATCAAAAACTGCTTTTTACCAGCCTCTGACGAGAACCGCTCAAACAATGCCCTAAACCGGTCATAGCTGTCGATGCCAGGCTTCATCATCATGCCCAGCGGCCCAGGCTGGGTGTGTTCGGGCGCAATTTTGAGGTAACCGCCCACATGGTGCTGCACCAATTCACGCACGTAGTCCGTGCTGAGGGTGGCCAGGTCATAGCGTACGCCTGACCCGATCAGGATTTTGCTGATGCCAGGCGCAGACCGTGCGCTGCGGTACAGAGCGATCAGTGGCCGGTGGTCGGTGTCCAGATGGTGACAAATGGCCGGATAAACGCAACTGGGTTTGCGACACGCCGCAGCCACTGAGGCACTCTTGCAGCCCATGCGGTACATATTGGCCGTTGGCCCGCCCAAGTCCGAGATCACACCCGTAAAGCCTGTCACACGCTCGCCGATGCAGGCAATCTCGCGCAAAATGGATGGCTCAGATCGGCTTTGAATGGTGCGACCCTCGTGCAAGGTGATGCTGCAAAACGTACACCCCCCAAAGCAGCCACGCATGATATTGACGCTAAAGCGCATCATCTCCCAGGCCGGTATTTTGGTTGCCCCGTCGTGGCGGCCTGTAGCGTCGGCATAAGCGGGGTGCGGGCTGCGGGCGTAGGGCAGGTCAAACACCCTGTCCATCTCTGCGGTCGTCAGTGGGATGGGCGGAGGATTGACCCAAACCTCTTTGGCAGAGGCACCCGTACCGTGGGCTTGCACCAGTGCCCGGGCATTGCCGGGGTTGGTCTCTTGATGCAAGACCCGGCTGGCATGTGCGTAAAGTGCGGGGTCACGTTTGACCTGTTCAAAGCTGGGCAGACGAATGACGGTACGGTTGCGCGGTGGTGTGGGTGTGCCGCTCACCCCAAGATGCAAATCGACGGTGCTTTGGTCCACCTCAAACCAGTCCTGGCGACTGGCATCGTCAGACCGGCGCACAAAGGCGGTTCCACGGACATCGGTGATCTGACGGACAGGCTCACGGCGAGCCAAGCGATGGGCGATCTCGACGATGGCGCGCTCGGCGTTGCCGTAGAGCAGCAAATCGCACTTGGCATCGACCACCACGCTGCGGCGAACTTGGTCGCTCCAATAGTCATAGTGAGCCACACGGCGAAGACTGGCCTCGATGCCACCCAGGATGACAGGCACGTCGCCAAAGGCCTCGCGGCAACGCTGGCTATAGACAATGGCAGCGCGGTCTGGCCGCCTGCCGGCCACATTGCCGGGGGTATAGGCATCGTCTGATCTGATTTTGCGGTGGGCCGTGTAGCGGTTGACCATGCTGTCCATATTGCCCGCCGTCACCCCCCAAAACAGATTGGGCCGCCCCAATACCTTGAATGGCTCTGCGCTGTGCCAGTCGGGCTGGGCGATGATGCCCACTCTAAACCCCTGGGACTCCAGCACCCGCCCAATGACCGCCATGCCAAAACCAGGGTGATCGACATAAGCGTCGCCCGTGACGATGACGACATCGCAACTGTCCCAGCCCAGCACGTCCATCTCGGCGCGGCTCATGGGCAAAAAGGGGGCTACCCCAAAGCGTGCAGCCCAAAACTTGCGGTAGCCGCCCAAGGATGTGGCGGGTGTTTGGGCATCGGCGTTCATTGAAAGTTCGGGCGTGTAGCTTGGAATGACATAAGTATAATGTGTGCAAAACATGCTAAAACATGATCAATCCTCCTTTATACTGATGATTATGAATAGATTTGTAGCGATCGGTGAGGCCTCCAGAGCGCTGGGTGTGTCAGTTGCCACCTTACGCCGCTGGGAGGCCGCAGGCCGCATCACCTCTGAGCGCACCTCGGGCCGTCAGCGCCGTTATGACCTGACCAAGCTTCAGCCTGAGCTGTTGCATGGTGTCCATCCAGCACTGCGACACACCATCGCCTACACACGCGTGGTCAGTGCCGACCAGCAAGACAATCTGACGCAACAAAAACAGGCACTTGAACTTTATTGCGCCCGGCAGGGCTGGACGTTTGAGATCATTACCGACGTCGGATCGGGCCTGAACTACCACCACCCAGGCTTACATCATCTGATCAACGCCATCTTTGAGGGCCGCGTGGGCCGATTGGTACTGGACCACAGAGACCGGCTCTTGCGTCTAGGCTCCGAGCTGGTGTTTGCCATCTGCGCGGCCAAAAATGTGGAGATTCTTATCCTTAATTTGGGCACCAACACACCGTTTGAGGCCGACTTGGCCAGCGACATCCTAGAGATGACCGAGATCTTTTCGGCACGTCTGTACAGTGGTCGTTCACAACACGCCCAGGCACTGATCGACCGTGTGAGACAAGCGGTCACAGCCTCTGAATGATGCAGTTGGATTGGCCTGCCTGTCCGGCAGAGGGATACCCGCCCTCTGAGGCATTGGACATTTCCATGCCGCCAGGTGTGGCGCTTGAGTGGGTGGCCACGATCGACTCCACCAACGCCGCACTGATGCGCCGCGCCCGTGCCGGTTGCCTTCAGCCTACCCTGCTGGTCGCAAAACACCAAAGCGCCGGTCGCGGCAGGCGGGGCCACACTTGGCACAACGCGGGTGGTCTTTCTGGTGGACCGATGGCCGGACTGATGTTTTCGCTGGGCCTGCCCTGGGTTAGCCCTGACGCTGATGGCACAGACACATCGGCCAAATGGTCCGGCCTGTCGGGCTTGTCACTGGCTGTGGGTTTAAGCCTGGCCACCAGCTTGCACCCCGACATTCAGATCAAATGGCCCAATGACCTGTGGTGGCAAGGTCGCAAGCTGGGCGGCATTTTGATCGAGACCGCAGGCGCAAGGCGATACCTTGTCGTGGGTGTTGGCCTGAATATCCTGGTGCCCGACTGTGCTGCGGCCAAAACCTTTGCCACTGCGCCTGCCGGTCTGACAGAGCTGATGCCCGATGCAACAGCGCTACGGGCATTGGCACGGGTGGCCACTTTGCTATGGCAAACACTGCACACTTTTTTGCAGTGCGGTTTTGCGCCTTTTCAAAGTGACTTTCATGCCCGCGATGCCCTGCGAGACACACCGGTCATTTTGGACAACGGGGTGCATGGGGTGGCGCGTGGGGTAGATGCCACCGGTGCATGGCAGGTGCAAACGGCAGGCGGCATGGTGTCGCTCACCAGCACGGCACTGTCTGCACGCCCCATCGGTGTGGCTATGCCGTTCGCAGGCAGCCAGCGCATCAGGGCAACTTGGCATGCTCAGGACGACATCGAATGCTGCGTGTGATCGTCTTGGCTTTGGTGCTGCTCAACGGGGTCTATTGGGCCTGGGCGCAAGGCTGGCTGTTGCCTTATGGACTGGGGCCGGTGTCGCAACGCGAGCCTTGGCGCATGGCGCAGCAGATCCACCCCCGGGCCATTGGGGTACGCCTCTGGCAAGAAGATGCCCGTCTGCCGCCACCGGTGCCCTTGCTGTGCAAGCAGGCAGGGCCTATCGACTTGGCCCGTGTCCAGGCTCTGCGCCTGGCATTGGAGGCATTGCCACCGTCTGCATGGTCGATTGACCACCCCACTTGGCCACCTCGCTGGATCGTTTATATGGGGCCTTATGCCAACGTGGTTGAGCTGTACAAAAAACGCACTCAACTGGCCGGTTTGCGTCTCAATTTCCAGCCATTGAGCAACCCCGCCCTGTCACAGGGCCTGTCGCTGGGTGCATACGACACCCAAGCTGCGGCCAGCGCCGCGCTGGCAGCATTTGCGGACAGAGGGGTACGCACAGCACGGGTGATGCCCGATCAGGCCACAGGCTACCGACTGCGCTGGACGGGCGATGACGATGCCTGGCAGCAACAGATGGCGACGGTCCATGCCGCCATTGCCGGACTGGACTTGACACCCTGCCCTGCCGATTGACACGGCCATCACGTCGTGCATTCCAGCACCCAGCCTTTGGCAAGCTAGCCCCAAATTTCAGCGTTGCTGATCCACAAGGACAACTGAATGGCATCCACCGATGGCATTCAGATTCTCTTATTAAAAAAATCAACACAATGTTGAATAGCGCAAAGTCTTATTCAAGGTTCGCACAGCTAACATGCCATGCGCCGTGAAGCCTCAGGCCTCTATGCCACCAGCACGGTAGCGGGCGAATCCGTCCGTGCCTTTGTTCCGCTGGCGCTGCCACCTGTGCCTGAGCTTGAACTGGACGGTCAGCGGCAAATTTTGCTAGAAAAAGCCACCCTGGCGTTGGGTCGTTTGGACAGCATCGCAATGCTGTTGCCCGACCCCCAACTTTTTTTGTATGCCTACGTGCGACGCGAGGCTGTCCTGTCATCGCAAATTGAGGGCACACAATCATCACTGTCCGACCTGCTTTTGTTTGAACTCGACGAGCTGCCGGGTGTGCCTATGGATGATGTGGTGGAAGTCTCCAACTACGTCTGCGCACTGGAACATGGCATTGCGCGACTGCATGAAGGCTTTCCGTTGTGCAACCGGTTGCTGCGAGAAATGCACGTTCACCTGATGGCGCGTGGGCGTGGCAGCAACAAGTCACCGGGTGAATTTCGGCGCAGTCAAAACTGGATTGGCGGCACGCGGCCCGGCAACGCCCGCTTTGTACCGCCGCCCCCTCAATATCTTGAAAACTGCATGACGGCACTGGAGCGCTTTTGGCACACCCGCGAAGGTGACAGCGACATGCCGGTGCTGCTCAAGGCTGCGCTCTCGCATGTTCAGTTTGAAACCATCCACCCCTTTCTGGATGGCAACGGGCGGCTTGGACGCTTGCTGATTGCCTTGTTGTTGCATGACGGGGGCGTTTTGCGGCAACCGCTTTTGTACCTGAGTCTTTATTTCAAACAGCACCGTGCCGTTTACTACGAACTGCTTGACCGCGTACGCACCGAAGGAGATTGGGAAGCCTGGGTGGATTTTTTTTTGGAGGGCGTGGAACAAACCGCGCACGCAGCCACACAAACCGCCAAACGACTGGTCGATGTGTTTGGGCAAGACACTCTGCGCATCCAAACGGGGGGCAAAGGAAGCGCCAAGGTGCTGCGCGTCTTTGAATTCTTGCGCCAAAAACCCCTGTGCAGCCTGCGTCAAATCGTCAGCAGTGCAGGCATCAGCTTTCCAACGGCATCCAAGGCCATGCTGACATTGGTCAAGATGGGCATTGCCCGAGAACTGACAGGTCTGCGCCGCAACCGCGTTTTTGTATATGACGTGTACCTGAATATCCTGAACGAAGGCGGTGATGCGCTATGACAATGAGAAGTCTGAATTGAATCCTGCAAGGCAATCTGAGCTTGGTACCTGTTGTGCCGTACGCGACAACACGCCAGATCACCCGCCTGACCGAATCGACCAGGAGGCCACACAATTTTGCTGCAAGCCTATTTCCAGCACTTGTCGCGCAGCGTTCCGCTGGTGTAGGCTGTTCCGCTGACAATCACACCCCGCAGTCCGGTTGAAGTCAGGGTAAAAGTACCGCATTCATCGCTGGCCATTTTGCCGCCGCTAACGGGCACCATACGGATGGTGAAGCTCGCAGCATTCGTCAACGGCGCAGTACCTGTTGGAATAGCCAAGTCATACAAGGCCGTGCCGTCAGCCGGTGAATGCAGCAAGCCAGACGAAACGATGGACGAGGGAACACCCGAACTGTTGGCAATGTCTGTGCCCGCTCGATCTGTGAGGTAGTTGTCATTGGCAGCATAAAACCGCTGCATGAACTGCGCCACCTGCGTGAGCTGACCACGTGCATCGGCGCGGTTGGCGCGTGCAATATAGCTGGTGTACGACGGCATGGCCACAGCGGCCAAGATGCCAATGATGGCGACCGTGATCATGAGTTCGATCAAGCTGAAACCTTGGGCTGACAAACGGTGGTTTGATAAAAATGAACGCATGGACCTTGACTCCTGTGATGACGCAGCAATGTTAGCGCATGACATTGGCCATTTGCGATCCGTTACACCCAACGATGCCGCTTGTCTTCTTGCGTACACCGTCGGTCAGAACTCCGTCAAGCGCTGCCAAGGCTTATTGCACAATAAGTCGGCCAAGCGCTGAAGTCACCGCTGTTTTTTGAAGCCACTTTTCGGCCGTTTTGAATGAATCCATCTGATACAAGGAGCACCCTCATGCTGACCACCCTCTCCAGACGGCTATTGGGCATTGCCACGGCGCTCAACCTGGTGACTTCGGCCCAGGCTCAGATGGCGCAGGTGCCCTTGCTGACGCAAAGTACGCCTGCCGAACCGAACTTGGTGTTTGTTTTTGATGATTCGGGTTCGATGGATGCCGACTACATGTACCAGTACGGCACACCCGATAGCTCAGGCATGGGCATCATTGCACCCAGCGGCAGCTATGCACCTCACTCACCTGATGTCAACATGATGTACTACGACCCGCGCATTCTGTACACGGTGCGCGTGAATTCTCTGGGTGTCCCCCTGGCGGCCGGATCGCTTAGCAGCAGCACGACATTCACTGTGTACTTTTATAACCCGGGTGGTTCAACCACCAAACACGTCAGCAGCGTGAGCCTGATCTCCAGCCCCTGCGGAACCAAGTATCCAGCATCCACTACCGTGACGTTTTCAAAACCACCAACGGGTGGCGTTCAGGCCACAGGCACAGCGACTGTCAGCAACCTGAAAATCACCGGTGTGACGATCACCAACGCAGGCTCTGGTTACACCGCGACGGCAACCCTGTCCTTCAGCAAAACGAATGGCACCATTTGCAAAGCGACCGCTGTTATGGCGAATGATTATGCGCCACCGGTTGAAAATCAAGCGTGGAACGGCACGGGTTCGGTGTCTTCGTTATCCAATTTTTTTAACACCGGAACCCCTGTAGGCTACTTGCCAGATGCAGGCAGCCCGCTGTCAACGGGCGCAGACCCCAGCGTGATTTACCCCAATTCGGCATCGAGCAGCGTCACCAAATACCCCAAATTTATCAATCGCACCGACTGCACGGGTGTCAACACTTCGGGTACCTACAACGGCAAAACTTACTGCACCTGGGCACAAGAGTTGCAAAACTACGCCAACTGGAAGCTCTACCACGCCACCCGTGTCGATTTGGCGCGTACCGGCATTGGTTTGGCATTTCAGGCGTTCCCGCCCTACGACAACACGGGTCACGAACTGCCTGCTACATTTCGCCTGGGTTGGGGCACCATCAACACGATTGCGGGTTCAAGCCGACTTGATGCAGGTGTCAGCCTGTTCACACAGTCTCGCAAAGATGCGTTTTACACCTGGCTGTACGGCAGCGCAACAGCACCCAGTGGGGGTACCCCAAACCGCACGGCCATGAACAAAGTGGGTCTGTATTACAGCCGATCTGACAGCAATGGCCCGTGGGGAACCACCCCGCTTTACACCTCAACCAGTACCGATTCCAGTACAACCACTTCAGGCGACACCACAGCCATCAAGGCCGCTCATGCATCCTGCCGACGATCCAACATGTTGCTTCTCACCGACGGGTACTGGAATGACAGTTCGCCACCCACCGTCGGCAATGTGGATAACACCCAAGGCCCCGTCATCACCGGTACCAGCTACAGATACGCCCCTGTAGCACCCTTTATGGACGCAACGTCCAACACACTGGCCGATGTTGCGATGAAGTATTGGGTGACCGATTTGCGTTCAGATTTGACCAACAATGTGCCCACTTCAATCGGTGTGAAATACCCAACCTGGCAAAACGTGTCGTTTTATGGCATTGGTTTGGGCATTTATGGCACACTGGAGCAAAGTGACTCGGTGCTGGCCAGCTTGACCAGTGGCACCCTTTTGTGGCCTGTGGCAACTCAAAATCAACCCAGCGCCATTGACGACATGTGGCACGCAGCTGTCAATACGGGTGGCCAATTTCTAAACGCGGGGGACTCTCAGTCAGTGACCAACTCGATCTCGAAGATGATGGCCAGCATCAGCAAGCTCAGTGCCAAAGAAGCGGGTGTCACCGCCTCGACCGCCCAACTGACCAACGGCACGCGAAAGTACGTACCCAAATACACCACGGGTTCGTGGCGTGGCAATGTTGAGGCGTACGCCTTTGACCCCGTCACCAAGAAAGAGTTAACCGACCCCGTCTGGCAAGTGGTCAGTACCGACCCTGTGACCAATGAAGCTGTCACGATGATCCCCGATGCAGCCAATCGCAATATCGTGGTGGGCAACGGAGCAAGCACCAGCCCTAAAGCGGTCAATTTCACCTATTCCGCTATGTCCGCCGCTGGACTGACCGCCTTGATGACGGGCACGGTCGATGATGCCCTGATCAATTATTTACGAGGCGATGACAGTAATGAGGGAGATAACGGCATCTACCGGACACGCGAAACGCTTCTGGGCGACATCGTCAACTCTCACCCTGTGTTTGTGAAAGCCAATGTTGACTTGCTCTATGACACAAACTCATCCACAGTGCCTGGCAAGAGCACGTACAGGGCTTATGTAGATGCGAAGAAAGCACGTGCCGAAGGTGTGTTGTTTGTGGGAGCAAATGACGGTATGTTGCATGCATTTCGCGATGGCCCGCTCAATGAAGTCGTTGCGGCGGGTGATTCGTCTGTCGCCGGGACCGAAGTTTTTGCCTATGTGCCCTACGCAGTGTTGCCCAACCTCAGTGCATTGGCCCATAAGCTGTACGGACAAAATGCTTACCCTCACAAGTATTTTGTCGATGGCAGACTGGTCGAAACCGATGCCTATTTTGGCTCTGCCTGGACCAACATTCTGTTGGGTACAACGGGTGCTGGGGCAAAGGCTGTGTTTGCGCTGCAAGTGCCCTCAGACCCATTGACCATCAGTGGAAACAACGTATTGTGGGAGGTTAACACCAGCAAAACAGGGTTTAGTGAACTGGGCCACGTGCTGTCCGATGTTCAAACCGGTGTTTTGCCTACAGGCGAATGGGTGGCCATTTTTGGCAACGGTTATTTCAGCGCTTCGGGTTCAGCCAGTTTGTTTGTGGTGAACTTGCAAACTGGTGCATTGATTCAAAAAATTCAGGCTGAAGCGGGTCCCAACAATGGACTGGGTGGTGTGGCCGTGGTGCGTGATGACACGACCAAGCGGATCATTGGGGCCTATGCAGGTGACCTCAAGGGCAACCTCTGGAAGTTTGATCTCACCAGCACCTCGTCATCTGGCGGGTACGTGGGCTTGTCTGGTGTCCCCTTGTTGGCTATAGGCAGTACAACCACCCCTAAGCCCATGACTGTTGCGCCCGTGATCGTCAAGCACCCCAGTGGGGGTTATGTCGTGTCTATTGGTACTGGCAAACTTTTTGAGACAAGTGACATTTCTACCGTTTCGCAACAGAGTATTTATGGTGTTTGGGATAGCGTTGTTTTTGGCAGCACTGTCACCCCTACGGGTGTCACACAAACCGGTGTGACCAATCTGGTCCAAGGCAGCGCTGCGCGCTCCACAAGCATTGACTTTACTTGCAAACGTGGTTGGTACATCCATTTGCCTCAAACTGGCCAACGGGTTGTTCTGCCGATGAGTGTGCTCATTGATGGCACCATGAGCGTCGTGTCCATGTGGCCTGGCAATGTGACAACCAATCTTTGCAATCAGTCGGGGCCAAAAAATGAGTTAAGTTACGACATCAAGGGAATAAGCGGCACTTGCAATATCACGCCACCATCACCCCCAACCCCGCCCTTCTGTGTTGGTGAAAATTGTGTCTGTACCACGACCATGTCCAGCAGCAGTTGTGCTTGTACTGGCAGCGATTGCTGCATTGGCAGTTCCTGCACCCTTAACACGCCACCCCCTGCATGTGGTGAAAAATCCTATCTGCCCATTGACTTGCCTCTAGGTGGCCCGCCTGATGGTTTATGCCACTATCTGGAACTGACAGCCAACTGTTCTTCCGTGATGAAAGGTGTAACGTGTCCACCCACCGGCCTGATAAGAACGGTCAGCAATCGGCAATGGAGGCAACTGTTCATGCGTTGAACAGCGTTGTTTCCCATCGCGTTTGCTCATGTCACACGGGGCAAACTGCGCTTGTGGTGATGAAAGGCGTGGTCGAAGTGATGTGGTGCAAAATACCAAATCCCCCCTACCACCCCTTTGAAAAGGGGGGAGCAGATGCGCCGATTTTCTGAAGTGGGTTGTCGGTTTTTATCCCCCCCTTTGAAAAGGGGGGAGCAGATGCACCGATTTTCTGAAGTGGGTTGTCGGTTTTTATCCCCCCCTTTGAAAAAGGGGGGTAGGGGGGATTTGGATGTCGCAAGCCCAAGCAAAGCCACATCACTTTGAATCGCACCCGGTGAAGAGTCCGAAACAATCTGTTCAAATGCCCGTGAGACTGTGTGAACACGAGTATAAAAACAAATTTTATACTTGATGCTATCAAAAACAATAGCGCCCTACGCAATACTGGCGGGCATCAACGCAGATTTTGTGACATTGATGATGTATAAAATCTTTTTACGGTAACCTCATCAAGGAGAACTGCGATACCCTCAATTCGCCGTTAACTCCAGCATCACCACTGCGTCAAACACGAGGTTCAAAACCCAATGGTCGATTGCATCCACACCTCAGAACCAGCCGGGCGGATGCGGGTGCTTCCCGTCAGGGCGGGTACTTCGGGACCAAAGCCACGGGCGGTGATGACATAAGACAAGGTGGTGCTGACCGTTGTCGTCCCGGCAAGGGCTGTGGGCTGTTCTTCAACCATACATTCCGGTGGCCTTTGGTAGGTGGTCATGGCCATACCCGATTGGTTCAACTCACTGAGCGGCAAGGCAAAAGTGAGGGTGGAACCAGTCGATGCGCTGTCCCAAAGGGTGGTACTCTGCCATCTGGGTGTGGTACTGACGGGCAATATGTTGGCAACTGGAAAGGTGGTCGTGTAGGGGCCTGCGCTCGAGGTAAGTTCAGCTACAGAATATTCACAATACCGCAGTGCAATCTCTGCCGCCTGAGATGCCAACTCCGTGGTGCGCACATTGCTTGAAATGTTTTCAGAAGACCCTGCGTTGCGCAGGGTGGTCACTGCGAGCATCGAGATGATGATCAACATGACGAGGGCAATGATCAGCACGATGCCCTGCTGGTTGTGCGCCAACCTGGCCCTATGACCGCGAGGGCTCAAGTGACGTACAGCGTGAACTAATTTTGTCATGGCAAAGTCCCGTCAGTCATGGCTTGGTCATGGCTTAAAACCGCCGATTACGCAACACAACCATGGTGGCATAAGCGCGACGCAGGTAGCGGTCTGAGGGTGTCACCACAGTGCCAGCACAATTGCGATAACGGGTGGGTGTGCTGGCAACCTGGCTCTCACTGCGCACCAGTACGCAGACGCGAACCGACAGCACTTTGCCCCAGCGTGTTGCGTCATCAGCAGGTGTCGTACCGAGACCTGCAACCTCGTCGGCACGCAAGTAGCCAGCCACCGTCGCTGTGGTTGCCGTGGTTGATGCGCTGATGGTGCCATACATAAATTGCATGTCTTCAATGTTTTCAACCAGGGGCTGCTGTGTGCCAGCACCACCATTGCCTTTGCAATACAGGCTGGGTGTGATGATGGCAGACGATGTTCCGACGTAAAACCGGTTCTCTGCAACATAGTATGTCACTGTCGATGACGAGAGTGTTGGTGTTGTGGCAGTCGTCACCGTGGGCAGTGAGGCTGCAATCGGTGTCAATCCAAACCCCAGGCAGTCGGTGGGCCGTATGGGTGAAATGGTGGTTGGGAGCGTGTTAAACATATCCGCTTCGTAATTGATGGCGATGGAGTCAGGTGGCGATGAGCTGGTGCCGCTCACACAGGTGCTGGTATCCAATGTGGCCAAGGTGGCCAAGGTGGCCGTAATGTTGTTGAATTTTCCATCGCAGCCACGGAGGCTGAACCCAGACAGCGTGAACGTTGCTGGCACGGTTGAGAATGTAAAGGTCGGTGTTGGAAGGGAAAACGTCGGTGTTGGAAGATAAATCGGGTTTCGTTGTGACTCCATGGTGCGGTTGGCTTGACTGGGGTTATTGCCCGTCATGCGCAGTTGCTGACTCAAAATACCCAGGGCAGCTTGAGCGTCTTCATTCATGCGGCTTTGTGCCTCAGCCACTTTGCCGGCACTTGCAGCGCCTAAGTAGGCGGACATGGCGGCGATCGCGATGACCAGCCCAATGGTCAATGAGACCATCAATTCAACCAGCGAAAACCCTTGGGCGCTGTGCCGCACTTGCGAGCGATGGAGGGATGTCATGGTGTGGTTCTCAATCAACCTTGAATCTGACGTAAAGACAGCGGGGCGCAGGGCTGGTGTAGGTTCCCGTCACTTCACTGGGACAGTTGTCAGAGGATGCAGCATTGAGCGCTGCCATGCTGCTGGGTTCTTGCCACACGATCCACAGGTTACCGTATGAAGTGCTGGCGCATGGGGATGTATCACACTTCATGATCATGCCACCTGCGGGCAGCTCGATTCGAACGGCCCGGTTGGTTGCGGCGATATCCATGGTTGCAAGAGATGTTTCGGTGCAATTGGGATAGGTGCAATCATTCAGCGCTGGCAGGTCTGTACTGGGGTTGTAAAACGTTCCGTCATAACTCAAGGACGATGTGTAGGCATCGTTTCGAAACCCGCCAGGGTTGGCACGAATCCTCTCGATGTGTGCGGATGCCAGGTTTGTGGCGGTGGCGCGGTTGCCCGCGAGCTTGGGTGCTTGCACTGCAAATGACATCATGGCACCCAAGGACAGCAGGCCAAACGACAGTATCAGGATGGCCACCAGGACTTCAATCAGGGTTGCGCCAGTTTGGTGTGGACTCAAATCGACGGGTTTCATTGATCTGTTGCGCATGATGCGTCACCATTTGCTTTGCCTGCACTGTCAAGCGCAATGCGTGCCCGCCCCCCCAAATTCACACACACGATGCGCCGCGCATCAGATGCAAATTTCGGGTTGCTACCAAATTGGATAGATGTGGATGAAGACAGACTCAGCCGACCCGTTGCCGTAAACCTAAAAATGGTATCAGAAGAACCAGATTCTGCAATGGTGTTGACGGAGGTAATGGGACCTTGTACCCGCAGTAGCGGTTCGTTGGTGGATCTGTTACTGCCGTTGTTCAAATTATGAAAAACGATCCAGCCAGTTTCCCAATCTCCAGCGTCTCCCGATACAGCACAAGTGGCATTAGTTTCAGCGTTGATGCTACGGCACATAACGACCCCGCCATTGCGCCGAATGGACTCACTGCGTGCATACCGCATATCGGCCATAAAGGTGTTTACGGCACTGGCCATCGCCACAGATTGAATCGTTTGCTTGAATGAGGGCGCAGCCAGCCTGGCCAAGATCGCAACGATGGCAATCACCACCAACAGCTCAACCATGGTCAATCCGCGGGACTTATTCATAAGTATGCATTTTGAACGATTCACATCACCCCTAGAGGGTTGAACGGATGGACGGTACAGGCAGGCAGATAAGTGGGATAGTGGAAAAAAAGGGAACCGAATAGACTGAACCATGAGGCTCACCGTAAGGTGCATCACCTGCTCCTGCTCTGCCACAAGGCACAATCAGCGATGCTATCTCCTTAAGTGCTTCGTCCCAGCCTCCGTAGGCTCATGGGCCTCAGCCCATTTTCACCTGGCTCACTTGCTTGCTTGTGCTGGGGGATGAGTAACGACCGATTTGTATGCTTTTACCATGACCCATCTACCTCACAGTGCTTCTGTTTCCCACCTGTCCCCATCAGACAAGGCCGAAATTTTGGCCCAGGCTTTGCCTTATATCCGCAGGTTTCATGGCAAGACGATCGTGATCAAATATGGCGGTAACGCCATGACTGACCCCGCATTGCAGGCTGATTTTGCTGAGGATGTCGTTTTGCTGGGACTGGTCGGGATCAAGCCCGTGGTGGTGCATGGCGGTGGCCCGCAGATAGAGACAGCCTTAAAGCGTCTGGGTAAAAAAGGTACTTTTATCCAGGGTATGCGTGTGACTGACGCTGAAACCATGGAAGTGGTTGAATGGGTTTTGGCTGGAGAGGTTCAACAGCACATCGTAGGCTTGATCAACCATGCCGGAGGCAAGGCTGTCGGTTTGACAGGGCGCGATGGGGGTCTGATTCGCGCTCAGAAACTCAAGGTTGTCGATATGCAGGATGGCGACAAAGAGCACGACGTGGGCCAAGTGGGCGATATTGTCAGTATTGACCCCAGCTTGGTCAGGGCGTTGCAGAGCGATGCCTTCATTCCGGTGATCAGCCCCATAGGCTTTGGTGAAAACAACGAGAGTTACAACATCAATGCCGATGTGGTGGCCGCCAAATTAGCCACCGTGCTTCAGGCCGAAAAGCTGTTGATGCTGACCAATATCAGTGGTGTCTTGAACCAAGCCGGTGAGCTATTAACCCATTTGAGCGCCCGTCAAATCGATGGACTATTTGCCGACGGCACTTTGAGCGGTGGCATGTTGCCCAAAATTGCAGGTGCATTGGATGCCGCCAGGAGCGGAGTTCGCTCGGTTCACATCATTGATGGGCGTGTGCCACATGTCCTGCTGCTTGAGATTTTGACTGAGCAGGCTTTTGGCACCCTGATCAGTGCGTATTAACCTGAAAAACAGCCAGCGCGGGCCAACCCGCACCGACAGACAACGCGGCAACATCGCTTTGGCTAACGGATGACAAACGACACGACGGGTGCGCTGAGGTCGCCAAATGACGTGCCCAAGGCAATGTCGCCCCTGCCGTGCAGAACGCATTCTTCGCGTCTGAGCAGCAAGTCTGCCCCGCCACCGGCAAACCGCACCCAGCAGCCATACGAGCTGACGTCGACCAGCACCATGCTTCCGTTACGCCAGTCAACCCTGGCGTGCGTTCGAGACACACGAGGGTCATTGACGACAAACTCAACCATGCGAATGCGCCCAATGTGAATAGGCAATTCAAAGGCTTTGAATGCTTGGTGGTTGTCCTGCCATGAAAGGGTGATTTCACCCCCCAGTGCATCGGTAAATTTGTCCGTTTCATTGATGGTGGCTTGAACCGTAAAAAACTCAGAGTTCTGGTCTTCTTGCCACTCCACCTGAAAAACCGTACATGGCTCGGTTCGGCCACGGATCATGATCGGCCCCAACAATCGAAAGCGTGCGTCGATCATGTGGTGGCTGCTTTCCATGGCCAAGGCATTGACCCAAATCTGATGGGGGCCGGTCAGTTCGCTTAAACGTGCGGCCATATTGACGGCATCACCGTAGCAGTCGTCGGCGACAAGCTCGACATCGCCGCGTGCAATGCCGATGCGCAGTGGCATGTAGAGTGTGGGAGGCAGGCGCGCCAGACGCAACTGGTAACTGCGTTGCATATCGACCACGGATGTGATGGCATCAGCGCTGACATCAAACAGGGCCAGAACACCGTCTCCCAATAATTTGACGACCCGTCCGCCGTGGGCTGAGATTCTTTCTGCGATCCACTGGGTAGCCTGTGTGACAGCCTCTGTGGCACGGACGTTACCCAGTGATTCAAAGACACCGGTACTGCCATAGAGGTCTGCAAAAACAACAGTAGATGGAATACCCATGCCCAAAAATTCCTTATCACGAAGTGGCTAGTTTAGTGCTTTGAACTACTTGAGGCGCGGCTGTAGAACGACATGGACCAGCCCCCGCATGGCTGTGCCGGTTGGACGTTTCGGGGCGTGGATTTCATCCACACCGGTTAGGGACAATCCTGCCATGCCATGCAAACAGCCTGCCCCTCAAGGCAATTCATCCGATACCTCCCATTCCTTTCATTTGCATTGGGACATTTTTTGCCGTGTGATCGACAACCTGGGCGACATCGGCGTGTGCTGGCGGCTGTCTGTGCAGTTGGCCAGACGGGGGCATCAGGTACGGCTTTGGATGGATCACCGCAGTGGGCTGGACGCTTTGGCACCAGACGGCTGCTGTGGAGTGACCGTGCTGCCCTGGACAGACCCTCTGGACACCGCCGCGTGGGGCCACCTGATGCCGTGCGACGTGTTGGTAGAGGCCTTTGGCTGCACGATTGACGAGGGGTTTTTGGCAGCTTATGCCCGTCATCTCTCTGCGACAGGCCGGTCTGCTTGCTGGATCAACCTGGAGTATTTGAGTGCCGAAAAGGAGGTTGAACGCTGTCACAAGCTACCTTCTTGGGTGCAAACAGGGCCAGGGGCTAAGCTCAGCAAGCATTTTTTTTATCCAGGGTGGACTGATGCCACCGGCGGCCTTTTGCGCGAAGATGATTTGCTGTACCGTCAAAGCCAGTTTGACCGTGCGAAGTGGCTGTCACAGTGGGGGGTGAACTGGCAGGGAAAACGGCTGATTTCGCTCTTTTGCTATGAGCCTGCTGCCCTTGGCCCTTGGCTGGACGCACTGGTGACCGCCAAGACAGCCACGTGTATTTTGGTGACGAACGGCAGGGCAACCGAGGCAATGCATACCGAATTAACACAAAAAAATCGTCTAAACCCCTTATGGAACGAGGGTGGTTTGCTCTCATTTTGTTTTCTACCCATGCTGTCACAGCTTGAATTTGACCATTTGTTATGGGCCAGTGATGTCAACTTTGTGCGGGGTGAAGACTCTTTGGTGCGCGCCATTTGGGCGGGCAGACCCTTGGTCTGGCAAATTTACCCGCAACATGACGGCGTTCACCACGTCAAACTGGATGCCTGGCTGAACTGGTTGGGTGCGCCCGCTACGCTGCGCAATTTTCATCATGCTTGGAATGGGCTGTACACAGGGCGACAAAGGAGCGATTCATCAGACACCCCCCGCAGCCAAGACCTGCCCCCCTTTGTGCCCGAACTGTGGCAGACCACCTTGACAAGGGCACGCTACAGGCTGCTTCAACAGCCTGATCTGGTCAGTTCCCTGATCGATTTCATCGCAAATACCCTCTAAAATTGCAAAACTTGCGGCGCAGACAGGGTTTTGCACCTGTCGTACTTCCGTTGTATTTGCCGCACTTGCCTCCTTTGCCACCTGTTTGCAAAGGACTACTCTCTCAATCTTCCCCCTTATGAAAATCGCTCAAGAAATTCGCGCCGGCAATGTCATCATGCATGGCAAAGACCCCATGGTCGTCCTTAAAACCGAATACAGCCGTGGCGGTCGTAATTCCGCTACGGTCCGTATGAAACTCAAAAGCCTGATCGCCAATTTCAATACCGAGGTGGTATTCAAGGCTGATGACAAAATAGAACAGGTTATTCTGGACAAAAAAGACTGCACCTATTCTTATTTTGCCGACCCCATGTATGTCTGTATGGATGCTGAATACAACCAGTATGAAGTGGAGGCCGAAAACATGGGCGACTCGCTCAGTTACCTTGAGGACGGTATGCCGGTCGAGGTTGTGTTTTACGATGGCAAGGCTATCTCGGTTGAACTGCCTACCAGCGTGGTGCGAGAGATCACTTGGACTGAACCTGCCGTCAAGGGTGATACCTCTGGCAAAGTGCTCAAACCCGCCAAAATTGCCACGGGTTTTGAGCTGGGTGTGCCTATTTTTGTTGCACAAGGCGACAAGGTTGAGATCGACACACGCACCGGTGAATACCGCAAAAGGGTGTAATCCCTGCGACTGCATTTTTTAGTTTGCTCAGCTCATACAGGACAGTCGGCGCAACACCCTGTCACCCAGTCAATGACGGTTGGTGACTGGCAAAGCTGCAAATGCCCCATCCCCTCAAAAAACTGGACGGTGACACCGGACAATATCTGCTCAGATGCAGGATAGACCACGTTGTCTTGCAAAGAGACGGCAATGTGCATCAGGGCACGAATGTCGGGGGGTTCAAAGCGTTGCAGGTTGGCTAACCAAGCACTGTGCTGCACCATTTGGGCGGCATTGGGCAGTGTGCTGACCCAACATGCCGATGGCGTGCCCACGTGCGGTGTTCCCAAAGTAATCACCCGGGCCACACGGGCGCTGCCATGGTCGCGCAGCCAGGCCCGGATGGCCAGCCCCCCCATGCTGTGGCCTACCAGCACCACCTGGTGGGCATCGGTTTGACGCAGCAATTCTTGTACACCCTGCGCGATCAAAGGCACGTAGAGGTCGATCGAGCCAAAGAGGGGTTCCAGATCCAAAGCCAGAACAGGGTGACCTGCCTGGCGCAGAGCCACAGACAGGGTGTCCCATACGCGGTGGTTGCAGATAAACCCATGGACCAACACTACAGGCATGCCGGCTTGGCGGCCAAGTGAAGCCGCAGGATAGGCCGGCAAGACGTGCGGTTTTGACATCGCCATAGGCAGGTGGAACCAAAAAATTTGCAGGCTGGCGACCAACTCGCCCCAAAACGCCCGCCACCACAGCCAGTTGGCATGGGGCTGCCAGGACACGATCATCAGACAGGCGATCACGAGAACATGCAGCGTCAGTGGCAAAAGCACCGCCCCCACTAGCGCCAGCAACACCAGCGGCCACGTCAGGTGCGTCTGCCATATGTCCACCCAAGTGCCCACCCATGCACCCAACAGGACACCACCCAGCACCTGTAACAGGTACAAACGGCGTAACAGATGGGCAAGCATCACCTTGATCAGCGCGTCGGTTTAGGCGTTACCCAGTGCATGGCGGGTCAAACCTTGAAGTTTTGAACCAGGTCTGAGAGCTGCTGCATCTGGACATTGAGACGGCTGGCTGCGTCCAGAGATTCTGCGGCACTGGCAGAATTGGTGCTCGTGATCTGGTGAATACAGGACACCAGATCGTTGATGTCTCCGATGTAGCCAGCCTGCTCGGCTGTGGCCCGCGATATTTCGTTGGTCAGGTGACTGATCGCGTCAGCCCCTGATGCCGCTGCTGCCAACTGGTGATCGATCTCGGCAGACAACCCCACCCCGCTACGCGCTTGCACGACAGCGGTCTTGATCAGGGTCTCTGTGCTGCGGGCCGCCTCAGCAGACCGCACGGCCAAGCTGCGAATCTCTTCGGTCAGCTTGCTGAAATCTGTGCCAGCCCCCACCACGTGGGCTGCTTCGATGGCGGCGTTGATACCCAGCAGGTTAGAAAAAATGGCGACCGAGGTCATGTCGTCAATGATCCCACGCATGGACTGACGGGCTGATGCATCCATGCCAGAGGACAGAATTTTCTCCAGTGCCCCCATACTTTTGGCAGAGGACAAGCAGCGTCCGGACAACTGCCTGATCTCTTGGGCCACCACTTTGAAGCCTCCGGCAGACCGGCCCATACGCTGAGCCTTGTCGCTGGCGCTGTTGGACAGGTTGCCGGTCTCCTTGGAGATCGCGTCGATCTGGCTGACGATCGACGCAGTGCGCTCAGCCGATGTACATATTTCGGACATGGCGACCAGCATCCGTTCGGTGGAATGCTTGGCCGTTGTCACGGCACTGGCGGCCAGTTGGGCATTGGCCTGGGTATCCAAAGTGTGCTTGGCACTGCTGCGGGCGTGTTCTGCCACCATGTCCAGCGTGCCTGTGGCATCTGCCAAACGCAAGCTTTGCTCTTTGGCACCCTCAGCCACGGCAGAGCTGGACTGCACCACACTGCGGCCCACCGAGCTTAATAGTTCGACGATGCCATGCACCTGAGATATGGCATCGTGCAAAGTGGCTGCCGTGGCGTTCATGGCATCGCGAATGATGGCATGCTGGCCACGGTATTTGCCGTGCATTCGCGCACGCAGGTCATAAGCGGCCAATTGGCCCAGGACGGCGCTGGCTTCGTGCAGGGGGTCCACCACGGCATCCAGGGTTTTGTTCATGCCAGAGATCAGTTCTTGCCAGATGCCCTCATAGTCCCAATCGTTGCCTCGGGTCAAAAGCCGGCCCTCGCGCACACTGTCGGTCAGGTTCAATATCTCACTGTGCATGCCATACAAAACCGCCAGCAGCGTATTGATGCTGCGTTTGATTTTGTCGTATTCACCTTGTTGCTCGTGGATGATAAAGGGTGGAATGCGCCCATGGGCGATCTCATCCAGCGCCCCTGAAGCCACCCGCATGGGGGTAATCAGCGTGTCTAGCATCTGGTTGATCGTATCGATCAGCGCGGCATCCTGACCGCGCAGGTCTTTTGTGTCGCCGCGCTCATCCAGCCGGCCCTCCATCATGGCCTGTGCAAGTTGATTGACAACGTCGTGGACTGTGCTGGGTCTGGGTTTCATAAAAAGACGCGGTAGGTCAAAAAGGGTTGATCAGGCCGCACGGCTCCGACCCTCAAGGTGCAGCAAGCACAGCACTTGTTGGACGGCAAGCGGTATGGCGTGGACCACTGCGGCGCTCATATGGATGCGAGGCAAGTTAAAACAACGGCCTTCGATGCCCACCAATGTGATGTGACGGGGCATGAGATCAGGGTAGAGGGTCAGACCGATTTGCAGTGTGTCGCGCAGTCCGATGCCGTGGGCCGATACCGCACCAGCGCATGACCCCGGAAGTTGGTCCGTATCCAGGCAGTGGACAAACCCCACGGGTGCGCCCAACTGAACCGCATCAACGACGACCAGCGTGTCTTCGCTGCCGTCAAGCAGATCAAGCAGGGCAAGACCGCTCACGGCGCAATACGCAAGCCTGACTGTCGGCGGCAAAATTTGAGACAGACAATCATGCACCTCAAAACCGGCGGCATCGTCGGCCACCAGTTCATTGCCAATACAAACAACCAGTGGCATGGATGGCGTGACCGTTATTTCATCCCTGTTTTCATCACCGTTATTGCGTCATCGTTTTCATGGTGCAAAACGCGCCCATGTCGATGATGTCGGACTTGACGGGCCTGCGCATCAACTCATTGACAATGCCGTCAAAATAGGCGTGAAACAGTTTGCAAGCAGCGCCCCCGGGCGGCTGGCCCGACCCCATGCACAGGTCTCTGATAAAGCAAGTGCCGATGGTGCAGTGGGCGGATTGGGTGTCTGCGGATGTAACGGTCACATCAAAACCGGCCTTCATGCGGCCAGACAGGGCAGCCAGGGTTTGCGTCAGAGAGGGGTCGCCCAGGTGCAGAGGCAGCTTTTTGGCCATATCGCGACCGGCTATGCGCCCCACAGGCCCGGTAGATCCGCCCATGACGTTGTCGATGGTGTTGGCAAAAGCATCGACCAAAAAAGCAACCTCCATCATGGCATGGGTGTGGTCGTCCGAGCTGAATTGATGAGCAAAATCCGGGGCGAAATCAGCGTTCATAGAAACCTTTCGACGCGTTTGCAGAAGTCATCGTCACGGTAAAAATTTTTAACCAAGTGGTGGCCGGTGTGCGAGATGGCGTGTGATGGGCAAATATAGGCACAAGACAGACAGGCAATGCAGTCCTCGGGGTGATCGACGATGCACAGACGGCGATCGGCATCAAATTTAAAAACCCGTGTAGGGCAGACATCGACGCAAAGCTCACAGCCGCGACAGGCCGCTGCATGGATGGAAATTTCGACAGGGTTCATGACGACGATGACCGGCGTAGTGAGCGCACCCGTTGGCCGGCACACCTGATGTCCACCTCAATCGGCATGTCACCCACGGCGTGGGTAGCGCATGACAAACAGGGGTCATAGCAGCGAATGCTGAACTCAACCGCATTGAGCAGGGCATCGTCGCTGGCACGACCGATCACGTGTGAGGTGACTGCATGCTCAAGTGAACGGTTGATGAGGGCGTAGTTTTGCTGGGTGGCCACCACCAGATTGGCGGCCCGCACGATGCCCTGATCGTCGATCTCGTAATCGTGGATCAGCGTGCCGCGAGGAGCCTCAACATGGCCCACACCGCGCCCACCCTGGTACTTGACAGGCACACGGGTTTCGCCAAACACAGCCGGTGTGCGCAAAATCTCGGCCCCGCGCTCCAGCGCCCAGATCGTTTCGAGCAGCTTGGCGTAGGCCTGAAACACGGTGATGTGACAAGGTGCGCCGCCCAAGGATGTGAAGGTTTCGTATTCGCGGTCAGCCCAAGGGGTGCCATAGCAGCCCGTGACGTTGATGCGTGCCAGCGGCCCCACCCGATAGTCGTGCAGCACGGTGTTGTCATCTGGGCGCTCACGGATGCGAACGGGCTTCATGTACGACCAGTCCAGCACAGACTCCGTCATGTAGCGGTCATAGTCAGGGGTGGCAAAGGCCAGCTTTTGTTGGCCGGTTTCATCGACAGCGGTGATCAGCCCTTCGATCATCGAGATTTTTTTGTCCTTGACCGTGCCCACGCCCCAGGACGACACCACCCAGTCGGTCAGCATGGCGGGGTGTTTGTCGATGGTGGTCATCAGCAACTGCTTGACCACGGGCGTGAGTTCGGTCATCAGGGCCAGACCCTCGTTGATCCAGTCGGCCATGCGGCGGGCCAGGGTCTGATCCAAGACAAAGGTAATGCCGCCTGCCACCGATGTGACCGGATGAACCCCTCTGCCGCCCACGGTTTCGTTGATCTTCTGGCCGATGGTGCGAACGCGGAGGGCTTTTTTGGCCACCTCGGGGTGGGCACGGACGATGCCCACGATGTTGCGAATCGCGGGGGCAGCGTCCAGGCCCAGCACCAAATCTGGCCCTTGCAAGACAAACAGTGACAGGCAGTGCGAATGGATTAAATGCCCCATGTACATCAACTCGCGCAGCAGCATGGCCGCTGGCGGTGCGGTGACACCTGCTGCATGGTCCAGGGCATTGGACGCAGCCAGGTGGTGGGCCGTGGGGCAGACTCCGCAAATGCGGGCTGTGATGTGCGGCATGCGGTCAGCTTCCATGCCCACCAGGATTTTTTCAAAACCGCGCAATTCATTGACGACCAGACCGGCGGACTGCAAGTTGCCGGCATCGTCCAGTTGAATCACGACCTTGGCGTGGCCCTCAATGCGCGTGACAGGGTCGATCCGAAGGGTGCGGTGGGTGCGGTGTGTGCTGTTGCCGGTGTGAATGTCAGTGCCAATATCAGTGCCAATATCAGTGTCAGCGTGAATGCTAGTGCTTGCAGTCATAGCGTGTGCCCTCGTAGTCTTGGTCGGCCTCGACGATCCAGCGTTTGATCAAAAAAGTGGGCTTGTCGCCGATCATTTTGGTGGCCATGGTGTAAGAGTAATGCGACTTGGCGGTGCGCTCTATCTCTTTCACGATGTCAGCGTACGGGATGTGGGTGAGACGGGACATACGGTCGGCTATCTCGGTGCGAATGTCACGGTTAGGTTCGGTCAGCACCTGCATGGTAGCCCCCGCACAGCCGGTACACGGCACTCCGTTTTGTGGGCAGGGTGCCAGGCAGCGGTCGATGGTCACAGACCCCATGCAGACATAGCCCTGGCTTAAAAAACAGTTTTGGGCATCGGCCACGCCGTCAGAGCCTGAGCGGATGGCCGTCACGTCCGTCTTGCGCATTTGCCTGCGGCAGTGGCCGCAGACAGACTCTTGGGTAGCCTTAGGCGGGCGGCCTTCCAACAGCGACAACAAGGCATCCAGCACAAAAGCAGGGTGGGGTGGACAGCCTGGCAAATACAGATCGACATCGATCACCGTGTCGATCGGCGACACAGTCGATTCAAGCGGAGAAACCTCACGGGTGGGCGTGGGGGCTGATACCGTGGTTTTGTTATGAAGATAGACAGCATCTGCGATCTCGTCGCTGGTATGCAGATTGCCGGCACCTGCCGGGCCGCCAAACACAGCGCATGACCCCCAGGCGATGATGTGATCACAGCTTTTGCGCATCTCGATGGCGGCCTGTCGGTCATGCACATTGCGGATGGCACCCGACACCAGGCCGATCGTGGCGGGCGGGTAGTCCTTGATGTCGGTCAGCACGGGGCAACGTTGGAGGGTGACCGAGTCAAGGATGGAGAGGATTTTTTCGTGCAGATCAACGATCGTGATGTGGCAGCCTGAGCAGTCACTCAACCATTCGGTGTTGATGGTGGCCGGGGCTTTGGGCCGATCTGGCGCGTCAGAATCGTCTGGCGAACAGGGTGTGTCGGCCGACTGGCATTCTGCGCTCATGGTGTGGCCTTGTCACGGATGAACAGACGCTTGTAACAGGCGTTTTCACCGGTGTGGAGGATGTCCAGGATGGACTCTTTGCCCATGACGTTTTCAAGGGCACCGGCAAAAAAACCAAACATCATGTTGCACAGAGAGCCTTTTTGGGCATGACCAAACCGAAACAAAGATTGCCTGATCATGCAGTCACGAAACACCAGCATCAGGTCATGACCGCCGTCCACTTTTTGGACCAAGCTGGGACGGTCGTGCGGCTTGAAAGTCTCAAACGCCCAGAGGTAGTTGTTTTCGATCAAAACATCGTGGGTGGCGGCCAGGGCCTGTTCAATGTCGTCGGTCTTGGCCACACCTGCTGACAGTTTGATGCCCAAATTCTTGCCTGCCAGGTACGAAATGCTGTTGGCAGATGTGCCGATGGCCTGCTCCATGCCACTGGCGATCGCCCCCAAAAAAATCATGGCCTGCTGCAATTTGGCACGCTGGCAGTCCAGATCGGTCACGCCGCTGCCCATCGTTTCGACGCTATGGTCCGTATGGGCTGTATGGGCTGTCTTGGCCCCAGTAATGGTTTGAAAATCCAAGGGTTTCTGCCTTCACAAAAAAGGTTCAACAGAAGGAACTCAGTCTGACGGGGCCATGCGGCAAAGAGCACCGCAGAGACACAAGGTTCAAAATCGGTGAAATAGGCGGTGAAATAGGCGGTGAAATAGGCGGTGATCACACCCCCCCCAAAAAAATTTATTCTACGTGAGAATTGTGCGATGGTCACGGGCCAGCTTTTTCCAAGGGTGGAACCAGGCGACTCACCGCAGCCGCAGAATCTGATGCGGGCTTTGATACCGCTGTGGCCTGCGGTATTTGCATCGCACCGTCCTCAAAAGTGCCAGCATCTGCGTCGGTGTGGCACGCGATACAGTTGTTTTTGCTTTTGACCGAGGGGGTTGTCCAGACAGCGTCCGCCATCTCGCTGTGTTTGTGCGTCCAATAAGGGGTGTCGGTGATGCGGAGTGGGACAGCCTCTTTAGGGATGGACTGATCGATCTTGAAGGCAGCCTCCGTCCTGTGGTGGTCCGCCGCGTTGTCGGTCAAAAATTGCAAAATGGCCGCCGTGGGAGCGGCATCCAAACCCAGGTCCGTGCCAAAGTGCTGGCCTTGATCGGCCATCATCTTACGCCATGAACGCTCCGGCAGCAGTGCCGGGTAAAACGCTGCGTGACAACTGCCGCATTCCTCGCGCCACTGCGTGTGGTCGGGCAGATTTTTGCCCACAAACCTGACGTGCGACTCTTCACCCACGCCAGTTTCACGCTTTTGATACCAGCCCCAATGGTCCAACTGCCGGTCAATGGCGTACTGAAACCACCAGAGACCAAAGACCAGCATGGCCAGCAGCAAGACCACCGCCACAGCCGTGCGCGACTTGGCTACAGGCGTGTCGGGCGGGGCCATTTTGACGCCAGTCAGCATGGACAAGGTCAGGTTTTCACGGTGCAAGAGGCTCTCGACCACGACACCGGTCACGTGACCGGCCACAACCATCAGCATCAGCCAGGCGGCCACTTCATGCAATTCCTTGATGGGCTGCGCCTGTGAAAAGCTCAGCCACCCTGCGGCCAGGCCCTGCTGCTCGTCGCCCCCTAAGGTGATCCAGCCCGAAACCCCCACCCCGATAGCCAGCCCCAACAGGATGTAAATTGCCATACTGCCCGTGGGGTTATGGCCCACATGACGCGCAGCGTGGCCTTTGGCGACTTGTTGCAAATACAAAATAGCTTCACGCGGGCCGAACCAGAATGAGGCAAAGCGCGAAAAATGCGACCCGACAAAGCCCCACACCACCCTGAAAACCACCAGCGCCAGCATCAGATAACCGGCAAAAACATGAATGGAACGCCAGCGGTCGCCCTCGCAGGTGAGCCAGGCCATCGCAAAGCAAAGGACAAAAATCCAATGAAAGATGCGGGTGGGAATATCCCAGATCAGGGTGGGTTTCATCGATAACTCTTAAAAATCAGGGAGAGTGGCACAGCAGGATGCCATGCACAATACAAAAAATAACCTACGCTATACAGGATTAGAATGCACCCACAATGCCCGTCGCACCTGCATGTCTTGCCTTTTTTGCCTCATGATAGCGTAGAAAACTTAAAAAAAGGGGCCGTAGCCCGTGTGAAGCAAAGCAAAATACGGGGAGATCCAATACGAATGCCCCGAATTCATGACAGTTACTTTGGAATTTTGACGCTTCGCTCGTCAAATTGACCTTTTTCGGCACCAGAGTGGCATGCCTGGCAGTTGGACTTGCTTTTGACAGATTCGCGCTTCACGATGGCCTCAGTCACCTTGCCGCTCCGAATGTGTTTGACCTTGTACCATTCGCCGTCTGTGATGCGCAGCGGGGCAGCGTTGGCTGTCCAGCGGTTAGAGGCGTACTTGACGAGATAGTCCGTGATGCTCTGACGGTCAGCCGCAGGCAGCGAGGCATCCACGCCAAAATGCTGATCCAGCCCGTCCATGACTTTTTGCCAAGAGGCCGCTGGCAAAAGCCCAGGGGGGTAGGCGATGTGACAGCCACTGCATTCGGACTGCACCTTGGCATTGACCACAGAGGGCATCACGGGTTTGCCGCGATCCTGGCCGTTGTATTTGCCTGTGGCCTGTGCGCCAAAAGACGCAAGGACCAGCCCTGACAGCAGCAGGGGGTAGGTCACTTTCATGCTGAGCTTCATGTTGGCCCCCTATTTGACCGACAAAACGTAGGCAACAAAGTCACCTTTTTCTTGGGTGGTGCAGGCACGCTTCAAGACATCGTTGCAGTTGCGTTTAAACCATTTCTCAACCTGGGCCGTGTCGGTAAAACGCTTGGCGTTGACACTGGGGGCCAAGGGGTCGATCACCTTATTGGTTTTGGCGTGTTTGCCAGCGACCTTGGGCGAATCGGTATGGCACGATGCACACGACAGTTGGGTGGGGCCTGCGGTGCTGTAGAGCTTTTGGCCGGCTGCGGCGCTAAATTCTTTGAAGGCTGCGTTTTCTTGCTTGGCCTGCGCCTGATAGCCATCCAAAATAGCACTGGCGTTGGCAGACAGGGGCAGTACGACGGCCAGACAGGCCAGTAAAGCGGATGTTTTGAAGACGGGTTTCATGGTGTTTCCTGAACAATAATCAAAAATTATCAAAAATAAAAGGCGGGGATACACAGAAGACGTTAACGGCGCTGTCTTAACGCAACCTTATGGCAAGCTGACAAGCGGGGCAGCACCCGCCTGCCGGCTGCAACGCCGCTTATTCGGCAGCGCGCTTTTGCAAAATTTCAAAAGCGGGCAGCGTTTTGCCCTCCAGCACTTCCAAAAATGCACCACCGCCAGTCGAGATATAGCCAATGTCCTTGGCGATGTTGTATTTTGCGATCGCGGCCAAGGTGTCGCCACCACCGGCAATCGAAAAAGCGCTGGACTGGGCGATAGCCTGCGCAATGACTTTGGTACCATTTTCAAAGGCTGCAAATTCAAACACGCCGACCGGGCCATTCCAGACGATCGTCCCTGCGGCCTTAAGCTGCTCAGCCAGTCGGGCTGCCGTGTCGGGGCCAATGTCCAAAATCATGTCGTCGTCGCTCACCTCAGTCGCCAACTTGACAGTGGCCGGTGCATCTGCTGCAAAAGCTTTAGCGGTCACGACATCGGTGGGGATAGGTACATCCGCGCCACGGGCCTTCATGGCGGCGATGACAGCCTTGGCATCTTCAAGCAAGTCAGGCTCAGCCAGGCTTTTGCCGATGTTCAAACCGGCGGCCAGCATAAAGGTGTTGGCGATTCCGCCGCCCACGATCAGTTGATCCACGTTCTTGGCCAGCGCCTGCAAGATGGTCAGCTTGCTGGAAACCTTGGAGCCTGCGACGATCGCAACCAAGGGGCGTTTGGGGTTAGCCAGGGCTTTGCTGATGGCATCGATCTCGGCGGCCAGCAACGGGCCTGCACATGCGATGGGCGCAAACTGTGCAATGCCATAGGTGGTGGCCTCGGCCCGGTGGGCAGTACCAAAGGCATCGTGAACAAACACATCGCACAGGGCAGCCAGTTTTTTGGCCAAGTCTTCTTTGTTCTTTTTTTCGCCGACATTGACGCGGCAGTTTTCAAGCAGCACGATCTGGCCGGGTTTGACATCCACGCCGTCCACCCAATTGGCCACCAATGGAACCTCGCGACCCAGCAACTCTCCCAGACGCTTGGCCACAGGAGCCAAAGTGTCATCGGGCTTGAAAGCGCCCTCAGTGGGGCGGCCCAGATGGCTGGTGACCATAACGGCGGCTCCGGCATCCAGGGCCATGCGAATGCACGGCACACTGGCGCGAATGCGGGTGTCCTCGGTGATGTTGCCGGCATCGTCTTGTGGCACATTCAAATCGGCGCGAATAAAAACACGCTTGCCACTGACAAAACCGCTGGCGATGACTTCAGAAAACCGTAAAACTTTCATGCAAAAACTCCTGATAAAGATAATCAAACAAGCGGGCATTATCGCCGACGGCTACCATGCATCTGCCCAAAGTAGGCCCACGTTGGCCAGAAACCTGTTTGAATATTAAAATAAGTCTTTGATGCGATAAATCATCAATTGATAGCGGTGTATGCTTGATGATAGTGCATCATGCCAATTTTATGTTCTATAATCACGTATATTATTTATTGTTAACCAATTGATAACTTAGGGTTAGACAACCCCCACCATGCCTGTGACCCCTTTGCCTGCGTCCCACCCCCTCGACCGTTCCTTATTGCAGCAGCTTGAGGCTGCCCGTGCCGAGTTGCAAGAACTGACCTACACCGTGTCGCATGATCTGCGTGCACCGCTGCGGCACATCGCCGCCTATTCTCAGGTGATCGCAGAGGACTGGCCCGACATGCCGACCGATGTGGCGGCGCATCTGAACACCATTCGCCAGTCAGCCCAATTGCTGACCCAACAATTGGATGGTTTGGCTCAACTGTCGCGGCTGGGACAAACCACGCTGAACCTACAGGCGCAAGATGTCAACAAGATGGCGCAGGGGGTGGCCGATGAACTGATGCAGCGACTGCCACACGCTGTGCAGTGGCATTGGGCGGGCGATGTGCCGCACGTTTTGGCCGATGCACAGCAGTTGCGCCAGGTGCTGGTTCATTTGCTGGGCAATGCCATTAAATTTAGCCGCAACCGCCACACAGCGCAGATCACGCTGACCTGGCGGGTGGATGATCACGTCAGTGGTCCAGTAGGTGCTACGGTGTGTGCCCCCCCGATGTGCCACGTCAGCATCCATGACAACGGCGTGGGCTTTGCTGCCTTGCAAGCCACAGCTTTATTCAAAGTCTTTGGCAGACTGCACCCTGTGCGTGACTTTGAGGGCCTGGGCCTGGGGCTGGTGACGTGCCGCAAGATCATCGAACGCATGGGCGGAATCATCGGCATGGAGGGTGCGCCTGACAACGGCTGTTGTGTGACGTTTGGCTTGCCGTTGGCCCAAGGCAACCGGTAGAAGCCATGTTGCACATGAACCCATGCCTACCATCAATAAACAATAAGTTTTATTCGTCATTATTGTTGAATATTCAATGCTTATGCACGTCTGTAGTGCATTTGTTGCTATTGTTATCATATTTATGATGTATTTTATTTTTTATAAGCAGTATGCAAAATACAACCAGGTAGCACCCAGTCCCGTTTTTTAAGACTCGCTTAATGACCCGTTCATACCATCTCGCCGTCACCCACCCACTTACGTATCCGATCATTCCACCACCATGAAATTCACCACGTCTTATTTGCCTTGCATGTCCGCTGTATCCGCCCTTCCGTCTGCACTTGTGAAGGCCACATTGGCCGTTGCACTTTGCGCCTGCGCTGTGTCCCCTGTCTTTGCGGACGATGACGACGGTGAGGGTGAATCGTCCTGGTTTCACTGGGGCCGCAGCAGCCAGCCCATCGAGGGCAGAGAGGGTGGCCCGAAGGGCCGTATGGACGGCATGACCGGCAGCGCACCGCCCCAGTACAAGCAGGAGTGTGGGTCATGCCACATGGTTTATCCGGCGGGGCTGTTGCCGGTGGCCGCATGGCAGCAGATCATGGCTAAGCTGGGCCAGCATTTTGGCCAGGATGCGTCGCTGGATGCCACCAGTGCCGGTGTCATATCCCAGTATTTGACCAGCCATGGCGGAACCTACAAACGCGCCGCAGAAGTCCCCCCGCAAAACCGCATCACCCAATCCTCCTGGTTTTTGCGCGAGCATGACCGCCATGTCAGCGCCAGCACCTGGAGCCGTGCCTCTGTGGGCGGTCGCGGTAACTGCGTCGCGTGTCATTCAGGGGCCGAACAAGGCAATTTCAGCGAGCACAGTGTGCGTATTCCGGGCTAACAGGAGTCTTTGAATGCGAATTTTGTTGGCTGAGGATGACCTCCTACTGGGCGACGGCCTGCGTGCTGGTCTGCGTCAGCAGGGGTTTTTGGTCGATTGGGTGCGCGACGGTCTGGCCTGCGAACGTGAAATGGTCAGTGGGGACTATCAAGCTGCCGTGCTTGATTTAGGCCTGCCGCTCAAGGACGGCATGGAGGTTCTGAAGGCACTGCGCCAGCGCAAGGTCAGCACCCCTGTGCTGGTATTGACCGCCCGTGATGCTGTTCCTGATCGCATCGCAGGCCTGGATCTTGGGGCCGATGACTACGTGGTCAAACCTGTCGATCTGGCAGAACTGGCGGCACGGCTGCGGTCCTTGGTGCGGCGATCGCATGGTCAAACGCAGGACACGCTGCAATGCGGTTCGGTTCGTATCCACGTGTCGGCGCGGCAGGTCTGGATGGACGACAAGCAAGTCACGCTGTCCACCCGCGAGTTTGACCTGCTGCACGTGCTGATGCTCAGCATGGGACGGGTGTTGTCGCGCGAGCAACTTGAGCAAAAACTCTACAACTGGGGTCACGAGGTGGAAAGCAATGCGATAGAGGTTCACATCCATCATTTGCGCCGCAAGCTCTACGCCGACCTGATCCAGACCGTGCGCGGTGTGGGCTATACCATGCTTCGCCCTGGCGGGTAGCGCCCATGCGGCTTCGTCGCCTGCAATCCCTGCAATCCAGACTGTTGGCGTTGCTGCTGCTGATGGTGACGCTGGTTTGGTTGGGCGCTGCCGCACTGACGTGGGCAGGGGCCAGGGACGAACTGGACGAATTGCTGGATGGGCATCTGGCACAGTCTGCGGCCTTGCTGGTGGCACAACAAACCGGCCACGGACCCTCTGCTGCCGATTTATATGACACACCCCTTCGTGCAGGGTCTTTGATGGGGGACGACCCCCATGAAAAATTTGAAGACCCTCCACCTTTGCACAAATATGCATTGCGGGTGGCTTTTCAGGTGTTTCACGAAGGTCGTTTGACGATCAGCTCGGTCAATGCGGGCACGCAGCCCATGTCCGGTTTGTCACACGGTTTTGCCACCGTCACCCTGTCTGACCACAGCAAGTGGCGGGTGTTTGCCACCCGGGGTAACGAAGACGATGTGCAGGTCTATGTGGGCGAACACATCAAAGCGCGGCGGTCGATCTTGTGGGCTGTCTTGCGAGGTGTTTTGATGCCCCTCATCTGCGCATTGCCCCTGCTGGCCGTGGTGGGCTGGATGGCGGTGCGTCACGGACTAGGCCCGCTGCGGCTGCTCAGCCGCGCTCTGGCACAGCGCCAGCCCCGTGCGCTGGATGCCATCGTGCTGACCGACGTGCCGTCTGAAATTGCACCCGTCGTCCATTCTCTCAATGCCCTGCTGGACCGTATCGGCCAAATGATGGTGCTGGAGCGGCAATTCACGGCAGATGCTGCGCATGAGCTTCGCACGCCCATCGCGGCCATTCGTGCCCAAGCCCAGGTGGCATTGGGGGCCGGAGGCGACATTGCCTGCCGTGAACATGCCCTGGAATACACACTGGCCGGCTGCGACCGCGCCACTCATTTGGTCGAGCAGTTACTCACCCTGTCACGGCTTGAGTCATCAGCCACTAAAGCCCCAGTCAGTGGGGTGGACGCTGCCATGCTGGCGCAGCAGGTGGCCGCCGATCTGGCGCTGGTGGCCCTGCGTCGTCAGCAGGTGCTTGAGCTGTTAGCCCCTGCCCCCGCCCTGGTACGCGCTGACCCCACGCTAACGTGTGTGCTGATGCGCAACCTGATCGACAACGCCATGCGTTACAGCCCCGAAGGTGCGCGGATCGTTGTGACGGTTGCCGTTGCCGTGGGCCAAGACGGTCGCCAAACAATTTTGCAAGTGGAGGACAGTGGGCCGGGCCTTGTCGATGCCGAAATGGCGCGTTTGGGCGAGCGGTTTTACCGTGTGCCCGGCACGTCGCAGACCGGCAGCGGCTTGGGATGGTCGATCGTCAAACGAATTGCGGCGGTCTATCAAGCGCAGGTTCAGGTCAGCCGGTCAAACTTGTTGGGGGGGCTGTGCGTCAAGGTGTTATGGTCATCCACTTCATAGCGCCCCATAGAATGCGCGCCTTTTTAACCCGCCACCCTCCCAGATGTAAAGGACCATTTCCATGAACCCTATTCCTCCCGCACTGTCTGACCGCGACGGCAAAATCTGGATGGATGGCCAGATGGTGGACTGGCGCGATGCCAAGGTTCACGTTTTGACCCACACCCTGCACTATGGATGCGGTGTTTTTGAGGGGCTGCGTGCTTACCAGACCCCGCAGGGCACGGCTATTTTCAGGCTTGAGGACCACACCCGCCGCCTGTTGAATAGCGCCAAAATTTTGCGCATGTCCATCCCCTTTGGTTTTGACGACATTCTGGAAGCCCAAAAAGCCGTCGTTCGCGCCAACCAGCTTGCATCTTGCTATGTGCGTCCGTTAAGCTGGATAGGCGATCGCAAGCTGGGCATCAGCCCCCGTGGCAACACCATTCACCTGATGGTGGCAGCGTGGGCGTGGGGAGCGTACTTGGGTGACGATGGCCTGGCGCGGGGCATCAGGGTCAAAATTTCAAGCTACACCCGCCACCACGTCAATATCACCATGACGCAGGCCAAGGCCGTCAGCAATTACACCAACTCCATTTTGGCCAACATGGAGGCCACCGACGATGGTTATGACGAGGCCATGCTGCTCGATGCATCGGGTTTTGTCAGCGAAGGTGCCGGCGAAAACCTCTTCGTCATCAAAGACGGTGTCGTCTATACCCCTGACCTTTCGGCGGGTGCCCTAAACGGCATCACGCGCAGCACCGTGCTGCACATTTGCCGTGACCTGGGGCTGGAAGTGGTGCAAAAGCGCATCACCCGAGACGAGGTTTATATCTGCGACGAGGCTTTCTTTACGGGCACGGCTGCTGAGGTCACCCCCATCCGCGAACTGGACCGCATCCCGTTGGGTTGCGGCAGCCGTGGGCCGATCACTGAAAAAATCCAAAACGCATTTTTTGACATCGTCAATGGCCGTAACGCCAAATATGCCCACTGGCTTGCCTTGGTCTGAATGAGCGCAGTGGCGGGTGTGACGCGCTCTTTGGTCATTGCGCCGCAGTGGGTGGGCGATGCCGTGATGACCGAGCCTTTGTTGCGTCGTCTGGCGCAGCGTGGTGAACAGATCGCAGTGGCTGCCCTGCCCTGGGTGACACCGGTCTATCGGGCCATGCCGCAGGTGGCCAGGGTTTTTGAGCTGCCGTTTGTCCACGGCAGATTGCAACTGGTGACGCGCTGCCAACTGGCACTTTCAATTCAAGGCCAGTTTGACATCGCTTATGTTTGCCCTAATTCTTTGAAGAGCGCTTTGCTGCCGTTTTTTGCAGGCATTGCGACGCGCATCGGCTACCTGGGTGAATTTCGCTTTGGCCTCTTGACGCATCGCCTGCCAAACCCCTCTGGGCACAAGTTCACACCCACGCCCATGGTGGATTTTTATGGGGCTTTGGCCGATGTAGAGGGGGCTGCGTCTGATGAGAATTGCCGCCGACCACGCTTACAACTTGATCGCGGCAAAGTCCAGAATGCACTGAGCCGATTTGGGCTGGAGTCCGAGCACTACTGCGTCCTGGTGCCGGGGTCAGAATACGGCCCTGCCAAGCGCTGGCCGGTGGGCCATTTTGCTGACTTGGCGGGCAAAATCAATCTGCCTGTGGTCCTGTTGGGGTCTGCCAAAGACGCTGACTTGTGCGCCGCAATCACCGCACAGGTTCACGCCTTGCGTCCGGGGCACTGTCTTGACCTGTCGGGCAAGACAACGCTGGAGGATGCCATGGGGGTGGTCTCTGCGGCCCATCGTCTGGTCAGCAATGACTCTGGGTTGATGCACGTGGCGGCAGCGTTTGACGTGGCGCAGGTGGCCATTTTTGGTTCCAGCAGCCCGCTGCACACCCCGCCCCTGAGTGACCGCGCCCGTGTGCTGTGGCTTAAAAATGACCCCCATTACCAGCCACCCCTAGACTGCGCGCCGTGCTTTGAACGCACTTGCCCCAAAGGCCACACCCGTTGCCTGACCGACATCAGCGTCGAACAAGTGCTGTCGTGTTTACAACCTCAGATTTCCTGATTAAAGATGCCAACGTTCTCATCGCCCGTAAACATCCTCAAGCCGGACGATGTCGTCCTCGCCCAGATAAGAGCCTGACTGCACCTCGATCATCTCCAGCGGCACCCGACCGGGATTTTCGAGGCGGTGGGTGATGCCCAGCGGGATAAAGGTGGACTGGTTCTCTGACAGCAAAAAGGTTTCGTCACCCTTGGTGATTTTGGCGGTGCCGCAGACCACCACCCAGTGCTCTGCGCGGTGGTGATGCATTTGCAGCGACAACACCCCCTGCGGCTTGACCACGATGCGTTTGACCTGAAAGCGCTCTCCGGCATCAATGCCGTCGTACCAGCCCCAGGGCCTAAAGACCTTGCGGTGAATGTAACCCTCGGCACGTCCTTGTTTTTTAAGGATATCGACGATTTGCTTGACATGCTGGGTGGCATCTTTGTGCGACACCAACAGGGCATCGGCGGTCTCAACCACCACCAGGTTGCTGACACCCACACAGGCGATCAAGCGACCATCAGACAAGGCCAGGGTATTGGTGCAATCGTGCAGCAGCACGTCACCTTGGGCCACGTTGCCATGGCTGTCCTTGGGCAAAACGTGCCATAGAGCGTCCCATGCGCCTACGTCAGACCAGCCGGCAGCCAGCGGCAGGACCACCCCGGCAGGCAGGGATACCGCGCCGTCACATTCTGGGCGGCTCTGGTCAGCGATGCGCTCCATCACGGCGTAGTCGATGGAGTCACTGGGACAGTGGGCAAAGGCCTCTTTGCCCACGCGGACAAATTCGTTGTCGGTCTGGCCCTGGCTAAACGCGCTTTGGCAAGCCAACAAAATGTCAGGGCGGCACACGCCCACAGCGTGCAGCCAGACTGAAGCCCGCACCATGAACAGGCCACTGTTCCACAGGTAAGTCCCTGCATCCAGATACGCCTGGGCGGTGGCGGTGTCGGGTTTTTCGACAAAGCGGGCGATTTGTTTGGCCCGGCCTGCACCGGCCTGGGCGTATTCCGCGCCGGACTGGATGTAACCATAGCCGGTCTCAGGGGCATCGGGGGTGATGCCAAAAGCCACCACAGCACCGCCCGCAGCCAGCGTCGCGCCCTGCGCTACGGTGTCCTGAAAAGCCGCCACATCGGTGATGACATGGTCTGCGGGCATGACCAACAACACGGGGTCAGCGCAGGTCTTGAGGGCCGCCAATGCCGCAAGCGTCAGCGCCGGTGCGGTGTTGCGGCCACAAGGCTCAAGCACCACCGTGCCCGGTCGGCCGAGCAGCCGCAACTGCTCGGCGATCACAAAGCGGTATTCCTCATTGCACACCACCATGGGGGCCGCCATCGTGACCCCCAAAATGCCATCAACCCTGCGCACAGTGGCTTGCAGCAATGAGTCGTCACCGGTCAGCGCCAGCAATTGCTTGGGGTATTTTTCTCTTGACAGTGGCCACAGACGGGTGCCAGAGCCGCCGGACAAAACAACAGGCTGAAGTAAAACGGGGGTAGTCATGGTCATCAAAAATAAGTTGGTTGCGAATCAAGCACGGGCATCGCCCCAGCGAAGGGGCACGGTATCGTCGCCTCGGTAGTAGGTCTCGCCGTGGCGGTCCACGCAGTAGTTGGGCGACATGATCATCTCGACAAAGATCATGTCCGCCGGAATGCGGGTGTACTCAAACAAGATGCTGCGAACCACCCGGGCACCGGTGCGGATGTGACAGCCGTGCCCAATCCACGCGGGGCCGGTGATGGTTGCGCCGGCCTCAACCCTGGCCCCTGACCCAATGTAGACAGGGCCGGTGATCTTGACTTGGCCCCACGCCACAGCGGTGTTCAAACCCACCCAGATGCCGGGTTGAATCTCTCGCCCGGGCATGGGCATTTGGGCGATCTCGCCGCGCAGAACACGCTGCAAGACGTGCCAGTAGTCGCTGACACGGCCAATATCGATCCAGTTAAATGGGCGATCTTGAACGTAAAACGGCAGCTTTTTCTCTACCAACTGCGGAAACAACTGCGACCCAATGTCGTACGTCTGGCCAGAAGGGATCAGATCGATCACCGCAGGCTCAAAGATATAGATGCCCGTGCTGGCCAAGGTGGACTGGGCGGTAGCAGGTGAGGGCTTTTCTTGAAAAGACTGGATGCAACCGTCGGCATTAGCCACCACAATGCCATAGGCCTGCACATCGTCAATGGGAACGTTGTGGGCCACGACGCTGGCGATGGCCCCTTTTTGATGGTGCTCTTGCAGGGCCGCGCTGATATCCAGGTCAAGCAGCGCGTCGGCACACAACACCAGCGTTGTATCGTCAAAAAAACCACCAAAATCCTGAACGCGCTTCATGCCACCGGCAGACCCCATGGGGTGCGGCAGAATGTCGCCATGGTCGCGCCTACCCTCGTAGGAGTAGCCGATCTGCACCCCCCACCGGCTGCCATCCCCAAAATACTGCTCGATCTTGTGGTGCAAAAAAGCCACGTTCACCATGATCTCGGTGATACCGTGTCGCGCCAACTGCGCTATCAGGTACTCCATAACGGGCTTGCCCAAAATGGGTACCATGGGTTTTGGCAGGTCTTTGGTGAGGGGCCTCACCCGAGTGCCCTGACCTGCCGCCAAAATCATGCCCTTAGCCATGTGCGTACTCCCGTGGTATGGTGATCAACAAAGACCCGCTGCAAGACATCATCAGGGGGATTTGGTGGTGGTATCAACGCCCGCAGCGACGCGCCAGAGCGTGGTCAAGCGCACAAGTTCATCATCAAAACGGACGTTGATGCGATGGATCTCATTGTCTTGCTCGGCCATAAATCGCTCTTGCGCGGCCAGGGTTTGCGTGATTTCATCGATCTGCCTGTGCAACTTGGGCGGGATTTTACTGGGGTCTTTCACATAAAACACCTGCTCGTCGGTCAGCTTTTTGCGCTCGGCCTGTAGCTCGGCGACGCGAGTTGCCGCAGCTTGCTTGACCACCATGATCTGGGCCAGGGCCTCGGCCCTTTCTTTTTGGTGAGAAGCCAGATTGGGGTAACGCACCAACAAGGCCTTGTCACGCCGTTTTTCTTCTTCGTGGCTGGTGCGCTCGTCTTGCTCGGCTTTGTTTTTGGCCTCAAGCACCAGGCGTTCCTGCGCCGTCAGTGCCGGCCCCAGACGGGCCTTGACGGTGCCGCTGGGGTTGAGCAATTTTTGCTCGCGGTCCAAACAATCAATGATGGGGCGGTCAGAGGTGAGCTTGCGGCCCTTGCCATCAACACAGGTGTAAATGTCGGCAACTGGCCCGGCTGTCTGGGCATAAAGACACACGCCAAACAGGCCAAACGTTAAGGCGATAGTGAGACCCAACGTTGGGCGGATAGCCAGACCGGCCATCGCAACACGCACTGCGCACAGAGTGGACCTGAGCCTCATGCACGATCCTGAACGCCGTAGCATTCGCGATAGAGGGTGATCTGCCGACAAACCTCGGCCTGTTCGGGCTGCAGGGCCAGGTACTGCACCAGATCATCCAAAGTAGCGATGGCACACACCTGCAGACCCCATTGCTGCTTGGCATACATCACGGCGCTAATGCCCAGGTCGTGGCCATCTGCGGCAGCTTTCTCTTGCCGGTCAAGCGCCACGATCAGCGCGCACGGGGTGGCCCCTGCGTTTTGAATGAGGCGGATGGACTCACGCACCGCAGTGCCTGCCGACATGACATCGTCAATCATCAATACACGCCCCTGCAACGGCGCGCCCACCATGGTGCCCCCTTCGCCATGGTCTTTGGCCTCTTTGCGGTTGTAGGCCAGGGACACCTTGCGGCCCATTCGCGCCAGCTCGACGGCCAGCGTGGCGGCCAGGGTGATGCCTTTGTAGGCAGGGCCAAAAATCATGTCAAACTCAAGGGGGCAGGCCAGCAGCCTTTGGGCATAAAACTGGGCCAGCCGTCCCAACATGACACCATCATCGAACCTGCCGGCATCAAAAAAATAGGGGCTTAACCTGCCGGCCTTGGTCTGAAACTGACCAAAGCGCAAAACGCCACACGCGACGGCAAACTGCACAAATTGCTGTGCCAATGGTGGGGCTGGCATGGCATCATCGGCAACGTTTTCTGCAACGTTTTCTGACATGGAGGCATCCTTGTATCAATTGACCAGTTTGAATTTGAACGGTATTCGCTCTGCCACACGCAAGGGACTTGCGGCCTGGCTGTCCAGGCAGGGGGCGGATTGTATTTGTGTGCAAGAGCTGAAAGCGCAGGCGCAGGACGTGGCGGACGGGCTGGACAACCTGGCCGGTACGCGGGGCTATTTTCATTTTGCGCAGCAAAAAGGCTATTCTGGAGTGGGCATTTACTGTCGCCACACACCATCAGATGTGAAAACGGGGTTTGGATCGCCCGAGTTCGATGCCGAGGGCCGGTATCTTGAGCTGCGCTTCGATACGGCAAGCCACAAGCGGTCGATCCTGAGCGTTTACTTTCCAAGTGGATCGTCTGGTGAAGACCGCCAGGCGGCCAAGTACCGGTTTCTGGATCAAATCTACCCCCATCTGCTGGCGCTGCAAAGCCAGCGGGACTTTATTTTGTGCGGTGACATCAACATCGCACACCAAACCATCGACCTGAAAAACTGGCGGGGCAACCAAAAAAACTCGGGTTTTTTGCCCGCCGAACGCGACTGGTTCAGCCGTCTGCTGGCGGATTGCCACTTGGTGGATGTTCACCGACATCTGGCCCCCACAGCCACAGATGAGGCCTATACCTGGTGGAGCAATCGGGGACAGGCCTATGCCAACAATGTGGGGTGGCGGCTGGACTACCACCTGGCGACACCCGCCATGGCAGCCTTGGCACGTGAAGTGTCTGTCTATAAGGCCGAACGGTTTTCAGACCATGCGCCCATCACGATCACCTACGATTTTTGACGATGGCTGTCGTCGTGCATTCACTGCAAATCATTCGGTGAATGTGGCCTGAAAAACATAATCGCCGGGCTTCAAACTGTCAAATACGACGGCCGCACGGTAGTCGTCGATCTTGGTCACGCGAGGGATCATGGTGCCAATTTTGGTGGAACGCACTGTGGGCAACTGGCCCTTGCGGGGCAGCATGACGACCAGTGTGGCCCCAAACAAGGGCTGAGTGCCTTTGACCGACAGATTGAAATCCAGCCGCCGCCCCACATTGAACGAAGAGAGTCTGAGACGCTCGCGATCGCGCCACCACTGGGCCACCTGAGCACTGGTAGCCATCCAGACTTGGCTGCGGCGCTCTTGCACATGCGCCAAAAAGTCAGGCATAGCCTGCCGCAGCACACTGGCCTCGCCAAAATTTTGGCTGTGAACGCTCAAAAACCCCAGCGATCCTGTGTTCACTGCCAAATCAAAATCATCGCTGAGCGCTTTTGTGGTTCGCGGTATGTCCAGCTTTTCCCAGTACAGATTGATGTCGTCACGCTGGGTACGCGGCAAGACGATCAGCGCGTCATCAGGCAATACATCGTCCATCTTGACCACGGCGGGGGTGCGTCCCTCAAGACGGCTGGGGTCGGCCGCGTGGTGACGAATGCCGCGCTTTTGCAACAATTGTTCGGTGATCGTGTCGTAGCCCTCGGTGGGGGCACGAAACCCCGTGATGTTTTTGGCATCGGGCAGCACCGTGTGCAACTCGGTCATCATGTTTTGCAGTCGCTGCTCCTGGGTATTGGCAGGCTGGTCCTTAAAGCTGACGTGAACATCGCCGTGGTAAGCGATTTCAAACTCTCGGGCCAGGGCCTGGGTAACGAGCGGAAACTGTGCTGCGACTGACGTGAGCACATAAAACGTGGGCTTGTAGCTGATGGATCGCATCATCGCGCCAAAGGCAGTGGCATTCTCAAAGCCCTGCTCCGTATCCATCTCGATGATCTGGGCGGCTAGTTTGCCGTCAGGCCAAGCCGCCCGTACCACGACAGGTAAGCGTTGCAGCCATTGCAGGGTGTCGTCGATGACCTGGTAGGGGACAACCGGACGAGACTCCCAACTGGTCTCTGAAAAAGCAAAACAAGCCGTTCGGCCCTGGTCTGAACCCGTCTCGGAAAAGACAATGCCGCCCTCGGTGCGATGCTCATCGTCAGGTATGCGTGGCCAGGTCATGAAGCGCCCAGCGACAGATTCGCCGGTCATCCGCAACAAGTTTTCGGTGGTCTTGCCCATCCAGATACGCGCACCGGCGGGCTGCTGGTGCGATAACGGCGACTCTCCGGTCAGCGTCAAATGCCGTGCCTCAGAGTCTGGTGGAACTTCGCCGGTCACTTTGGCCCCCAGGCTCTCCAGAAACTGCCAGCCCGCCCATTCGCCTGATCCATTGCGAGTGCCTGTGGCCCAGGTGGTCAAAATGCCACCGCCCTTAGCCCGAAAGCCCAAGATCACATCACGCTCGGTGTCGCCAAGCGCCAGCGCCGACGGCAAGATGAGCACTCCAATGGCGGCCTCGCCCAAACTTTTGATGTCTGAAAGCTCGGTGTAGTCCAACCCGCGGTCCTTGAAGTAGTTGCGCCACGGCACCAGCAAGGTCTCATAGTTGCCACCGATCTTGACAAAGTAGGCCTGGGTGCTAGGCGACACGTACACATAAACCCGCTTGCCCGTTTGGGTAGCCCGGGCGAAAACCCCCCTGACACCCAAATCAGGTACTTTCCAGCCATTGCCCTGCATCATCGACACGAAAACGAGAATCGGTGTCAACAGCCCCAAAATCAACAGGAACGGCATGTAGATACCGATCCGTTTGAAGATCGGACGCAGGGCGTTGTGGTCGCGGTGATCCTCATGCCCTTCGCGGTCTCGGTCATCATCAATATAAGGGTTTTTCATAGCAAGGACTCCGGTGGATAACATGGCACGGCCTTATTCAAGTTCTAGCGCGGCTTTTTCAAGCTCGGGTGGCAAGTAGGGCTTCAAAAAAATGGGGTCAGGCACACCAGCCGGATTTTGCAGGACACCGGATTTTGCTTTGGAGGGTTTGCGCTTGTCGCGCAGTTTGAAGGCTGCAAACGCCCCCACACCAATGACCATGGTGCCGATGGTGGTGACCAAAATCACAGTGGCCAATATTGAAATCAGATCCATCCTCAATCTCCAATTACAGTTTACCCTCGCGGTCCAGCTTGCCCCAAGTCATGGACTTTCCGCGCCACTCCTCGATGCTTGCAAAAACCTTAGATACATCGGTGATATTGATATAAAAAAGACGAAACATAATGGCATAAAAAATCAACGCAGGGTCTTCTTCTTCAATAATCACACAATAGGCCGCAGCCACAACATCCAGAACGGCCAATTGCAACCACCAAAAAAACAAAAGGGTTGCCATGCCCATGGTCAGACTGACATAAATAAAAAACACATTACCCAACAGGGTGGAAAACGGCCACAAAATGCCTTCAAACAGCATGTACCACAAAATGTAGCAGTTAATTCCAGACTTGCGGGGAGTCCAGAGAACGGCACGGTGCTTTGCCGTGGCCTGCAAAATACCGCGTGTCCATCGGTAACGTTGTTTGATCAAATCCAGCAGATGGCTGGGGGTTTCAACCCACGCCACAGCCCGGGGTTCATAGGCAATATGCCAACCCTGCATCAACAATTTAAGGGTCAGATCGCAGTCCTCGGCAAACGTGTCGTGGTCGTAGCCACCCACTTGCTTCAAGACAGACTTGCGAAAAATCCCAATGGGGCCAGGAATAATATTGACAGACCGGATAAAACTTTGGGCTTTGCGGGCCATGGCCAAGCCCTCAACATATTCAAGCGATTGAATATTGGTCCAAATATTCTCACGATTCAATACCTTGACATTACCCGCCACAGCACCGATGGAGGGGTTTTCAAAATGCGGAATGCACACCCGCAGCGTGTTGCGCGTCAATTTGGTGTCGCCGTCCATGTTCAAAATGAACTCGCCACGCGCCAATGTCATGCCGGTGTTTAGGGCCTCAGCCTTGCCGCCATTGCGCTTGGTTACAACGCGAATGGGGATCAGCTTGCTGGTGCGGGCCACCGCCATGGATTTGTCGTAGGTATCGTCGGTTGATCCATCATCAACCACGATGATTTCGTAGTTGGGATAGTCCAGCTCAAGCAGCGCCCGCAGTGCAGGTTGGATGACCATACCCTCGTTAAAAACCGGCACAACCACAGACACCATGGGCAGGGAGTTTTCTTCACGGTATCTGGGGCCTTTGTAATTACGCTGTTTGTGCAGATTTTCAAGGTGGTCCAAAAACGAATAAATAATGAACACGGCATAGCGCAAAACCAGTAAAACCAAAAAAAAGAGCAAATAAAACGACACGCCGGCTAGAACGTAGTTTTCAAGCAAGGCACTGAACGAGCCTTCGTTTTCACGAACGGTGCGGTAGCTCAACGTCAATAAGCCCATCAGCCCCACAAAAACAAAGGCTGTCGAGGCATAGCGCACCCAGTGCTTCAGCGCCAAAGCTTTTCCAGATTGACGTTAAGCGACTGCGCACGGTAGGCAGCGTTGTCGCGCCAACTGGCCATGGACCAGAGATTGGCGCTGACGGCTATATCGCTGCTCAGCCAGCGCTTACCGCCAGTTGAGGCGCTCCAACTGGTACCGGCATCGCCATACAGACGCGCCCCCCACTGCACTGAGGCAAACAGGTTCCAGTCGGACTCTCCCCATTCACCCATCAGCCCTGCGTAGGCCGTACCCGACCCCAGCACCGGCGACCAATAACTGGACGTGCTGACCTTGGCTTTGCGACCCTCCAGCCCAAAAAAAGGCTTGAAATGACTGCCAAAGGGACGCCAGGCAGAATTAAAGTTCACGCTGTGCGTCAAGATCGTGTTGCTGTCCGAGATGTCATAGTAGTCAAATCGGCCCGTCAGACTGCCGAGGTCAAACGACCCGGTCGCGTCAGCGCCCAGGTAGTTGGCCGTCAAACCAGCCATCAGGGCATTGGGGCTGGTGGCTTTGCGGCCCCAGTTCACGATGCCGGCCCCGATAGATGCCCTGTCATCGAACAGCTTGACCCTGCCGGTCGCAAACAGTTGCCGATTAAAACGGGCGGGCAGTTCTAGCTCCAGGCTGGGTTTCAGGTCCATGGCCAGATTTTGGTAGCGCGCTAACAGCTCAGGCTGGGTGGCCTGGGGCGCAGGCGGGGGCAGCCAGTCGCGAACGGCGCTGGTTTCAAGCTCAAAAATCTGGGCACCGCTGCCATCGCGCCAACGGTGGTTGATCACCCCTGACCGGCGCTGCATGTTGCCGGAGTCCGTCGAGCCAAACGCCCCCACCGTGGTGCGCGGGGCCAATTCTTTGGCGGCCATGGCCGCGCCCTCAAGCGCATCACCGTTGCTGGGGTCTTTGTCCAAAAGGGCTTGGTACAGCGGCAGTGCCAAGTCATCGCGCCCTTGCCAGCGGTCGATGTTGGCGATACCCAAAAACGCCTGATCTGCGTACTCACCATGGGTGAGTGCCGCATAGGCCGGCATGGCCTCCCGGGCACGGCCCGTCCACGCCAAACTGTTGGCCACCATCAGTTGAAGTCCGTCGTCGGTCTTTTCGCTGGCCACGACAGCGGGACCTTGATCGGCAATAGCCTGGTAGTCGCCTGCGGCATTCAGGTCTGCTATCTTTTGCTGACTGGGGGGGCGCTTGATAGCCCGCCCTGAGGCCTTATCGCCTGCGGGTGCCAAGTACTTGAAAGGTGTCAATAAAACGGCGCGGTCGCTGGGGGCTGCCTGTTTGTAGTCGGGCGACATACCCCACGAAAAACCAGCCAACTGCGCCAAAGCCGTACCTGGCAAGGCCAGAGAGACACCCAATAACAGAGGAATTTTCATGCGACTTAGAGAGTAGAAAGTAGAAAGTAGAAAGTAGAGTGTGGAACGTGGCGGATTAACGACGCACGACGGCGCGGGTGGCGCGGGGAACGGCCTGCCTGCCCACAGTGCGGTTCTCAAGGCCATCATCATACTGATAAGTGGGGGCATCCGTTGGCGCTTGCCGCACACCGGACTGCTCTGGTACATGGGGAGGGGCGGGTTCCTCGAACTGAACAACAGGCGGCGCGGCGGGTTTAAGAGGTGGCGCAGGTGGTGGCGTGAGCTTTGAAGGACGTGGCTGTATGACCCGCCTGACAGGGGCAGCGCGCGTCACGGTGCTTACCGGTATGGGGGCCTGTGGCTCGGCCAAAGGCACCGGTGTCACGGTGTTAGGGACAACCTCAACAGGCCTGTGATCCAGATCGATCGCCGCAGTCGCAACGGGGGCTGGCATGTTTGCCTGCTGCCTATCGGTAACGGGTATATCGGGTATATCGGGCAGATCAGGCGGCGGTCCAACCACAGAGGTGTAGTCAGGCGTATTCTGACGCTCTGCCGACCGTTGCAGTGCGGCCATTTCAGACTGAATCTCTTCGCGATGAAGCACAAATCGGACATCAACCAATGCGCTGTCGAGCGACCGGCCAAAAATTCTCTCCAGCGTGATCAACAGCACCGCCTGCGGACAGGCATTCAAAAACACAAAGCAGCATTCGGCATCAGCGGTGATCAAGTCGCCCGGGCGCGACAGCTTGTTCTGGGTCATCAGTTGAACCATCTCCATGCCTGGTGCGGGCCGACCGATCATCAGCGCACACGGAATGTTGAGTGTCTCGGCGCGTTCAAGCACCACATCAACCTCTTTGACAAAGCGCGCAGGCACTTGGTAACCCCGCAGATGGGTGGGCAACACGCTGGCCAGTGCGGCCTCAAAGTTGATATCCACATCGCGGTTAAAAATTTGCCCCTTGAGCGACTCAAGCAATAGCGGCAAACGCCCCAGCGGAACGTCGCGGTTGACCACCAGATTCAGCCCCAGTTTTAACAGCAGGGCCTCGTTTTGATAGCGCAGCGAAGCTTCTTTTTCCTGGACGATCAGTCTGGCATAACGGCCCATGGACAGACGCAGGGTGTGGACAGATTCGGCCAGTTGGCGCAGATGGGTTCCGCGTTGAAACACCAAAATGCAGGTGGCCGAACGCAGGTTGCGGGTGGCATGCATCATGCCCACCAAAGTGTCCACCCGTTGCCACTTGCCCTGCATTTGCTTGGCCAAACTGCCAAGATCAGGGTCCATAAAGAAAAACTGCGCTTCGTCGCCCTCCGGCACGTCTGCTGCGTCCTCACGGACACCTGTGGCAATACCGCCAGACGGGGTTGATGCCTGGTACAGACCGGTTTCCAGCGTCGTCAAAACAAAATTGCGACCGGCGATGGTGCCCTCGGGGGATTGCCAGTAATCAAACGAAAGCTCAAGCCCGTTGCGACTCACACCCAGCCGCACAATACCGGTCAAATCATCCATCAGGGCATTGATGGTGCTACTGTGGGCCTCGGTGATGCGGGTAAAAACAAGCAAGATCGTGACATGATGCAACTGCGCCCATTTGCGAAACACCTGCACTTGGTCAAGGGCCAGCACCACATCGTGCAGACTGAGCAAATCATCGGCCTGGTCGATCAAAAGATAGCTGTTGTCCGGAATATCAAAGTAATGAAGCTCTTGAACAAAGGCTTCGGCACCAAACCTGAACATTTTTTTGGCAAACTCGTCCTGCATCAAAAACATCTTCATCTGGCGATCGCTGATGGCCTGTGTCACATGGATGTTGCCAAAAGACTCCAACCGCTGAATGAAAATTTCGGGGTTTTGGGGCAAGATGAGGCTCGACTGAATGCCGTCGTTCCGCGCCATGGCCAGACTGGAGGACAGAATCGCAAAGCGGGTGGATGCGGTTTCAGCGATCAGCGTATAGACCCCGCCGGCCATCAGGCTGTCGGTCAGATGGGGCAGTCCCGGAATGCCCAGTCTGACGACGTGGTCGTTCGGAGGATTCAGATCGTTCGTGTTATCCATGTCCGTGAGGCCTTGTTTCTTGACGGGTTTGCTTGCTTGCTTGTTGATTGTGCTCGGGTTGCCGATCGTAATCGCTTAACGCGCAACAGCGCCGATCATCTGTATCCGTTTAGACCTCCCACTGTTTTGTCAGGCGGCCTGTGACGCTGATGCCAGTGAATGTGCAGGATTGCCCTTGCGGCGCGGCGATAACCTTTGAGGTGACTTCGCACACACGGCCGACGTTCAAGATCGTCTGGCTTGGCGTGATGTAATAACTTGTCCGGTTGCGCCGTGCCTTGACCCATTCAGTTCTTGTCCCGCGCTCACACCTTTGCATCTCCATGAACTTTTCAAAAATCCACGATATGAAAATCTCAACCCGTCTGACCGTGGGGTTTGGCTTGCTGGTGAGCCTGACACTCGTCATGGGGGCCATCGCCCTGTACAACATTGTCAGCCTGTCTGGGTTGCTTGACAACATCATGGAACACCCCTTTCAGGTACTTGACCGTTCGCAGCGCGTCAAAACCGACATTGTTGAACGCGACAGGCACATGGCCGAAGTTTTGTTGACCACCCAACCTGAATCGGTGGCGGTCATTGTGGGTGCCATTCGCAATCTTGACCTGCAGACACGTGAACACATGGATGTCATACAGCAGTTTTATTTGGGACCCACGGAAGACGTTGTTCGCCTGTCGGCCGACCTTGATGCCCTGCGTGCACTTTACGATAAAACGAGTGCCTTGAAGCAAGCGGGGCGGCACGCCGATGCCCTGGCGTTGCTTCAGCCCAGTGGCGAACACCCAGAGGCGCAAGCGCAGCGAGATGTGCAAAAGATCATAGATTTTGCGCGCAACAAGTCAATTTTTTTTCGTACCCAAAGCGATCACCTCAGGGAACAAAGCATATTGATTTTGCTCGCCGTGATGATCGGTTTATGTGGTATTGGGGTTTTTGTCGCCCGTGTCATTGCGTTGGGCATCACCCGGCCCCTTGAATCGCTGCGTCAACGCATGGCCGATTTGGCGGCTGGAAATTTGCAGGTTGAGGTACCGTTTCAGGACGGTCATCATGAACTTGCGGCCATCGCCAGAACGGTACAAGTATTCAAGGAATCTGCCAACAAACTCGATGCGCAGCGCTGGGTCAAAAGCAGTGTTGCAGAGTTGGGCGCAACCATGCAGTCCGCCGCCACGGTGCAAGACTTTGCCCAGGTGCTGATCACCGGACTGGCCACCCTGTGCGGCAACGGTGTTGGTATCTTTTATCAGGCTCGTGAAACGGATGGTACGCTTGAAGTGATAGCGAGCTATGGTCTCAAAAAGCGGCGTAGTCTGCACACTGAGTTCAGGCCCGGCGAGGGTCTGGTGGGCCAGGCCGCGCTGGAACGCAAAACCATTTTGCTCACCGAGGTCCCTGATGACTATGCACGCATTACCACCGGCATCGGTGAGGCCGCCCCCCGGCAGATTTTGGTGGCATCCGTTCTCTCCAAAGACCGTGTGCTGGCCGTGGTGGAAATTGGCGTATTAACCCCTTTCAATGCCAACCAGCAAAATTTGATTGACGACTTACTCCCCGTCATTGGGTTGAACCTCGAAATTCTCGAACGCAATCGTAAAACACATGAATTGCTGGTCAGAACACAGCAACAGACTGAAGAATTGCGTGCGTCCGAAGAAGAACTTCGTACCCAAAGCGAGCAACTTCAGTCCAACAACGTTGACCTGCGGCAAAAGAGCCAAAACCTACAGGATCAAGCCGAGGAATTGCGTGCCTCCGAAGAAGAGCTGCGCGCCCAACGTGAACAGTTGCAAGAGGTTAACGAGGAACTTGAGAAAAGAAGCAGAGGGCTGGCTGAGCAGGCGACGCTTTTGGAGAGGGCCAAGGCAGAGTCTGACAAGCGGGCACTCGAGCGTGATACGGCCAGTCGCTACAAATCCGAATTTCTGTCCAACATGTCGCATGAGTTGCGCACACCGTTGAACAGCCTTTTGATCCTGGCCCGCTCGCTGCGCGACAACGAGAACGGTAACCTAACCCAAGATGATGTGGAGTCTGCCAGCATCATTCACGACAGCGGTTCTGCGCTGCTGCGCTTGATCAACGACATTCTGGATTTGTCCAAGGTTGAGGCCGGCAAGATGGAAGTGATCGCCAAGCCTTTGTCCATTGAAGACCTGGCCGATTCACTGCGCAAGCGCTTCCGTCTGATGGCCGAAACCAAAGGCCTTTCTCTGGCCGTCGAAGTGGCTCCCCGTCTGCCTGCCACCATTCACAGCGATGCCGGAAAAATCGACCAGATACTCAACAACCTGGTGGGCAACGCCATCAAGTTTACCGAGCATGGCAGCGTCACCGTCCATGTCAAACGTCCTACCGAGTCTTCACACCTAAGCGCCACCGGACTTGCCGCAGATCAGTCGCTTGGGATAGAAATCAAGGATACCGGTATCGGCATTCCGTCTGACAAGCTCGAATCCATCTTCAACGCCTTTGAGCAGGTGGACGGCACTGCCAGCCGCCGCTACGGCGGTACGGGTCTGGGGCTGACCATTTCTCGCCGTCTGGCGCAGTTTCTAGGGGGAAATGTTTTCGTCAGCAGCTTGGAGGGACAAGGCAGTTCCTTCAGCTTGATTTTGCCGTTCATGCAGAATCAAAAACAGTCCAGTCCAGCACTGTCGGCCACCACCGCGTCAGACTCAGAATACTCACCGCCCAAAACCGCCCCTGTGGCGGCACCAACGACCACTCCTCCACCGATGCCGGTTTATACCGGTCAGGGCATTGAGGACGACCGTCAGGTTCTGACACCGCGTGATGAAACCATTTTGGTCATTGAAGACGACGAAGCTTTTGCCAGAATTGTTCGCGACTTGTCGCGTCGGCGCGGGTTCAAATGCCTGGTAGCGCACGATGGGCATACCGGACTTGATTTGGCGCGTCGTTTTCTGCCTACAGGGATTGTGCTGGACATTGGCCTGCCAGGGGTTGACGGGTGGAGTGTGATGGAACAGCTCAAACTGCACACCGAGACCCGCCATATCCCAGTGCACTTTATGTCCGCCACCGATTCCAGCCAGCGTGGACTAGAAATGGGGGCCGTCGGCTACCTGACCAAGCCCGTCAGCAAAGAACAAATTGAATCTGCGTTCGAGCGTATTCGTCACTTTGGGTCAGGTCATGAAAGGCGATTGCTTTTGGTGGAAGACGACCTCGGCACGCGCAAGTCGGTCAATGTGATGCTGGGCGGTGTTGATGTGGACATTGTCGAAGAACCCTCTGGCGAGGGTGCTTTGTTGCGCTTGCGACGTGGAGAGAAGTTCGACTGCATGATTCTTGATTTGGGTCTGCCAGGCATCAGTGGGGTTTCACTGCTGGAACAATGCACCCGAGAGCGGCTGCTGGTTCCCCCCGTGGTCGTTTATTCAGCACGCGATCTTTCTGATCAGGAAACCCTGGCCCTCAAGGAGTACACCGACAGCATTGTCATCAAGGGGGCGCGCTCGCCAGAGCGACTGATTGACGAGGTCACCTTGTTCCTGCACAGCGTACAAAGCAAATTGCCAAGCTCGCAGCAGCGAGCCCTTCAGCCGGTGGTGAGCGCCGAAAAAGGTTTGGTGGGCAGAACGATTTTGGTCGTCGATGACGACATGCGTAACGCTTTTGCCCTGTCCAAGGTGCTCAGAGCCAGGGGACTCAAGGTTTTGATAGCACAGGATGGTCAAAAAGCGCTGAATCAGCTTGATGAGGGATCAGAAATCGATGTGGTGCTGATGGACATCATGATGCCCGGTATGGACGGCTACACCGCCATCCGGGAAATTCGCAACCGTTCACGCCTCCAGACCCTGCCCGTGATCGCCCTGACCGCCAAGGCCATGATTGGGGATCGTGAAAAATGCATTCAGGCCGGTGCCAACGATTACCTGTCAAAACCGGTGGACATTGACGCTTTGTTGGCGATGTTGCGTGTTCAGCTCAGGCTGGGTGCGATTCAAACTGATGTATTTTCGACTTGACCTTCCAGAACTTCAAATCCCCCCTAACCCCCCTTTTTCAAAGGGGGGAAAGATGGCAGTGCATAAGCGTGACTTGTTCCCCCCTTTGAAAAAGGGGGGTTAGGGGGGATTTAATAGTAATAGCTCCACTTTAGACATTAAGCACATCATGAAGAGCTAACTTGTTGATTTCTAATAACAATGTAGAAAAAGTTCTGATTCCGTCAAGTCATTGATTTTGTTCAATAAATCTTCGAGAGTCTAAAGTGGAGTAGTAATAGTTTATGGAGCAGAAACAATGACACACCTAACTCTTCATCAGTTTGAATCACACCCGCTCAGGCGGCCATAACACCAGACCATGAGTGATGAACCACGCGCACCTGCTGTGGCGGGTCAGCCTGTTGAAAATATAGCGCTGCATCTTTTTCTTGAGGCTTTGTTCCATCGGCATGGCTATGATTTTCGAAACTATGCCAAGGCATCCCTCAAACGGCGGGTACGGGCATTGGCCGTGTCCGCGCAGTGCAACAGCATCGCCGAATTGATAGCCCCCACGCTGAATGATCCGGAGTTTTTGACGACCATTCTGCAACATCTTTCGCTGCCAGTGACCGAGATGTTTCGGGATTCCAGTGTCTTCAAGTCTCTGCGCGAGCAGATCATTCCCTATTTGAAAAGTTACTCCCGCTTGCAGATATGGCAGGCCGGCTGTGCCAGTGGTGAAGAGGTCTATTCATTGGCCATTTTGTTGGAAGAAGCAGGTCTGCTTGATCGTGTCCAAATCTACGCCACGGACATCAATGACACGGCACTGCATCAGGCTGAAGAAGGCATTTTTTCGGCCAGTCGTTTGGACGAGTATGAGCGCAACTACGTCCAGGCAGGCGGCACCAGGGCGTTGTCTGACTACTACGTTGCAACCGCCGGTTTTTTTCGCATTCATGCGCGTTTCAGGAAACGGATTGTTTTTGCGCACCACAACCTCGTCACCGACAACGTGTTTTGCGAGACTCAACTTGTTTTGTGCCGCAATGTCCTGATTTACTTTGACTCAAGCCTGCAAAATCGGGTTTTGCGCTTATTTCATGACAGTCTGTGTCGTCACGGTTTTCTTTGTTTGGGCACCAAAGAAAGCCTGCGTTCAGCCGAGTCCGCAGACCTGTTTACCGATTTTGACCGCCCCAACATGATATTTCGAAGCAAATAACATGTCTGCTACGCGCAAAGCTCATGCTGTCTCCAATCTCTGCCAACCGCCTACCGTGGAGGCAGTTGTCATTGGCTGCTCGGCGGGGGGGCTACATGCCCTGCAGGTGGTGCTAGCCGGGTTGCCCCAAGGTGTGGACGCTGCGTTCATCATCGTTGCGCACACCCCACCCGATGGAGCCAGCCTGTTATCCCAATTGCTCAATTCGCACTGCGCCCTGCCCGTCACCGAGGCCATCGAGCGTGAGCCTGTGGTACCAGGGCGCGTCTATATGGCCCCCCCCAACTACCACCTGTTGATCGAGGCTGACCGCACTTTTGCACTGTCCGTCGATGACCGTGTGTGCTACGTGCGCCCTGCTGTGGATGTTCTGTTTTTGACAGCCGCCGACGTTTATCGGGAACATTTGATGGGCGTTGTGCTCACGGGTGCAAACAGTGACGGTGCTCTAGGGCTAAAGGCTGTGAAGGACGTTGGCGGAATGACCCTGGTGCAGGACCCCGCCACCGCCTACGCAGAGTCCATGCCCCTGGCAGCCATTGCCACCGGCGCTGCCGACCACGTGCTGACGCTACAAGAGATTTCTGTGAAAATACTGACGCACTGTGCCCTACGTCACAGCACAGATGGAGTGCATTAATGCATTACGCGAAACCCAAAATTCTCACTGTGGATGACCTTCAAAACAACCGTTTTGCATTGCATAAACTGTTGCAAAGGCTCAATTGCGAGGTTGTTCAGGCTTCCAGCGGCAACGAGGCGCTTGCACTGTGTGTCGATACTGACTTTGCGCTGATTTTGATGGACGTTGACATGCCAGACATGGACGGCTACGAAGTCGCACAACTGCTCAAGGGCGAGGCCTCTACCCAGCACATCCCCATCATTTTCCTGACATCCTCTTGTGAGGACAGGGATCATCAACTCAAAGGCTACGAGTCTGGTGCCGTCGATTACATCTTCAAGCCGCTCAACGACTTTATTTTGCTGTCAAAAGTGGGGGTTTTTCTGGAGCTGTACAACAGTCGCCAACAGGCCGCACGCGAACTGCAGCGCAGTGAGTCCATGCGGATTGCCACCAGCCTCAGTGAGGCCCGTTTTCGTCAGGCGCTGATCGATGCACCCATTCCCATCATGTTGCACGCCGAAGGCGGGGAAGTGATGCTGATCAGCCGCGTCTGGACGGCAATTTCTGGCTACAAACGCAAAGACATTCCCACTGTGGCAGCCTGGGTTGTCAAGGCGATTGATGCAGATCGCCGAGATCGTTTGCAACACTATATTTCACAGCTTTGCACCAACGTTGAATGGAGTGCCGATGGTGAGTACCGCATCAAAAAATTGGATGGCAATTTTTGCGTCTGGGATTTTCGATCCGGCCCCTTACCGCCTTTGCCCGACGGTCGCCGCCTGGTAATCACCATGGCAGTGGATGTGACCGAGATACACGCCAAGGACGAAGCCAAGCGACTGGCATTGGCGGTGTTCAATACGGTCGCTGATGCTGTGGTGGTCACAGATGCCGATAATCGCATTGTTGCCATTAACCCTTCGTTTACCAGCATTACCGGTTACCGTGAGGCAGACGTACTGGGGTGCGATCCAAAAATCTTGAGCAGCGGCAAGCATCCTCCAGAGTTTTACCAGGATATGTGGGAAAAGCTTCAAAAATCTGGATCATGGCGAGGGGAAATATGGAACAGAACCAGTCAGGGTGAGCTTTATCTTGAATGGCTGGCACTCAAGCAGGTACTTAACGAACAGGGCAAGGTAGCCAACTACATTGGCGTATGTTCCGATATTACTGAGAAGAAGAAGTCCGAGGAACTGATTTGGCACCAGGCCAATTTTGATTCTCTGACGCAACTGCCCAATCGGCGCATGTTTCACGATCGACTGGCGCAAGAGATCAGAAAATCCAACCGTGACAGCCAGAATATGGCTTTGATGTTCATTGATCTGGATCGTTTCAAGGAGGTCAATGACACCCTGGGTCACAAAAAAGGCGATCTCTTGCTGATTGAGGCCTCAAGACGCATCATCGCTTGTGTTCGAGAAACCGACGCGGTGGCCCGTCTGGGTGGCGATGAATTTACGGTTTTAATGACCAACCTTGACGATGCGGGAAGCGTTCAGCGGGTGGCCGAAGACATTGTGCGGCAACTTTCTGCGTCCCTGGATTTGGAAGGTGATGTGGTCTATGTCTCGGCCAGCGTTGGGGTTGCCATGTATCCGCAAGATGCCTGCACGCTGGATGAACTTTTCAAGTGTGCCGACCAGGCTATGTATGTTGCCAAGGAAGCAGGCCGCAATCGCCACGCTTTCTATTCGCCAGATTTGCAAGAAAACGCTCAAAAACGTTCACGACTTTTGAACGACTTGAGATCGGCTTTGAGCCGTGCCGAGTTTTGTCTTTATTACCAGCCCATCGTTAACCTCAGCAATGGTCGCATTGAGAAGGTCGAGGCCCTGATTCGATGGCAACATCCCAGACTTGGTTTGATCAATCCCATGGAATTTATTCCATTGGCTGAAGAGTCGGGTCTGATTGTGGCAATTGGCGACTGGGTGTTTCACGAAGCAGCACGCCAAGCTGAGCATTGGCGTCACCTGCGCAGCGAGATATTGGTGGTCAGCATCAATGTGTCTCCCGCCCAGTTTCGCCACAGCAACACGATGTTCAATGCCTGGATCGATCACTTGCGTGACATCAATTTGCCTGGTCGTTTTATCAATGCCGAAATCACGGAGGGGCTTATTCTGGATGCCAGCCAATCGGTGACCGACAGCCTACTGAAATTTCGCGAAGCGGGCATCCTGGTTTCTTTGGACGATTTTGGAACCGGCTACTCCGCGTTGTCCTACCTCAGAAAATTCAACATCGATTTTTTGAAAATCGATCAGTCGTTTGTTCGTAACCTCTCATGCAATTCCAGCGACATGACCCTGTGTGATGCCATCATTGTGATGGCTCACAAGCTGGGGCTCAAAGTCATTGCCGAGGGCGTGGAAACAACGCAGCAACGTGATTTATTGCAGGCTGCCGGATGTGACTTTGCACAAGGTTTCCTGATCTCCCATCCTGTACCTGCCCAAGAGTTAGAAAAAATACTGCTGTCATGATTCATGTAGGCCAGACATTGGGCCAGCCACCCACAGCATCGCTGCATCACAAATTTTGCCCGCATAACGCCAGTTTGACTCGTTTACCTCCCTCATGCCAGACTTAACCCCCACGCTTTTGGTGCTATCTGGCCACGACGGCCTGTGTGCCCATCTGGGTGGCTGCTGGAGTGCTGCCACACTGGCCGTCCCTGCAACGTGGGCCGGCATTGAACAGGCATTGTCAGGCGTTGCTGTAGGTACTGCGGGGTTGGCAGGGGCGGCAGGCGCATCGGTGGATTGGGCCTGGGACTTGAGCGCATTACAGCGAATGGACCACACCGGTGCGCAGTTGCTGTGGAACGCCTGGGGCCACCGCTGGCCCAGGCAACTGGTTTTGCAGGCTCACCACCGCGCCATGCTTGAGCGCGTGGCCCAGTACACCACACCCGCACCACCATCAGCGCCCACCCTTTGGGTGGATGTGGTGAGGCGTATCGGTCAAAACCTGTGGCTGCTGCTGGACCACGCCCACGCCATGCTGCGTCTGTTGGGGCAACTGCTTCTGGATGTCATCACACTGGCCCGCGCCCCCCAAAAAGGCCCTTGGCGCGACGTGTCGGGGCATTTGTACCGCATCGGTGCCACTGCATTGCCGGTCACTGCGCTCGTGGGTTTCATGATCGGCATGGTGTTGGCTTACCTGATCGCACGCCAATTGCGCCAGTATGGTGCCAACACCTTTATCGTGACCATTTTGGGGGTGGCCCTGATCCGCGAGATCGGCCCCATTCTGGCGGCCATTTTGATCGCAGGGCGATCAGGCTCGGCCATGACGGCGCAGATCGGTGTCATGCGGGTGACCGAAGAACTCGATGCCATGCGCGTGATGGGCATTGCCAAAGGCTTCAGGCTGGTCTTACCGCGCACGCTGGCCATGACGCTGGCCATGCCCCTGGTGGCGGTCTGGACGACGATGGCCGCGCTGCTGGGCGGCGTGTGGGCCGCAGACACCGTGCTGGGCATCACGCCATCGCATTTTTTTGCCACATTGCCTGCTGTGGTGTCGGTTGGTAATTTGTGGCTGGCACTTTGCAAATCGCTGGCCTTTGGTGTAGCCATCGCCCTGATCGCCTGTCACTATGGTCTGCGCGTCAGACCCGACACCGACAGCCTGGGTAGGGGCACCACGGCATCGGTTGTCACGTCCATCACCATAGTGCTGTTGATGGACGCAGGCTTTGCGGTGATCTTCAAAAATATCGGCCTATGACCCCGCCGGTGGTTCAGATCGACGGGCTGTGGTCGGTGTTTCGCAGCGCCGCACGCACGCATGTCATTCACCAGGACTTGAACCTGTCCATCAGCCAAGGCGAGCTGGTGTCCCTTGTGGGCGGCTCAGGCAGTGGCAAAACCTTGCTTTTGCGCCAGATGCTGGGGCTGGCCACACCCACTCGTGGCCGCGTGCAGGTGCTAGGGCAACCTGCGTCGCAACTGGGCCGTGAGGGGGCCGCCAGCCGCATCGGCATGTTGTTTCAGCATGGTGCGCTGTTCTCAAGCTTTGATGTGCTCGACAACATCGCTTTTGCACTGCGAGAGCTTCGCACCCTGCCCGCCGGCCTGATCCGCGATGTGGCGATGGTCAAGCTGCAAATGGTGGGACTGGACCCCTCTGCGGCCCACAAAATGCCCTCCGATCTGTCAGGTGGCATGATCAAGCGGGTGGCCCTGGCGCGAGCGCTGATCATGGACCCGCCGCTTTTGTTGCTGGACGAACCCACAGCGGGTCTTGACCCTGGCAGTGCGGACGACTTTTGTGCGTTGTTGCGTTCGCTGCACCATGAGCTTCACCTGACCGTGGTCATGGTCACGCACGACCTCGACACTTTGCTTGAGCTCAGCACCCGCATCGCCGTGGTGGCCGACAAGCACATCATCACCTCAGGCACTGCTGCAAACGTCATGGCTTACCGTCACCCGTTTATCGAAGAGTTTTTTTTGGGCGAGCGCGGTCGCCGTGCCAGCGCCCTGTTGCAGGCTGCCGTGCCCTCACCACTAACCACTAACCACTAACCACTAAATTTTGGCATCCCATCATGGAAAACAAACCTCACGCCCTGGCCGCCGGTATCTTTGTGCTGGTGCTTTCGTCTTTGTTGGTCAGTCTGCTGATCTGGCTGACCCGCGACACCCGTTCGCTACGCACCTATGAGCTGTCTGGGCACGTCAATGTCACCGGATTGCAAGTCCAGGCGACCGTGCGCTGGCGGGGTGTGCCTGTGGGTCAAGTCACGGCCATCCGCCTTGACCCCCAAGCCCGGGGGCAGGTTTTGGTGCACATTGCCGTCGATGACCAGGCCCCCATCACCGCCACCACCTACGCCACACTGGGCTTTCAGGGGGTGACGGGGCTGGCCTTTATTCAACTGGACGATACCAACGCATCAGCCCCTGTCCTTGATCCTTCTGCGGCCCAACGCATCCCGCTTAGGCCCGGTCTGATGAGCAAGCTGACCGACCAGGGCGAGCATTTGCTTTCGCAACTGGAGCAGGCATCGCAGCGGTTTAACCAATTGCTGTCCGACAACAACCAGCAGGTGTTGATCAGCACAGTGGCTCACCTGGGCCAGGCTGCCGCCGACTTGCAGCAACTGTCTGCGCAAACGCGCCAACTGTTGCCGGCACTGGTGGACACCACCCGCGACAGCTTTGCCACCATGCGGGCCACCTCTGTCAAGGTGGGTGAGAGCGCACAGGCCACGCAAATGTCAGCCAGGGCTTTTCAGCGGGTTAGCGAGCGCATGAACGGCAGTGGCGGTACGCTTGACCGCCTGGGCCAAAGTGCCGACATTTTGATAGCCACCGGCCAAACCCTGCAAACGGACACCTTGCCGCACATCCACCGTGCCACGGTGGATGCAGCACGTGCGGTGCAGCATGCAGAAGAGATCGCTCAAACCTGGGCGGACACCCCGCAAGCCCTGATCTTTGGCCGGCAAGCTGCCAGCCCGGGCCCGGGCGAGCCTGGCTTTGTGGCCCCCGTGTCATCGCCCGTTCAATGATAAAAATAAATTAGATACGCTATATTTGTCACAAAATTAGCATCAACGCCCGTCTTTATTGCCTAAGCGGATATTTTTTATCATAGATGAAGTATTTAACTTTTTTATATATCATGTTGAACGCTCTGAAATCCACCGTGCCCCACGCTTGGCTTAACCGTGTCAGTGGTTGCTTGACCCCGGGCATGGCCCGTTGTTTTACATTTTTGACCTTCTTGACCTTGTTGACCTTTTTAACCGGATGCGCTGGGCCACGCCTTGTGCCTGCGGTCTATGATTTTGGCCCTGGCGTCATGCAGGCATCTGCGCCGTCTGTCCAAACGGCCAAGGCCCCTTTAACCCTGCCCCCGCTGGTGCTGGCAGACATCACGGCCAGTCCGGGGCTGGACGGCGTGTCCGTGCTTTACCGGCTGGTTTATGCCGATGCCCTACAGCCCAGACCCTACGCCTTGGCGCGCTGGAGCATGCCACCGGCCCAACTTATTCGACTGCGCCTGCGAGACCGATTGGCAGAGCGCCGAACGGTCTTGAATCCTGGCGAACTTTTGCCCCCAGTCCCATCCAGACTGGCTGCCTCTGCCCCCACGCCTGCGCCGACTGCTTTGTCTGCCATACCCTCTACCCTGCGCCTGGAGCTTGAAGAATTCAGCCAACTGTTTGACACCCCGGGTCACAGCACCGGTTTGCTGCGCATTCGGGCCACCTTGTTGCCAGGCATGGGCACGGCCAGTCCGGTATCGCAGCCGGTGCAGCGCAGCTTTATCGTCCGGCAAAATGCACCCACCCAGGATGCCAGTGGCGGAGTACACGCCCTGGCCATCGCCGTGGACCAGTGGCTGCCAGACCTTGAGGCCTGGCTGGATGCCATTGCTCGCTAAAGGAAACCAAGGTGTCCAACGTACTGCTCCATCCGAACGTTTTGTTTGTCAGACACCTGCAAGCTCGCGGTGTCGCGTTGTAGCCACATCGTCTTTCATTGCTATCCAGTTTTGGCGCGACATGACAGGCAAATCCCTGACTTTTTTGGATCCCATCAAGCCTGATTACAATGCGCGGCCCTGCAAATAGCGGCCTGTGGAGGCTTTTGCAGTTCACCGCACGGCAGGCGCATTTCCAATGCCTGTCGCAAGTTTTTTTACCAGGAAACCCATGATCGCATCCAGCATTAAAGCCGCTGTTGTTCAAGGCAACGCGCGCCACGCCGGGGACACCGGCAGTCCCGAAGTTCAAGTGGCTCTTCTTACCGCCCGCATCAATGAACTCACCCCCCACTTCAAAACCCACGCCAAAGATCACCACGGTCGTCGTGGGCTGCTGCGCATGGTTAGCCGTCGCCGCAAGCTGTTGGACTACCTCAAAAGCCGCAGCCCTGACCGCTATGTGGCGCTGATTACCAAACTAGGTCTTCGCAAATAACCGGTCTATTCAATACTTCAATACAAACGCCCGCAGTCAGGTCGCTGATTTTGGGCGTTTTCGACATCACAGTCAGCCAGGGCAGAGCGAAGCTGTGTCATTCCAATGCAGATTGCGCCCAAAGACCGGATTCGGTCAGCACTGGAATGGCATCGTGTTCTGTCGGGTCTGCCTGAGGGCCTTGGCGGGGTGGCCTCTACCCTCCACATTTAAACCAGAATACTCAGGAGAAATTTATGACGATGTTCCGTAAGGTCACCAAGACCTTTCAGTGGGGCCAGCACACGGTTACCCTTGAAACCGGCGAAATCGCACGGCAGTCCACAGGCGCTGTGCTGCTGGACATGGACGGTACGGTGGTTTTGGCCACTGTGGTGGCCAAGACGGATGGCAAAGACGGGCAGGATTTTTTTCCTCTGACCGTTGATTACATTGAGAAAACTTATGCTGCAGGCAAAATTCCGGGTAGTTTCTTTAAACGCGAAGGTCGTCCCAGCGAATACGAAACACTGACCAGCCGGTTGATCGATCGCCCAATCCGCCCTTTGTTTCCGGATGGTTTTTTTAATGAAGTGCATGTGGTCGTTCACACCCTTTCGCTTAACCCCGAGGTGGACGCTGACATTGCGGCCCTGATCGCCACCAGTGCGGCTTTGTCGATCAGCGGCGTACCTTTTAACGGCCCCGTAGGTGCAGCGCGCGTGGGCTACGTGGGTGGTGAATACGTGCTCAACCCAGGCCAGACGGCCCGTAAAAGCTCGTCCATGGACCTGGTTGTGGCCGGTACCTTGGCCGCCGTGTTGATGGTCGAGTCCGAAGCCACCCAATTGTCCGAAGAGATCATGCTGGGGGCCGTGGTGTTTGGTCATGACCAAGGGGCCATCGCCATTCGCGCCATTCACGAACTGGTGCAGGATGCCGGCAAGCCTGCGTGGGATTGGCATCCTCCCGTCAAAGACTTGGCCTTGATCGATCGCGTCAAGGCTTTGGCCTTTGACAAACTGGCTGCTGCCTACCAAATTCGCAACAAACAGGCCCGCACGCAGGCCTGTCGCACTGCTTACGCTGATGTCGTGGTTGCCCTCAAAGGCGATGGCACAGCGTTTGATCAGGTCAAAGTTGAAAGCCTGTTGTTTGACATTGAGGCGCATCTGGTGCGTAGCCAGATTTTGGCCGGTGAGCCTCGCATTGACGGTCGCGACACGCGCACGGTTCGCCCGATTGAAATCCGCAACAGTGTTTTGCCACGTACCCATGGGTCGGTGCTGTTCACTCGTGGCGAGACCCAGGCTTTGGTGGTCACCACCCTGGGCACAGACCGCGATGCCCAGCACGTCGATGCCTTGAGTGGAGATTTTGATGATCGCTTTATGCTGCACTACAACATGCCGCCTTTTGCCACCGGTGAAACTGGCAGAGTGGGTACGCCTAAGCGCCGCGAGATTGGTCATGGTCGCCTGGCCAAGCGTGCTTTGGCCGCGTGCTTGCCCAGCAAAGATGATTTTCCCTACACCATGCGCGTTGTCTCCGAGATCACGGAATCCAACGGATCGTCGTCCATGGCTTCGGTCTGCGGTGGCTGCCTGTCTCTAATGGATGCAGGCGTTCCCATGAAGGCGCACGTCGCCGGTATTGCCATGGGTCTGATCAAAGAGGGCAATCGTTTTGCCGTTTTGACCGACATTTTGGGCGACGAAGATCATTTGGGTGACATGGACTTCAAGGTGGCTGGCACCACCCAGGGCATCACCGCTCTGCAGATGGACATCAAAATTCAGGGCATCACCCGCGAGATCATGCAGGTGGCGCTGGCCCAGGCCAAAGAAGCCCGACTGCATATTCTGGGCAAGATGACCGAGGCCATGTCCCAGGCCAAAGCCGAGGTTTCCAACTTTGCGCCACGCCTGTTCACCGTCAAGATCCATCCCGACAAAATTCGCGATGTGATCGGCAAAGGCGGCGCAGTGATCCGCGCCCTGACGGAAGAGACCGGCACCCAAATCAACATTGACGACGACGGGACCATCACCATCGCGTCGCCTGACCCCGCCCGCGCTGAAGAGGCCAAGCGGCGCATTGCGCAACTGACTGCTGAAGTTGAAATCGGCAAAGTTTATGAGGGTCAGATCACCAAAATTTTGGACTTTGGCGCGCTGGTCAATCTGCTGCCCGGCAAAGATGGCCTGCTGCACATCAGCCAGATCGTTCATGAACGGGTCGAAAAAGTGACGGATTACTTGTCAGAGGGTCAAACGGTCAAGGTCAAGGTACTTGAAATTGATGAAAAAGGCCGCGTCAAGTTGTCTATGAAGGCTCTTCTGGAACGCCCGCAGCCAGTGGGTTCTGAGGGTCGTGGTTAGTCGCGTCTGACGGCATCCGCAAGGTTTGTAGATGCTGTTAATACATCAATGCTTGTCATCTGGAGAATGAAATGACTCAAAAATTTATAGCAGGCAACTGGAAGATGAACGGCAGTACTGCCGCCAACGATCTGTTGCTCTCGGGGTTGTTGGCAGGCATAGGCCAGCCCGCCTGTCAGGTGGCCGTGTGTGTGCCGTCCATCTATGTGGCGCAGTGCCACGGTTTGATTGCAGGCACTTCGATCAGTCTGGGCGTACAAGACGTGTCTCAGCACGAGAGCGGGGCCTATACCGGCGAGATATCAGCCGCCATGCTCAAAGACTGCGGTGTACGTTTTGCGATCGTGGGGCATTCGGAGCGTCGTCAGTACCACGGCGAGACCGACACCGTGGTCGCCACCAAAGCCCAGCGCGCCTTGGGCTGTGGCATCACCCCCATCGTTTGCGTGGGCGAGACTCTGGCTGAACGCGAGGCCGGTCAGACGGAGGCCGTGGTCAAGCGCCAACTGGCCGCCGTGATCCACGCCAACGGACACTGTATCAGCGAGCTCGTGGTGGCCTATGAACCCGTTTGGGCCATCGGTACCGGTAGATCAGCCACCGCAGAGCAGGCCCAGCAAGTGCATGCCGTGCTGCGAACACAGTTAAGGGCCGCATCATCCAAGGCCGACGGCATCCAGATTCTGTACGGGGGCAGCATGAATGCCGCCAATGCCAAAGACCTGTTGGCACAGCAAGACATTGACGGTGGGTTGATCGGTGGGGCTGCGCTCAAGGTTCAGGACTTTCTGACCATCATCGCAGCAGCCCAATGAGCGTCACCCAGAATATGTTGGGCGCTGCCCGGAGTGATTTATGAATGTGATGTTGACACTTTTGTTGGCTGTCCAGATGCTGTCGGCACTGGTCATGATTGGGTTGATTTTGGTTCAGCACGGCAAGGGTGCCGACATGGGCGCAGCGTTTGGCAGTGGGGGCTCTGGCAGTTTGTTTGGTGCCAGCGGCAGTGCCAACTTTTTGTCACGTACCACGGCAGTGTTAGCGACCATTTTTTTTGCCAGTACCCTGATGTTGGCTTATTTTGGGTCAGCGCGTCCGGCGGCGGTGTCAGGCAGCGTGCTTGAAAAATCTGCAGTACAAACACCCTTAACACCTTTAACATCATTACCACCGTCAACACCTTCACCAGCGGCCTCCAAACCTGTCGCTGCGGCATCAGGTGCAGAGCAAATTCCATCCAGATAACCCTGGTCGGCACTCTGGGCCAGTTTCGCCCTGATGGCCTGTGGTTTTATCCCGTGGTTTCACTATCAGCGGGACAACCACAAAGCGCTTGAAATGGTATTTTGATGCGGCAATGATGACAAGGTTTCAAGGTAAACTCGGCACTCTTTGTGTTTTGCCTTGTGTCCTTCGCTTGTTCGCTTGAAGGGCGTTTGAAGGCTTATCGGTTCTTTTTATTTTGTGTTATGGGGTTAGCCGTCGTGGTGAAACTGGTAGACACGCTATCTTGAGGGGGTAGTGGCGAGAGCTGTGCGAGTTCGAGTCTCGCCGACGGCACCAATTAACATGAATTGCTCAAACCTGACGACTACGGGTTGTTTCGCATTAAGCCATGATTTTGAACAGGAATCATGGCTTTTTTGTTGCCCTCTTGTGCATGGAAACTTTGGGACAAAAAAAACCGCCAACCTTACGATATGCCGATATACCGATATACCGATATACGACAGTTGGGGATCTTGGTTCGGTCTGATGGTGGGACGTGAGGGATTTGAACCCCCGACCAAGGCATTATGAGTGCCCTGCTCTAACCAACTGAGCTAACGTCCCGTATACCCATATCAAAACACACTTGACAGCCCAAAAGATGGTGGATTCTATCCAAGCCCCCTGGATGCAATGCCAACAACCAGCGCCTAACGCACAATGCCGCGCTTTGCCTGGCTTTGCCTTAGAAACAAGAGCATCATCTCCACGTCTGGCAAACTATCTGGACAGTTTTGACCCAAATCAGCGATGCGATCACAAGCGGCCTGTAGGGGCAGGTTGTCACGGTACAGCGTGCGGTGCATGGCCTTGACCACCGCGATGCGCTCAGATGAAAAACCACGCCGACGCAGGCCCTCAAAGTTCATGGAGCGTGCAGCGGCTGGTTGCCCCTGGCACATGACAAACGGCGGCAAGTCCGCAAACAGCAGGGTACACATGGCTGTCAGGCTGTGGGCACCTATCCTGACAAACTGGTGAACCACGGTAAATCCGCCCAAAATAGCCCAATCGCCCACTTGCACGTGGCCGGCCAATTGCGAGTTGTTGGCAAAAATCGTGTGGTGGCCCACCAAGCAGTCGTGTGCCAGATGCACATACGCCATGATCCAGTTGTCGTTGCCCAGGTGCGTTACACCTGTACCACCCGGCGACCCAATGTTAAAAGTGCAAAACTCACGGATGGTGTTGCGGTCGCCAATGACCAATTCACAAGGCTCACCGCCGTATTTTTTATCCTGCGGAACGGCCCCCAGCGACGAAAACTGAAAAATACGATTGTCCTGACCGATGGTGGTATGGCCCTCGACCACGCAATGTGGCCCAATGGAGGTGTACGCACCAATTTTGACATGTGGCCCAATGATGCTGTACGGCCCCACCGTGACGCTGCTGTCAAGCTGTGCCGAAGGGGCCACAATGGCTGTGCTGTGAACCGCAGTCACGTCTTACCCTCAGGCAACCTTGCGCATGGCGCAGGTCAGTAAGGCTTCAACGGCCAAATCATCCAAAACCAGAGCGCGCGCTTTGAACTTGAAGATACCGGCTTTCATGCGCAGCAATTGTGCTTCCAAAATCAACTGATCACCTGGGCCAACCGGACGTTTGAAACGCACCTCGTCCATGCCTGCAAAGTAATAGACCATGTCGTCAGCAGGTGCAGAGTCCAGGGCATCAAACGCCAGCAAGGCCGCCGCTTGCGCCAGGGCCTCAAGCATTAGCACACCCGGCATGACCGGACGGCTGGGAAAGTGACCTGAAAAAAATGGCTCATTGATGGTGACGTTCTTGAGCGCCTTGATCGTCTTACCCTTGTCGATCTCAAGCACACGATCAACCAGTAAAAAAGGGTAACGGTGCGGCAATTGTTTGAGGATTTGATGGATGTCCATGGGTGGTGTACCTTGAGCGAGCTAGGGCGATGGTGGATGATTGGCGTGTTTGATGTGGGCCTCAAGCGCACGAATGCGGTTGCGCAGATTTGACAGTTGTTTGACTGATGCAGCATTTTTTTCCCAGGCGGCGTTTTCGTCGATGGGAAACATACCGGTATAGTGACCTGCCTTGTGAATCGAATGCGTGACCACGCTGGCAGCCGAGATGTGGACATGGTCAGCCAGAGTCAGATGCCCCAGCACGATGGCACCGCCGCCTAAAGTGCAGTGCGCACCGATGGTGGCGCTGCCCGCCACCCCAACGCAACCGGCCAAGGCTGTGTGAGCACCGATATGCACGTTGTGTCCGATTTGGATCAGGTTGTCGAGTTTGACACCGTCTTCGATCACCGTGTCTTGCAAGGCTCCGCGGTCAATGCAGGTATTGGCCCCGATTTCAACATCATGACCAATGCGCACCGCGCCCAGTTGTTCAATCTTTTCCCAGACACCGGCATGGGGTGCAAAACCAAAACCATCGGCCCCAATGACAACCCCGCTGTGCAGAATGCAACGGTCACCCACCCCGCAGTTTTGGCCGATGGTGATGCGGGAGGCAAGCACACTGTTTGCGCCGATGACCGCACCATTTTCAAGGACGCACAGGGGGCCAATCCGAGCGCTAGGGTGTACCACCGCCTGCGGGCTGACCAGGGCACTGGGGTGGATGTGAACCGTATTGTCAGGCTTGGGCAGAGTTTGCCGCCAAAGCTGCGTGACCCGTGCAAAGTAATAGTAAGGGTCTTCCGTCACAATGCAAGCACCACGTGCCTTGGCGAGATCTTTAAACGCAGGGCTGACGATAACGCAACCGGCCTGCGACAAAGCCAACTGGTTTTGGTATTTGGGGTGGGACAAAAAACTTAAATGCTGCGCTTGTGCGCTGTCCAGGGGTGACAACGCTGTGATGACAAGGTCACCGTTGCCATACAGGCGGCCCCCAACAAGCCCTTCAAGTGCCCCGACGATCGCGCCTAAACGAAGAGCCACACTGCGTTTATTTTGTGGCGTTCAGGGCTTTGAGCACCTTGTCGGTGATATCGTGTTTGGGATTGACATAGACAGCGTCCTGAAAGACAAAGTCATATTTGTCAGCCACTGCAACGTCTTTGATGACTTTGTTGGCACGCTGAATGACCAATTGCAGTTCTTCATTTTTGCGAGCGTTCAAGTCCTCGGTGAATTCGCGGCGTTTTCTTTGAAAGTCACGGTCTTGCTCAACCAATTGCTTTTGGCGCAACTGGCGTTGGGTCTCAGGCAGAGTGGCGGCTTCGCGCTCAAATTTGTCAGCCGCAGTCTTGATGGATGCACCGATGTCCACCAGCTCTTTTTCTCGCTTTGAAAATTCTTGCTCTAGCTTGGTCTGCGCTGACTTGGCGGTGTTGGCCTCTTTAAGGATGCGGTCAGTGCTAACAAAACCGATGTGGGTTTCCTGAGCTTGAACCGACAACAAAAAGCCGGAGAAAAGCCAAGCGGCGACACTGACACGGGTGGAATAAAAAAATTGGTTCATTAGAAACTGGTCCCGATTTGAAATTGCATGGCTTGAATTTTATCGCCGTCAAAGCTACGTACGGGCTTGGCAAAGGCCAGTCGCAACGGCCCTACCGGTGAAATCCAACTGATGCCAACCCCCATGGACGACCGCACGCTGTTGGCATTGGCATTGATGGCCAGCCCACTGCCGTCGCCCCCTACCATGCCGGCATCCACAAAGCCATAGAGGCGCAAGGTGCGGTCATTGCCGGCCCCGGGGAACGGTGTCAGTACTTCTGCGTTGATGTTGACCTTGTGTGTTCCCCCCAAGTACGAACCGCTCAAATCCTGTGGCCCAAAGCTGCCTTGTTGAAAGCCGCGCACCGAACCCAAGCCACCACCGTAAAAGTTTTTGAAGACAGGATAGGAGTTCCCACCTGATGCCTGACCCGCACCCAGCTCGGCATTCAGGGCTGCCGTGTACTTTTTGCTCAAGGGCACAAACTGCTGAAATTGGTAAGTAGCGCGCACATAACGGGCATCACCGGCAAACGACCATTCGCCGTTGGCACGCTGCATTCGGCCCGAAGTGGGTGCCATGGCGCTGTCGCGACTGTCACGCGCCCAGCCTACGGTCAAAGGCAAGGATGTACTGGTATAGCCGAACTCATTGGCATAAACCATGTAGGTCGTTGGCAGCAAGGTGCCTGGCACGATTTGAGTCTGATCGGCCCCAGCGCCAAAATAAATCGTATCGATCTCGGTAAATGGCACACCAAAACGCAGACTGCCGCCGGTAGTGATCAACTGGTAATAGTTTTGGTCTTGATACGGACTGCTGGTCTTGTGATAGACATCGATCGTGCGCGATACACCGTCGGCAGTAAAGTAGGGGTCGGTGGTGCTCAGCACCACCACGCGGTTAATCTTGCTGGTATTGACTTGAATGCCCAGCGAGTTGCCAGAGCCAAAAGCGTTGTCCTGTTTCAGACCAAATGACAGGCCCAGGCCGTCACTGCTAGAAAAGCCAGCCCCCAGGGTGAGGCTGCCAGTGGGTTTTTCGGTCACATTGATCGTCAAATCCACTTGATCGGGCGCACCAGCGACTTCTTGGGTATCGATAGCAACCTCGCCAAAGTAACCCAAACGATCGACCCGGTCACGTGACAGCTTGATCTTGTCGCCGTCGTACCAAGCAGACTCAAGCTGCCTAAACTCGCGCCTGACCACGACATCGCGGGTGCGTGTGTTGCCAGCCACGTTGATTTTGCGAACATAAGCACGCCGCGAAGGGTTAGCCTGCAACACCAATGCGACACGGTTATTGACGCGATCGATGTCAGGCCTAGGCTCAATGCGGGCAAAAGCGTAGCCAAACTTGCCAAAATGGTCGGTAAATGCCTTGGTGGTCTGGGCAACCTCGTCGCCGTTGTAAGCCTGCCCCGGGCGAATGGTGATCAACGATTTGAACTCGTCGTCGCGGCCCAGGTAGTTGCCTGCCAGTTTGACGCTGCTGACGATGAAACGCTCGCCCTCTGAGATGTTGACGGTGATGCCGATGTCGGTCTTGTTGGGCAAAATGGCCACTTGGGTTGAGTCAATTTTGAACTCAAGGTAACCACGGGTCAGGTAATACGAGCGCAAGGTTTCGATGTCAGCGTTAAGCTTGGTGCGTGCATAGCGGTTGGATTTGGTGTACCAGCTTAACCAGCCACCCGTGTCCAGATCAAACAGGCCCCTCAGGGTTGATTCATCAAAGGCTTTGTTGCCAATGATGTGGATTTCGCTGATTTTGGCGGGGTCACCCTCGGACACGGTAAAGGTGAGATTGACGCGGTTGCGCTCGATCGGTGTCACCGTGGTGACCACCTGCGCGGCGTACAGGCTACGGTTGATGTACTGACGCTTCAGTTCTTGCTCGGCCCTGTCCATCTGGGCCTTGTCAAAGGGTCTGCCGTCTGCGAGGCCCACATCCCGCAGGGCCTTGACCAGAACGTCCTTGTCAAACTCCTTGACACCCACAAACTCTAGCTTGGCCACAGTGGGACGTTCTTCAAGCACGATGATCAACACATCGCCATTGACATCGATTCGCACGTCTTTGAACAAACCCAGGCCAAACAGCGCACGAATGGCCGCCGACCCTTTGTCGTCATCATAGACATCGCCCACACGCACCGGCAGCGACACAAAAACGGTGCCTGGCTCAACACGTTGCAGGCCTTCAAGGCGAATGTCGCGAACCGTAAAAGGATAAACCGCCCAGACCGGACAGGTAGCCAACACCCCAACGAACAACGCTATCAGCGTCCTCGTACCCAAACAATTCGCCAAACAATTCGCCAAACGATTCAATTGCATTTTTTGATCATCAATCAACAAGACAGATGCCCACGTAACAGATGCCTATCTTCACCTGCGTACACCTACAGACACCCAAGAAACAAACCGGCATCACCTTAGCCAAACAAACGGGCGATGTCGTTATAAATTGCGATGGACATCATGGCCGCCAACACCGCAATACCGCCTTGTTGCAAGCGCTCCAGCCACCTGTCTGACACAGGTTTACCGGTGATACCCTCCCAAAGATAATACATCAGGTGACCACCGTCCAAGACCGGCAAGGGCAGCAAATTCAAAACCCCCAGGCTGACGCTGATGACCGCCAAAAAAACCAAATACGGGGTCAGGCCCATGTCCGCAGACTTTCCGGCATAGTCGGCGATGGTCAGCGGCCCGCTGATCTGCTTGACAGACACCTGTCCTGTCAGCATTTTGCCCATCATCTGAAGCGTCAAAACCGACATGCCCCACGTTCTGATTGCCGCCCGCCACACCCCATCGAATACACCGTAACGCACCAGCACAGTCTGCGGCGGTGACCCAATGTAAGCGCCGATGCGCCCCACCGTGCGATCACCTTCAGTGACCACTGCTGGCGTGACCATCAAACGCAGCACATTCCCCTGCCGCAATACCGTCCAGGTTTGACGGGGGACGATGCCCGATAAAGCGCTGGATGCAGCAGAGACACTGGTGCGTATCAATTGCCGCAATTGCTGTCCATCCGTGATGACGGTGTCGTCCACCTGCTGCACGTGGTCGCCAGACTGCAAACCGGCCCGCGCAGCCGCCCCATCGGGCAGAATGTCGCCCATGACAGGCAAAGTCAAAGGGCCTGTGATGCCGATCTGGTCAAATAACCGTGCGTCCACCTCGGTGACGACCAAACCAGACAACGGCAAAAGCACGGTGCGCTCACGGCCAGTCTGGGGCACGGCGACTTCCAAGGTGACATCCTGACCATCCAGTGCAGCGCGGGTTAACAGCCATCGCAGGTCTTCAAACGAGGCCACGGCATTGGGCGACGCGCCTTCTGTACCCGCACGCAGTACATGCTCGCCCCCGATCAGACCGGCTTGCCTAGCCACCGACACCGCAGGGGGCGGGGCCAAAATAGCCGCAGGCTGATCAACACCGATCCAGTGGACGACCGAATACAAGACAACCGCCAAAAGCAGATTAGCCAAAGGTCCGGCTGCGACGATCGCGGCACGGCGGTGCAACGCCTGGGTATTGAATGCCAAATGCCGCAGGGATGGATCGACGGGGGCCTCGCGCTCGTCAAGCATCTTGACAAACCCGCCCAACGGAATGGCCGCGATCACCCATTCAGTACCAGATGCCCCGGACTGCCAGCGCAGAAGCGGTTTGCCAAAACCGATTGAAAAGCGCAGCACCCGCACACCGCAAGCCAGTGCCACGCGGTAGTGGCCATACTCATGAACCGCGATCAGCAGGGCCAGCGCCACCAAAAAAGCCAGCAAAGTCATCACTGTAGGGTACTTATCGCCATTGGGGTTGCTGTTTTCTTGCAGTGAGGTATCAAGGTGATGTAATAGAAATCAAAAATCATAGCAATATCCGTAGGTCGGCATGGGCATGTACTTGTACTTGTTATTTGGTAACTACTCAGCCCCCCTGATGCAGCCGGACAAAATTCAACCGAAGCTCGGCTGAGGCGTAGAACCCTGGAAAGCCGCCAGAGACTTTCTGCTTCACCTTTGGCATGCGCACGGCCTGTTCGACTTGGAGGTCAAAGAAGTCTTCCATCAGTACGGCTGTGCGCTGCAATGGCACTGCGTGGTTTTGGTTGAGATGCGCCATCGCAGCTTGCACACGTGGACCGTATTGAACGGTAGCGGTTACCCCGACCGGGAATTCCCCAGTGTGGACACGCCCACAGCTACAGACTGTTCGCATTGCCTGATGTTCGGTGACTTCGCATTTCACTTCGGGCAAATCATAGACTTGGCGGGCTTCTGCCATATACGCCGGAGGTAGTGTTTTCTGACACGCCTGGCACAGCGTGGGTACGCCGTGGATAACAATTTTGTCGGGATTTGCGGATTGTTTTAAGGTGCTGCCAGTGTGACCTTTTGGCCCACCTGTCGGGTTTTGTCTTGCAACACGCAATGACTTTGGGGCCGGTTTGTTCAAGCCGTCACTTGATGGGGGCTTGCTTGAATTGCGGCTGTTGAGGTTGAGACGAGATTGAAGTTCTGCAAGTTGCAATGTGAGGTCTTGCACTTTCTGCTGCAATGGCCATAACGATCTGATCAAATCGTCTTTTTGCAGTGAACTGAGTTCAGAAAGGTCGGGAAGGTCTAGCATTTGTGGCGATTGTCGCTTGTTCGTTTGTGGAGACCTGAGTAGTTACCTTAATTTTTTGTCTTCAATTCGGGGTTCACTGTAGAGCGGGTGGATATGTCAGTGCCCGCGATACGACCTCCCGTACGTCCGGGCTTAGCTTGCCATGGGCGGCAACGCGCAAAAGCGCCTGGTGGGCATCGCTGCGGTAGGGATCAGCCAGTTTGTTCCACCGATCCATCGCACGCGCCAGCCGGGCGGCAACGTGGGGGTTGATGGCATCCAGCGCCAAGACTTGCTCGCTCCAAAATGCATAGCCTGCCGCATCGGTGCGATGAAAGGCCCCAAAGTTGCGACAGCAGTAGCTAAAGATCACGCTGCGGGCGCGGTTGGGGTTGTGCAAATGAAAGTCCTTGTGCGTCAGCAATTGGCGCACCAGTGGCAGCACCTGGCCGCCTCGGTCGCAAGCACCCGCCTGTAGCGCAAACCATTTATCCAGCACCAGATCATCGGTGTGGTACTGAGCATAAAAACGCGCCAGCGCTTTGTCGGCCAACGGGTGACCGCTGTGAACCAAAGCGCTCAGGGCATTCCAGCGGTCGGTCATGTTGCCTGCATCCTTGAACTGTTGCCAGGTTTTGCCGGGCCACACTGCATCGTTTGAACTGCAAGCCGCCAGGCAAAGATGGTGCAGTGCCAGCCCGGCCAGAGCGCGTCTGCCGGTGGACTGCGCATCGGTTTGGTAGCCGCCCGCACCGTTGCGATGACTTGCATGTGTCTCATACGCCCATTGCCAGTCCGGTTGCAGGGCTGTGGCCAATTGGCTGCGCATGGCGGTATGCATACGGTGCAATTGCTGTGGATCGACCCTATCAAGCTGCTCCGCGATGTAGGTTTCTGACGGCAGGGTAAGCACCAGTTCCTTAAAGGCTGCGTCCAGCGTGGGGTGGCGCAAAACCGACCGCATGGCGGATATAAACGCTTGGGTTAAAACGCTTGGGTCACTTGGGTCACTTGGGTCACGTGGCTCACTGGAGTTGTTTGGGCCGATATTGCTCGTCCGGCCTTCCTCATTAGCGATGGCTTGCATGGCGCAACGCAGGCCCAAACGCTGTCCGGCCTCCCAGCGATTAAAGGGGTCGGGGTCGTGTTCTAGCAAAATGAGCAGTTGGGCATCGGTGTAGTCAAAGTCCAAAATGACCGGCGCAGACAGGCCACGCAAAATGGACGGGACTGGCTCTGTGGCCATGTTGTCAAACGTGATGGACTGCTGCGCATGCGTCACTACCATCAGGAGGCTGTTATGGCCGGTAGAGGTATCGGTGTGGGTATGAGTGTCGATGTCTGCATCCACCCGCAGGGATCGGCCGCTGGCATCCACCAGCCCCAGACTGATGGGGATCACAAAAGGCTGGTTGTCACTTTTTCCGCTTTTTCCGCTTTGGCCAGATGTGGCCGGGCAGCTTTGTGAAAAATCTAGCGTGTAGCGCTGCGCCTGTGCGTCGTACAGGCCACGGGCCGTCAGACGGGGGGTGCCTGCCTGGCTGTACCAAAGTTTGAATTGCGGCAGATGCAGCGTCAGGGCAGATGCGGGGTTGGCATCGGCAATGGCCTGCACAAAGTCATCACAGGTCACGGCGTGGCCGTCATGGCGTTCAAAATACAGCGTCATGCCTTTGGCAAAACCCGATTGGCCCACCAGGGTTTGCATCATCCTGACCACCTCGGCCCCTTTTTCATAGACTGTGACAGTGTAAAAGTTGTTGATCTCCACATAGCTGTCGGGCCGCACAGGGTGGGCCATGGGGCCTGCGTCCTCGGCAAACTGCACGGTGCGCAAGACCCGCACGTCTTCGATCCGTTTGACCGCACGGCCTGGGGCATCGGCGCACAAGTCCATACTGAACTCTTGATCACGAAATACGGTCAGCCCCTCTTTCAGGCTCAACTGAAACCAGTCGCGACAGGTGACGCGGTTGCCCGTCCAGTTATGAAAATACTCATGCCCCACCACGGCTGTCACATTGGCAAAGTCGGCATCTGTGGCCGTGGCCTGGCTGGCCAGCACGTATTGGGTATTGAAAATATTCAGTCCCTTGTTTTCCATCGCCCCCATGTTGAAGTCACTGGTGGCGACGATCATGAAGCGATCCAGGTCAAGCGTCAGTCCAAAGCGCAGGGTGTCCCAGACGATGGCCTTGATCAGGGCATTCAGGGCGTGTTCGGTCTTGTCTATGTCGGCCGGGCGTACATAGACCTGCAACAGATGCTCTGAGCCAGAGCGAGTAGTGATGCGCTGCTCACGGCAGGCCAGATGCCCTGCCACCAAGGCAAACAAATAGCAAGGCTTGCGGTGTGGGTCAACCCAGGTGGCAAAGTGGCGGCCATCGTCCAGCAAGCCGCTGGCGGCCAAGTTGCCATTGCTTAATAACACCGGGTATTGGGCCCGGTCGGCCCGCAGCGTGACGGTATAGCAAGACATGACATCGGGTCTGTCCAAAAAGTAGGTGATGCGCCTAAAACCCTCGGCCTCGCATTGCGTAAAAAAAGTGCCATGGCTGACGTACAAGCCCATCAGACGGGTGTTGAGGATGGGCGAGCATGTGTTGAAAATCTCAAGCTCAAAGCTGCCATCGGGCGGCAGATTGGCCAGCACCAACACGCTGCCATCCAGCCTAAACGACGTAGCGGCCCCATTGACACGCACCCTGGCCAAGTCCAGATCGCAGCCGTCCAGCCGCAAGGCCTGCGCCGCAACATCGGGGTTGCGGCGGATCGTCATCTTGTTGAGGACACGGGTTTTGGCAGGGTCAAGGTCGAGTGTCAGATCAACATGGTCGATCCAGAAGGCCGGTGGTTGATAGTCCATTCGCAAAATCACGGTAGCGGCATCGTTTGCATCGCGCGTCATAGCAAGTTCTCCAAAAATTGTGCTGTCTGCATCTGTATCTTCTGCTGCTGTGTCTGCATCAACCAGCCAAAAAAAGGGGCGGATTTTCACACGAACCCCTCACATGGCATCATGTGTAACGCAGTTTTTATCAGTTTTTATCAGTTTTTATCAGGTAGGGGCTGATGATGCCCCAATGTGCCATTTACACTCGCCCCTTCAAAAAATTTGGACAAGCCCCTCTTTTTTACGCACATTCCACATCAATGCCGATCAAACTTGCCGCCCAACTTGCCCTTCTGTTTCTCACCCTGCTGGTCGCTGTATCGGCCCGTGCCGCTCCAACGGATGCCTTGACACCTGACGACCCCGCTTATGTTCCTGAAGGCAACGGCTTGCTGTCACAGATGGATCAGGTTCGGCTAAGCGTCGGTCGTACGGCATCTGACCTGGTGCGTCACGCCATCAGTTTTGTGGGTGCGCCCTACCGGCGCGGCGGTACCAACGCCAAAACCGGCTTTGACTGTAGCGGTTTTGTCAGCGCCATCTATATCCAAACCCTGGGCCAACTGCTTCCGCACAAGGCATCACAACAAGCCGCCATCACAGAACAAATTGACAAGTCTGAGCTGCAACCCGGCGACCTTGTCTTTTTTAATACCATGCGCAGGGCTTTTAGCCACGTCGGAATTTACCTAGGCAACGATGAATTTATCCATTCACCCAGGCCAGGTTCCGAGGTCAGGATTGATAGCATGAATCTGGGCTACTGGAGCCGCCGTTTTGACGGTGCCCGCCGTGTGCCGGGGGCTGTCGCCAATGCGCCCGAAGCACCGCAGGATTCGAATGCGCCCTAAAGCAAACCCTTGAGGCAAGCCCTCGTGCAAGGCTTGGTTTCTTGACTGTGAACGGTTCCACAGGGCCGTTGCCTTTGTCGCACCCGTTTTGTGTCATCTGACGTGGTTTCTAACGCCTTCACTCCTGCCCAAATTCGCCAGGCCTGGCAGCAAGGCCGTGACCCGCATGTGGCCCTGGATGCTGCCTTAGCCCGTCTGTCCGGTATGAGCACGCATCAGGTGATGCAGTCGCTGGGCCAGATTTTTCATTACCCCGTCGTTCACGTCGATGCCCACACCCCTTTGGCATCGACACTGATACCGGCGCTGGACGTGCTGAGCTTGCCAGACTGCCGCCGTCTGTCCGCGTTGGTTGTCCGTCGTCAGGATGATCAGAATAGTCTGGTGCTGTGGTTTGCCAACCCCACTGACCTTGCCCTGCAACGCTGGGCTGATTCCCACGGCATTGCGCTGATTGCGCGTGAGCTGCTGCCTGAGTCCGCGCTGCAAGGCGTTTTGGCGCGCTTAGAGTCAGCCGCCTCAGCTTTGCCCGGCATTTTGGACCACGGCTTTACGGAGGCTGCGCGTCAGTCGGGGGTCGAAGAAATCTCACTCTCGCGCATTGACGAGACGGCCAGCCCCGTGATCCGCCTGATCAATTCCACCTTGTTTGATGCCATGGGTGCAGGGGCCTCGGACATTCACCTAGAGGCCGCTGCCACCGGCCTGGTGGTCAAGTACCGGATCGACGGTGTGATCGTGTTGGCCGGCAAGGTGCCCGGGCTTGAGTTGAATGAACAGGCCATTTCGCGCGTCAAGGTGATGGCTGAACTGGACATCACTGAGCGGCGCACGCCCCAGGACGGGCGATTCAGGGTTCGCATCCGGGACCGCGATATTGACTTCAGGGTGTCGATCATGCCCAGCGTCTATGGTGAAGATGCCGTCATCCGCATCTTGGACAAAGAACATTTGAGCGACCAGATCGCCGGTCTGACGCTGGACCACCTGGGCTTTGATGCCCACCCCATGTGCATCATTCGCCACCTGGCAAAGCAGCCGCATGGCATGTTGCTGATCACCGGCCCTACCGGCAGCGGCAAGACCACCACGCTGTACGCCGCCATCTCCGAGATCAACGACGGTGCCAGCAAAATCATCACCATCGAAGACCCCGTTGAATACCAAGTGCCTGGGGTGTTGCAAATCCCGGTCAATGAACGCAAGGGTTTAAGCTTTGCACGCGGTCTGCGGTCCATCCTGCGGCATGACCCCGACAAGATCATGGTGGGCGAAATTCGCGACCCCGACACGGCCCAGATCGCGGTACAAGCGGCACTGACTGGGCATCTGGTATTTTCGACCGTCCATGCCAACAATGTGTTTGATGTGTTGGGGCGCTTTGAGCACATGCAGGTTGACCCCTATACCTTTGTGTCGGCGTTGAATGGCATCGTGGCGCAGCGTCTGGTGCGTGTGTTTTGCACCCACTGCGCCGGCAAGGGTTGCACGGATTGCCGCAGCACGGGCTACAAGGGGCGACGTGCGATAGGCGAGTGTCTGGTGCTGGACGATGAACTGCGAGAGCTGATCGCCGGTCGTGCGCCGGTGCGTGCCATCAAAGAAGCTGCCAGAGCACGCGGCACACGGCTGCTGCGTGAATCTGCCCAGGACATGGTGCAGCAGGGCCTGACCAGCCAGGCCGAGGTAAATCGGATCACCGTAGCGGGGTAATAGGCTCTTAAGGGATTTTTATTTGACTTGAATATATACCCCTCGCGGTCAAGTTACCGGTAATTTTGCCTTGCTTGCCGAGGTGTTGCCACAACAAGTTTCTGATTGGTATCTCGCCATCTATGTTGATGCGATTGAGTGGGTTGAGTTACCCAATGTGGTTGGTATGGCACTTTTTGCTAACGGTGGCCGTTTCACAAGTAAGCCTTATATTGCGAGTGGTGCTTATGTTAAGCGTATGAGTAATTATTGTGATCGATGCCAATATAAACCAGAGGTGAGATATGGTGAGCAAGCCTGCCCGATGACCAATTTGTATTGGAATTTTTTGATTAACCATCAATCGGCATTTAATCAAAATCCTCGTACCCGATTGATGACCGCCAATTTATCGAAGATTAGCACTGAGGACCAGCAGCTTATTCAAGACCATGCCAAAATGATCTTAGCCAATATTGATTTAATTTGAGTTGTTGCTTGGTCGCTAGAGAGCGGTCGGGTGATCTAATTAAAGAAACATCTGCAAGAGCTCATTGAGAAAACGCTGCCCCATGAGTGTGGGTTGAATTATGATCTGGTTCTGAGTGTCGAGGGATTGCGTGAGCAGTCCTTTTTTTTCTGCGGCGCTTAGCTGTTTTGCAAGGGTGTTCATCTTAAGGCCAGTGCGTTGCTCCAACAAACTTAAAGGGGTTCCCTCTATTAAGCGAAGCGTGTTCATCATAAACTCAAAGCCTAGCTCCTCACGTGGAATGGCCCACTCGCTGTCGACCGCCTCGCCTTTGATCGCATGTTCTAAATATCGATTAGGATGTTTATGGCGTGTTTGTCGAATAATCTTGTCGTGGAAGCTCAATTTACTATGTGCGCCCGCACCAACTCCCAGGTAGTCACCAAATGTCCAATAGTTGAGATTGTGGCGACATTGCTTACCCGGTTTAGCAAAGCCAGAGGTTTCGTAATGCTCATAACCGT
>CAIJOK010000138.1 GCA_903822205.1 uncultured beta proteobacterium | reverse complement strand
CGACGCAAGTAATCCGACAGCATATTTTTCTTAACTTGGTAAACCGTTGTAGCCGACTTACGTGCCAGTTCAGTCAATCTAATCCAAACAAGCACAGCACATGCAATATGGTTTCTTTGTATTCGTCCTTTTCTGCATTGGAATTTTTCAACACCGGTTAATTGTTTTAGTTCTCTGTGAAACTGCTCAATCTTCCAACGAATGGCACACACATCTCGTGTAGCATTTGTCGAGTTTTGAGATAAGTCATTGGTAATGACCCAATCCGTGTGGCTTTCTGAAACCACGACCCGGAATAATTTCACTTTGTGTTCTTTAGGAAAACCTTTGAGTTTGATTCTTTTGCCGAACGTTAGATCAATGGAGTTCCAGATTATCTCATCAACACGTTTGTATTTCAATACGCCACCACTGTCGTCAACCTGTCTGTTGCACTTGAGTGGCACGTAGTAGAACTTGTTCAAGCTCTCAATGAACAGCAGCAGCTCTTTTGAACCGTACCAGCTATCCATCAGCACCCGATCGAAGGTGACACGCTTGCCACCTACCAGTGCAATCGTAACTGTTTAGACCCCCCTCACCGTCATTCCCGCGAAGGCGGGAATCCAGACTTCCTGTGCATCCATGAATACCCAAATACACTGGATTCCCGCCTTCGCGGGAATGACGACTGTTGTTTGCCACCACTGGAGTGACTGCATTTGGCATGGGGGTCTAAACGGTTACGTGCAATCAGCATCTCTCTGACATGATCTAGCTTGGTCTTTCCATCTTTGTCAGGGTCATAAATACGGTAGTCAACAATCCAATACTGACCGCTATCTGGATTAACGTAGAGGCAGTTGACCATACCAATGCCATTAATCAATCCATGTGCATTGCCACTATATTGGAGCTTGACTAGTTCAATTTTGTGAGAGTAATTTTCATCTAATACTGAATCATCGAAAACAATGCATCCTCGAGGCGACTGGATGATGTCTCCTTTAACATGCTCCCAAATAATTCGAGCAGTCATTTTGTCATTTTGTAAATATCGGTTAATTGCATCATGACTAAAATTATTGACGTGATCTGCATAATTTGTTATGGTGTAGTTAATCTGCGTTGAAAGTAAATATTGACAATAGTCTAGACGTGTTGGCGCTTGCTTTATACTCCTTGCGTATAACAAGTGGCATTATAACATTTAACGTCATCAAAAAAGCAAGTAAAATGCATTTTTATAAACATTTTTCTATTGCTTTTGTAAATTATTTAATGATTTGCGTAAGTCCTAACAATATGAAATACACATGGATGCAAGTCAAATGCCGAACTCACGAGATGCTAAAATCGGATGTACAGGAAATTTTGGATAACTTTGGGTCAAAATATAATCTCAGATTTTAACGTATTTAACTTATGGTCACTAACTTACCGGTAGCCAGTCATGTTTTGAATCGTTATTGCCATTTTCATCAATTTGGTTGGGAGTGGCGGGAGACATGCTGTGTGTCTAAAGTTGAGGCAAACACTTAAGGGAGATGGAAATTGCTAAAGTACCGACCGACCTACACGCTGCCATCCATCGCGGGCAAGCCCGCTCCTACGGAGCATTCGGCAATTTCGGTTGTGGGAGCGGGCTTGCCCGCGATTGAAACGGTACTTTGGTAAATTCAGTTTCCTTAAGCTCTATGGGACACCCTCTAACGCCCGCATCCCACCCAGCGTTGTCTATTCCCTGAGACAAAAAATAAGTTTCATACATCATTATAATGAAAAAAATGGCGATCATGCCCGTCTTTACTGCACTGGATGCGTTTGTCGTTGATTTATGAGGTATGTAACTTTTTGTAGATTGATTGTCATGTGTTCACGCGGACCCTCTCTGATTTGCTTTCCATGTTTAGCCGTTTCAGCATTGCAGGCTTGATCGTCATCGGGTATTTGCCCCTGCCATGGGTTCGGCTGTTGGGGCGCTTGCTGGGATGGCTGCTTTACCTTGTGGTGCCGTCGCGCCGTCACGTGGTGCAGGTCAATTTACGTTTGTGCTTTTCGCACTTGACGGCTGTGCAGGTGCGTGTTCTCACCCGTGCCGTGTTTGTCCGGTTTGCCCAGGCGTGGCTGGACAGGGGCTGGCTGTGGCGGGGGTCACCCGACTTGCTGCGGGCCAGGTTGCGGGTAACGGGGGCTGTGGACCAGCTTGCCGGCACAGACCCTGTGGTGGTTTTTGCACCGCACTTTGTAGGCTTGGATGCCGGCTGGACGGCCCTCACGCAGGGCTTGCCCCGTCGGTGGACCACCATTTACACCGACCAAAGCAACCAGGTGATGGATGCCTGGATTTTGGCGGGCCGCAAGCGTTTTGGCGATGTGCAGCTCTTTGGCAGGGCACAAGGTGTCCGTCACATTGTGGCTTCCCTGCGAACGGGTGCGCCTTTGTACCTGTTGCCAGACATGGACTTTGGCCCGCAAGACTCTCTGTTTGTACCGTTTTACGGGGTTAGCACCGCCACACTGCCCAGTTTGCCTCGCTTTGCACGTTTGGGGCGGGCCAAAGTGGTCCCGGTGATCACCCGCATGACCGCTGTGGGCTACACGGTGGATGTCCTGCCTGTGTGGCCCAACTTTCCAACGGGTGACGTTGCCGCCGATACTGCGCAGATGAATGTCCAACTTCAGACGTTGATCGACACCATGCCGGACCAGTACTACTGGGTGCATAAGCGCTTCAAGGACCGGCCCCCGGGCGAGTCCGATCTGTACGATGCACCCCGCTGATCAGCCCGTCATCAGCCCGTCATCAGCCCGTCATCAGCCCGTCATCAGCCCGTGTTTTCGTGGGTATCCAGATGGGCCAGGATGTGGTCTTGAACCAGTGCAAAGCTGTCAGGCAGCACCGCCACCAGCGCACGACAGGTGGCATCATCACCGGCCCTGCCGGCGCTTTCGATCCGCAAGCACAGATCACCCAAGGCCAGGGCACCCACAGAGTGGGCGGACGATTTCAGTGTGTGCGCAACATCGACCGCATTGTCAAACTGGCCGGACTGGACGGCATTCCAGATGCTGCTGACCTGATTGGAGGCATGTTTTAAAAATTTTCTCAGCAGCATCTGATGCATATCAGGGCCGTGGCCCACCAGTTGCTCCAAGGTGCGGTGGTTCCAGACGATGGGCTGGTGTGGCGTTTCAGGGGGATGATCTGTGCCATCGTCGCAGTCCAGTTCCGTCAAAGTCAGTGCCCTAGCAGTGGGCGGCAAAGGCAGCCATTTGTGCAACACGGGGCCTAGATCTTGAAGGCGAAGAGGTTTGCGCAAGTAATCATCCATGCCGCAGCTCAGGCAACGATCGGCCTCGCCCTGCATGGCGTTGGCAGTGACGGCGATGATCGGCAAACGCGTTCCCTTGGCCTCAGTCAGGCGAATGGCTGCAGTCAGTTCAAAACCATCCATCAGCGGCATGTGGCAGTCGGTCAGCAGCAAGGCATAGCGGCCTGTTTGCCACATCGCCAGGGCCTGTCTGCCGTCATGGGCCACCTCTGAGGCATAGCCCAAGAGACGCAACTGGGTTTGCAGGATGTCACTGTTGGTCTCGTTATCCTCGGCCAACAAAATCAAGCGACGGCCCTGGCAGGCTTGTTCGATGTCGGGGGCTGTGCTCTTGCCGGAAAGATCGGAAAGATCGGAAAGTGCGGAATGAGCAGAATGAGCAGAAACAGAGGGTAAAGGAACATCATCCTGTGCCAAAGTGGCAGACCATGGTGCTTCCAGCCGTGGCAAAGCCACTGTGAATTGGGATCCTTGGCCATGGGTGCTCTCAACATTAAGCTCGCCGCCCATCAACGACACCAGACGCAAACTGATGGACAGGCCAAGACCGGTGCCACCAAACTGGCGGGCGGTGCTGGTATCGGCCTGGGTGAAGGGCTGAAACAGTTTGGCGATGACCTCTGGCGGTATGCCAATGCCGTTGTCGATGACGCGCAGCAGCACGCCGTCCTGACCATGGGTGAGCACACCGGGTTCAATGCGCAGCGCCACGCAGCCCGGGCGACTCGGTTGTGAATGGGTAAATTTGATGGCGTTGCCTACCAGGTTAAGCAGGACTTGGCGAAGGCGGGTGGGGTCAGAATAGATGGCGTATGGCAAGTCCGGAGACATCCAGACCGACAGGTCGATGGATTTGGCCTGTGCCGTGCTGTGCATCAGTTGCACCACGCTTTGCGACACGTCCAGCAACGGTGTCGGAATCCGTTCGACAGCCAGTTTGCCTGCCTCAATCTTGGAATAGTCCAGAATGTCGTTCAAAACCAGCAGCAATGACTGGGACGACTGCGCGATGATGCCCAGCATTTTGCGCTGTTCGGGCTGTAGCGGGGTTTGTTGCAGGATATCGACCATGCCCACCACACCGTTCATGGGGGTACGGATCTCGTGGCTCATGTTGGCTAAAAACTCGGATTTGGCCAGATTGGCGGCCTGGGCAGCTTGCTCGGTGCGCTTGCTCTCGGTCACGTCGCTCAAAATGCCATTCCAAAAAACAGTGCCGTCGGCACGTCGTTTGGGCGTGGCCCTGCCCCTGATCCACTTGATGATGCCAGTGCGTGTTTGTATTCTGAAATCATGGTCCCAGATGCACAGCGCCGCAGAACACGCCAGGATGGACTGCCGGTGGGCCTCACGGTCCTCAGGCAGTATGCAGTCGGTCAGCACTTTGTGGTCAAACAAGACCTCTTTGGCGTGGGCCTCATAGAGCGACTCAACCCCTTTGCTGATAAAGACAAATTTCCAGCGTCCGGTTGGCCCCACCTGAAACTGATAGACCGCTCCAGGCACAGAGTTGGTCAGGGATTCAAGATTAAGCTGCGATGCGTAGAGCGCGGCCTCCATTTTTTTGCGGTCGGTGATGTCGGTGTGGGTGCCCGTCACACGGGTGACGTGGCCGGTTTCGTCGGCCGATGCCCTGCCATTGACCGCAATCCAGTGCCATGAACCATCGCGATGCCGATAGCGTGTGACGAGTTTGATAGCCTGCCAGGGGCTTTCAAGACTGGTGAGCAGAGCCTCCATGACGGGCGCAAAGTCGCCCTGAAAAGCCAAGGCTTCCCAGGCGGCCAGGCTGGGGGTAAATTCATCATCGCTGTAGCCCAGCATTTGCCACATGCGAGGAGAGTTATAGACCACACCGGTGGCAAAGTTGATGTCCCAGATGCCAATATCTGCGCCATCCACCGCCAGTTCAAAGCGCTTTTCGATCAGTTTGAGGGCTTCTTTTTGGTGTTCCAGCTCAGAGATATCGGCATACGACCACACCCTGCCGGCCACCACTTTGCCGATCATCTGCGGCCTGGAGCTGCACATGAAGACCCTGCCGTCAAGCAGTTTGATCGTCTGGTGCAGTGTCTTCTCAGGGTGCTGGTTGATACCCGCCATGGTCTGCAAAAATGCCTCGGGTTCTACCGTCTGTGCAGCCATGTGGGCCGATATCCTGGTGGCATCAGGGGTGCTGATCAGATCGGGCGGAGCTTGCCACAGGGCGACAAATTGGCGATTCCATTGCGTGACCGCGCCCTGCGTATCGACCACCACAATGCCCTCGTGGATGGATTCAAGCGTGGCGTTGAGCAGTGCCACCGATGAATTAAGCGCTTGCTGGGCCAGCTTGCGTTGCGTGATGTCGCTGGCGGTGCCTTCAAACTCTTGCACTTGGCCGGCATCGTCTTTGATCGCGACACCGTTGGAATTAAACCAATGCCAACTGCCGTCGATGTGCCGCATCCTGAATTCCAGTCCCTGAACGAACCGGCCTGTTGCCATCGCTTTCTGCATCACTGTCATGCACACGGCCAGGTCGTCCGGGTGGATGATCGACGCAAAGGGCCGCCCCAGCACGTCACCTACCGGATAGCCCATCATGACCGCAAAGCTGGGCGACATAAAGCTCATCGTACCGGTCTGATCGACGATGTAAATGATGTCGTGACTGTTTTCGATCAGACGCCGATGCTTGGCTTCGCTGACGTTTAACGCGCTCAGTGACGCTTGCAAGTCGGCCGTTTTTTGCTCAACCAGAGACTCCAAGTGGTCGCGGTACTTTTGCAGCTCAAGCTCGGTGGCCTTGCGCTGGGTGATGTCGCTGCTGACGGCGACGTATTGGGTGGGCAGGGCGTTCTCGTCCAGATAGGACATGATCGTCGCACGAATCCAGTAGAGACGACCGTCCTTGGCGCGGTTGCAAATCTCACCCTGCCAAACCCCGCCCTGAGCCAGGGTGTTGTACAAATCAGTAAAAAATGCCTTGGGGTGCAAGCCAGAACTGAGCCGTGCGTGGTTTTGGCCCATCAGCTCATGGCGCGAATAACCGCAGAGATCGCAAAACTTGTCATTGACGTAGGTGATCCGTCCCTGCACATCGGCGGTCGATACATTGGCGTGTTGATCTAGAACATATTTTTGGTGCTGCAACTGCTCTAGCGCACTGCGGGCGTGGCTGGCGGCCAAGCGTGCGGCGGCCTCACTTTGCTGCAAAGCCTGTTCATTCAACTCTCGCAAGGACTCATGCGTTTGGCGTTCAAGGTCGGCAAACTGGCGCAGTGCCAAGCTTTCGCGGTTTTGCTGGGCGCGCAGCAGCACAGACGTGGACAGGCCGATCAACAGGCTGATCAGCAGGCCACCGGCTGCGATCAACAGGGGTTTTTGGCTCAGGGAACCGCCACCATAGCCGCGTTGCGCCTGAAACACCAAGGTCCAGACCTGCCCCCCATAAACCACCGGCTGGGTCACGTTGGACAGCGGGGTATGGTAGGGTGGCAGGCCATGGCGAGTGCTGTAAAACAAGTGATCAGGTGTTGGATCAACCCCGTCAAAGATGTCCATGTCGATCTCTTTGATGCCATCCGGAAACACTTTGGCGACCAAGTCGGCCATGCGAAACGGCGCATCGATCCAACCCACAAAATTTTGTCGGCGCGATATTTCGGTGTCATGCACACTGCCGTGGCGGTATATCGGCACATACATCACAAAACCAGGGACAGGGGTTGCGGCATCTTGCGCCAGCGTCAGTCGGGCAGAGATCGTCACATCGTCGGTATCTCTGGCACGCAAAATGGCCGTGCGTTCAGCGGCCACGGTCAGGGGGTCAAAGCCTGCCACCTGAAGGTTGGCCCCCGTAAACGGCTCAATATAGACCAAGGGTGCATAGACATCGCGCACACCTGCCGGGAATATCTGATAGTGGGGTATCACCCCCTCCGACCGCATGGCAGCCACGTGGCCCGGCAGACCGGCGGCGGTCACCATTTCGTGGTAAGCCACGCCCACGTAGCCCGTCATTTCTGCGCCTGAGTGCAGTGTTTGGAAATAATGGCGGAAATCCGACCTTGAGACCTGACCTGAGACATTGAACAAGCCCTCAAAGCCCTTGAGCAAGAGTTCATGAGCAGTCAAGTAGCGTGCCAGTCGGGCGCTGATGCCACTGGTCTCGTGTACAAAGTCCGACTGCAATGCCTGGATGGCATTGCGTTTGGCTTGCCACCAAGCCCCTCCCGTCAGGGCGAGGGCGCACACAAATACCAGCAGTGCCCAGTGTGAGGGCTGCATGACCCACCTGCGCCTGCTACAGAGGGCGCGGGGAAGGCGTTGTTTTAGCGGTAGCTGCGTAAGGGATTCCAAGGTATTGACGATGCCGATAAAAGGGCGAATATAAGAGGATCGGGCACGATCTCAAACTGCGTCGATAACTTTTAGTGCAGAGAGGCCACCCTTACAATCTAAAGGCGGGACCAAGGCGTAAATCCTACGCCACCTTGTCAAGCCACCTCTTCAAGGTTACCGCCTTGGTCGGCGGTGTGCCCAAGATGGTTTTGCGTTCGGTCCTGTTTTTTTGGCTTTGTTCTACGGGGCAATTTTTGACGATGAAAGACCACTACGTTACCCTTGGTGTGACGAGCTCTGCTGCGCTGTCTGACATCAAGACCGCTTACCGGCAACAGGCTTCGCTACACCATCCGGATCGCAATACGTCACCCGATGCACCTGTGAGATTCAGGGCCATTCAAGAGGCCTACGATGTTCTGTCAGATCCCGATAAACGTCAGGCGTTTGACAACAACCGGCAGCGCCACCTGTTAAGCAACCCGATGGACACCGCCACCGCCATTTGGCAGGATTATTTTGCCCGTCAGATGGCTCACGTGCAACCAGGTGGTGTTTACCCAGGTTAAAGGGCCTGGATGAACCCAACATCACGCTGGTGATGTGGCGTAAGTCCACATTTTGATCAACTTTTTGCTACACACCCCATGAGCATGTCTTCATTTTTTCGCGCACTGCGCACTTCGTACCAGGCCGAGATCGATGACCTGAGTTTTGACACCGACGGCCACGATGTTCTGCGCAAACGCCTGGCTGAAAAACGCCAGCACTTTCGCTTTTTGTTGCAGATGATGGAGGCGAGCCCCGAGATGGTGGCTGTGGCTTTTCATGGGGGGTTCGAGTTTGTGTCACCTGATGCCATGAACCGACTGCTCGCCCTGGAATCCAATGAATTTCCGGCCTGGGCCACCTTGGCCGATGCCGTGGTGTTGGCCCCTTGGGCAGAAGAGCTGGCGGCGATGGTCTTGCAGCAGCCCAGGGGTGACTGGTTTATGGCAACCGCCGCAGGCCTGGAGTATTTGTACAACCGCCCTGCACAGCACCACCATGACGGCAGTCACTCCGGTCTTGCAAACGGATCGACAGTGGATGAGCACAGCACGGACGATCATGATCAAAACAAAAAACCTTCCCATGACGGGGATGACGATGAACCCCGTGAGCATGATGAGGACGATGACGATGCCGGTGCGCAATGGCTGGAAGACCAAGGGTTTGATGCCAAAGAATGAGGTGCCTGATTCATGCATGACTTGACCCTGATCGAACAAACCCGGGCGCTGATCGCAGCCGGCGACATTGTGGCGGCTGAATGTGCGCTGGTCAGTTTGGCTCACACCCAAGGTGACCACGCGCTGATGGAGGTCTTGGAGCAGCTTCCGCCCAAGGACACCCTGGCCATCATCCGTGAATACGATGATTCCAAGGCATCCATCCTGAATCTGATGATCACCCCGCAGCAGTTTGCCAAGGCGGTGGTGCTTGAGAAGCAATACCGTGATCTCACCCGCACCCATCTTCGGGGCATGGTTAATTCCGTGATCTTCAGGGACGACGCTGACTCCCTTGCGTTTTTGAATGCCATCGGTGATCTGGAAGGTGGCAGCGATGCCCTGGCTGATTATTTTGAAGAAAAATGGAGCCGCATTGAGGCGTTTGCCAGAACGGGCACCTTTGATGCATCCGAGGACGATGGTGCGTTTGTTGGCGAGGACGACTTGCGCGCTAATGCCTACGCAAGACCCAAAATAGATCAAGACGACATCGCCGACCGTGACTGGATGCAAATGGCCTGGCTGTTGCGCTACGAATGCCCCGATTTGTTCATCGAAATGCTGCTGGTCTTGCGTGCCAAGGCCCTGGCTTTTGAACAGGGTCAAGAGTATGGCCAGGCACACGCACAGCCCCCTACAGATGATGACAAGATAGACCTCAGCGGCACGGATCGGGGGCGGGCCACCCCCGTCAGGCTGGAGTCTGACGAGGAGTCTGCTATTTGATGACTGATGCAAACCCCGCGATGCCTTCATCTGCCGCTGTTGCGGTTTTTGACGAACGGCCATTTTTTGAGCAAGCGCTTGTGTACGGCGTGCAGCACGGCGTTCTGGATCAGGCGCGGCTGGGTACGCTTTGCGCCGATGCCCCCAAGGGCATTGTTCAGATTGCCCGCTACTTTGGCAGCGAGTTTTTGCGCCCCGATCTTGAACAGGCCAGGATCATCCTGGTTCATCTGGTCAGCCTGTGTCTTCAGGACCGTTGTCACGGCGACCTGTTGTCTGCGGCCCTGTCTTTGCGAGACCATTCTTTTTTGTCGCACTCCAAGAGCGGGGCTGACCTGCTCAAGGCCCTGATCGTCATGCCGCAAAGTACCCACTTTGGCATGAACGAGCGCGGTGACTTTGCCAATCGGCACATTCCCCAGTTGGCCAGGTGGGCCATGCTGGGCTACGCCGGCTATCAGGTAGAGCTGGCACGGCGCACACGGGTGGCGCAGACCGTGGATGCCGCCCTGTGGATGGCGGCCCGTTGGGGCATGAATGCCGACGATTTGCAAGACGCCGAGCCTGATGCCGAGGCCGTCATTCGGACAGCCCTGCTGTTGGCGGCCACAGGTCGCACCGAAATGCCCAACTGGGCGGCTTTTGAGCAGATGATCGTGCATGTTCGCAAAAAATCATCTGCCCGCAAATCCCCGTTATCGATCGCCTTACCTACCCATCTTCCCGCTGAATTTGGGCCTGTTGTCACCACCGTGCTGCAGTCCGTTTTGGATGACTGGCCCAAAATATGCGACTGCAAAGTGTCTGTTCACCACCTATTTGACCAAACGCCTGCTTTCACGGGGCGGTATTTTTGGAAGGAAGATGCCCTGAGTGAGGTCGTTCTGTACGACCGTACCCGCGCCACGCTTTGGGACAAACTGACGGGGGGGCATTGGGATGACAGTACATTGCTCACGCTGATGCTGTGCGTGGCCGCCGGTATGCAGCCCAAGGCCTTGCTGACCGAAAAAAATGCCGCCATGTTGATCCGCAAAATTCGCAAACATGGCCTGCAATACGAACGTGTCGGTCAGTTTATCGAGACCCACGCCCCCGTCCATCATCGGGACGACTGTGACTGGCTGTGGCGATCTTTTATCGACGAGAGTGTGGCCACCCTGCTGAGTGCGTTTGACACCCAATTGGACGAGGCTCTGTCTGTGTTGCGGCGCGAATGCAATGTCAGCCTGTAGTCCCAACGCGGTCACAGTCCCCCAAGGGTCCACGTTGTTCACGCTGTCCACGTGGTTCATGCATGCTGCACGACAAAGACAAAAGCCCCCGTCAAATAACCAGCCAGTGCCAGTGCGCTGATGTTCTTGAAGTACCAGCCAAAGCTGATTTTTTCCAGGCCCATCGCGGCCACGCCTGCGGCTGAACCGATGATCAAAATCGATCCGCCCGTGCCGGCGCAATAGGCCGTGAACGTCCACAAAAAACTGTCTGTAGGGTAGTTGGTCAGGCTGTACATGGCCATGATTGCGGCGACCAGTGGAACGTTATCGACCAGTGCGCTCAGCAGCCCCATCAGCGTGACGATCACGTCCATGCGGCCCACCGTCTGATCCAGTCCATGTGCCAGACTGGCCAGGATATGGCTGTGCTCCAGAACGGCAACCGACAGCAGCAGGCCGGTAAAAAACAAGAGGCAGCTCATGTCGATTTGGGTCAGGATGGTTTTGAGGGCAAATCGCGTCTGGTGTACCTCTGGCTGATGTTGGTGGCTCAGGTCAGCGGCCAGCGACAACAGCCCCAGGCCCAGCAACATGCCCATAAAGGGCGGCAAGCCCGTCACATAAGCAAAGGCCGGAACGGCCACCAATACGCCTAATCCCGTCCACAAGACCAGGTGTTGTGTTACATAAGACGATGTGACCCGACCGTCATCCAGGATGGGTGTCGTTTGTGCCGTGATCGTGGTATGGCGCGACTGCCAACTGAGAATCGACAGCGGGATCAGGAGATTGACCAGGGCAGGCAAAAAAAGCCCCTGAATGGTCCGCATGGCGGTGATTTGTCCGCCTATCCACAACAGCGTGGTGGTGACATCTCCCAGCGGCGACCACGCCCCGCCTGCATTGGCCGCGATGACGATGATGGCCGCCATCAGCAGCCTGTGGGAACGTTGGGCCAGCAGCTTTTGGACCAGCGTAACCATCACAATGGCCGTGGTCAGGTTATCCAGCAGGGCGCTCAAGACAAACGTGACCATGCCCACCTGCCACATCAGAATGGACAAACGGGTGGTTTGGATGCGGGCGGTGATCAGGGCAAAGCCATCGTGGGCCGCGATCACCTCGACGAGGGTCATGGCACACATCAAAAACAGCACGATTTGGGCTGTGCCGGCCACAGTTTGCGCCAACTGCGCACCGACCAGGGGAGGGTTATCCAGGCACAGGGCATAGATCGTCCACAACAGCCCCGCCCCGACCATGGCGCTGGCCGACTGATTGACCTTGAGCGTGTGCTCAATGACGATGGCACCGTAAGTCAGTGCAAAAACAAGAACCAGCCACGTTGTCATTGGGCTTTCAGGAGCTTATTGCTTGATCGGTGACGCAAGCCTACCAAAAAGCACCTGCTGCAACGCGTCTTGTTGCAAGGGTTTGGAAATAACACCCAGCACATTCAAGCCAGATTCAACTGCAATTTGATGTGCGATGGACAGCATTTGGCCGTCGCCACCGCTGACAAGTACGACACCGCCTCGGTAACCGCGTTTCGCTAACTCACCCATCAATTCGATGCCATCCTGATTGGGCATAAAGATGTCGCAAATCAGAAAGTCAGGCGGCGGCTGCATAGCATCCAAAGCGCGCAGGCCTTCCCTGCCGTCGCGTGCGATTCGAACATGGGCGAAGCCCAGTCTGCTTAAGGTGAGGTGTGCCAAGTTCAGGCTAAAGTCATCATCGTCCACGAGTAAAAGTGTGAGCTGGGCCTCTTGTATTTCAGTGGTCGTCATATAAAATCCATTTTGTTCAAATCATGCCTAACGATGCCACCATGACGGCTGTAGTTGGAGTGATTATCAATATTGGTCAGATTTTTTTGAAAATCATCAAGCCTTTTCTGACTCTGCAATATTGATTGTTTTAGCGTCTCGAAATGAGCATCGGTGAGAAAATATTTAGACTGAATCTTCTTGAACTTATGCTGAGCCTCGACCTTGCTCTGCTCCCGTAGAAGTATTCGCAGTGTTTCAATGACCGTTGACTTTCCCGCATTTGTTTCACCATAAAACGCGATGCTGAAAGTATTCCACTCAGCATCACGTTCAAGCTCGTTCATTCGCTGTTCAACGTCAGATTTAATTTTCTCCAAAGTTGCCCTAGCGACATCTGTTGCTTGTGATACTTTATCATTATTCGACGAACCGCTAAGTTTACCCAATAGTTTCGCTACTTCATTAGCGACCACCAGATAGATATTATTCGGGTGCTCCTTATCAATAATTATTGTCATTGAATGATGTATGTAACTTGTTGTAAATTGATATTTTGTGTTTACGCGCCCACACAAAGAGCATAGGAGCGATTCAAAAATCGTCATTCCCTCACGCGTTGCACGGCCTCACGTCCAGCCAGCATCTGTACTTTGCCGTCTTTGAGCTCGTCACGGCGACGCAGTGCCAGGCTTGTCCAAGCCTGCTGTATGGGCGACTGTGGCTCAAAACTGCTCACAAGAAACAAAACTCACTGTCCCAGATTTTCAGGCTCCTGCTGCCACTGGTGTAAGCACAAAGCCCAGTGTTGTGGCCCGACGTTTGAGTGCAGCCACACTGCGTGCAAGCTGCTGTTCTTCGTAGTGCTGCTG
>CAIJOK010000137.1 GCA_903822205.1 uncultured beta proteobacterium | reverse complement strand
GTCAGAAAAATAAAGTTATTTAGCATTGAATGCAATAATTTAATTTACCAAAAAAATGTTCAAGATGTCACTTTCAAAGTATCGTAAGCTGTTGATTTTTATAGCAAAACACGAATAGTTGAATTTGATCTAACAATTTTATGTCAATGATAAAGAACTTGTATGGTCTAACTTATTGCATCATATTCTCATCGTTCCCCTCAGATATTATTCATAACCCCATGACATTGTTACAAATTTCCGAACCCAACTTGCCACAGCATGCTTCTTTGGATCGCGTCGCTGTGGGCATTGACCTGGGCACCACGCACTCCCTGGTGGCTGTCGTGCGCGGTGGTGTGCCGGTGTGCCTGCCTGATGCCACTGGCCAGGTCCTTTTGCCGTCGGTGGTTCGCTACCTGGCTGATGGGTCGCACCAGACGGGCCGGCAGGCGCTTGAACACGGCGTGTCCGACCCCCAAAACACAGTGGCATCGGTTAAGCGCTTGCTGGGGCGGGGCTTGGCAGACATTGCGCAGGCCGACCAACTGCCGTATCTTTGGGTTGATCATCCCGGCATGCTGGGCCTGCAAACCGTGCAGGGCGAAAAGTCGCCGGTCAGGGTCAGTGCCGACATTTTGGCCGTGCTGCGCCAGCGTGCCTGCGACGCTCTGGATGCCGACATTGACGGCGCAGTGATCACCGTGCCGGCGTATTTTGACGATGCCCAGCGTCAGGCTACCAAAGATGCAGCGCAATGGGCGGGTCTGTCGGTGCTGCGCCTGGTCAGCGAGCCTACTGCCGCCGCCGTGGCCTATGGTCTGGACCACGCCAGCGAGGGCATTTATGCTGTCTATGACTTGGGCGGCGGTACGTTTGACATGTCCATTTTGCGGCTGTCGCAGGGGGTTTTTGAGGTCATCGCCACGGGCGGAGACTCAGCCCTTGGCGGCGACGACTATGACCACGCTTTAGCCGACTGGGTGCTCAAGCAGCTTGGCGCACCTGCCATGCAGTCCATGGCCCCGGCGGACAGAGCGTCCCTATTGGCATCTGCCCGGGCCTGCAAAGAGGCTTTGTCCACGCTTGAGGCAGTCGCATTCCATGCCGTATTGACGGGCATGAACGCAGCATTGCATGTGCGTCGCCAGGACTTTGAATGCGCTACGCAGGGCTTGACGGATCGCACGTTGACCATCGCGGGCCGTGTTTTGCGCGATGCCCATCTGGCAGTGACCGACATTCGCGGCGTGGTCTTGTCCGGAGGTGCCACCCGTATGCCACAGGTGCGGCAGGGTGTCTCGGCATTTTTTGGTCAGCCCCCGCTGTGTGACCAAAACCCCGATGAGATTGTGGCGCTGGGTGCTGCGACTTTGGCGCATCAACTGGCGGGCAACGCGCACCGTGGTGATGTGTTGCTGCTGGACGTGATCGCGCTGTCACTGGGCATTGAAACCATGGGCGGTCTGGTTGAACGCATTGTGATGCGCAATGAACCCATTCCATGTGCCAGGGCGCAGGACTTCACGACGTATGTCGATGGCCAAACAGCGCTGGCGCTGCACGTGGTGCAGGGCGAGCGTGAGCTGGTGGCAGATTGCCGCAGTCTGGCACGTTTTGAGCTGCGCGGCATCCCGCCCATGGCGGCCGGTGCGGCGCGTATCCGCGTGACCTTCACGGTCGATACCGACGGGCTGCTGAGCGTGTCGGCCCTAGAGCAGGTCAGCGGCGTTGAGGCCCACATCAGCGTCAAACCCAGCTATGGTTTAAGTGACGGGCAGATCGCAGACATGTTGCAGGCCAGTTATGCGGCTGCCGATGCGGATGTACTGGCGCGCACCGTTCGACAAGCTCGGGTGGATGCTGACAGGATGATCATGGCCACCCAAAGTGCCCTGCAAGCCGACGGTGACTTGCTGGACGAGGCTGAACGCAGCGACATTTTGCAGGTCATGCGGCAAGTACAGGCGGCGCTGGCGCTGGACGATGCGGCAGCGATAACCGCCATCACGCAGATGTTGGCGCGTCACACGGAGGCCTTTGCGGCCCTGCGAATGAACCGCAGCATTCAGCGGGCGCTCTCTGGCCGATCGATCCAAACCGTCTAATCTCAACAGTTCAGCGTAGTTCAATGTAGTTCAACCCCATGCCCACGATCACCCTTTTGCCCCATGCCACCTGTTGCCCCGAGGGGGCTGACCTTGATGTCACTCCCGGCACATCGATCTGCGAGGCTCTGCTGGCGCATCACATTCCGCTTGAACATGCCTGCGAGATGAGCTGTGCTTGCACCACTTGCCACGTCATTGTGCGACAGGGGTTTGCGTCTCTGGCCCCCGCTGACGAGTGCGAGGATGACTTGCTGGACCGCGCTTGGGGTTTGCAGCCCCAGTCGCGCCTGGGCTGTCAGGCCATTGTGGCGAACCAAAACCTGGTGATCGAAATCCCACAGTACACCATCAACCATGCCAGAGAACGCAATTGATAAAAAGTTTTTAACATCAAAATAGATGGTAAATTTTATTTTATGCACGTCACTATTGCACATAATGCTATATTTTTAGTATTTATAAGGTAGATAATTTATTTTTTCATCACTTGATCATGCGACAAATTTTTTTGGATACCGAAACCACTGGACTGTCCCCTGAGCATGGCGACCGCGTCGTTGAAATCGCTTGCGTTGAAATGGTTCGCCGCAAACGCACCGGCCATGACTGGCATTGTTATGTCAATCCTGAACGCGACATCCATGCCGATGCCCTGAAGGTTCATGGTCTGACCCGTGAATTTTTGCAGGACAAACCGATGTTTGCCGACATTGCCGGCAAGCTGGTGGGCTATCTACGCGGTGCCAACGTCATCATTCACAACGCGCCCTTTGATGTGGGTTTTTTGAACATGGAATTGGCCAGACTGGAGCAACCCCCGTTGTCTGCTGTGGTGGCTGGCATCACGGACACCCTGCTCATGGCCAAAGAGCTTTACCCCGGCAAGCGCCATTCGCTGGATGCGTTGTGTGATCGCCTTGAAGTTGACCGCACGGGTCGCATCCTGCACGGTGCGCTGCTGGATGCTGAACTGTTGGCCGATGTCTATCTCAATTTGACGCGCGGGCAAGATGCTTTGCTGATGGACAGCGGCATCACCCGTGGCGGCGTATCGGGCGGATGCACCCTGGATTTAAGCCACATTGTGCTGCCCATCCTGACCGCAGACGATGCCGAGCAACATGCCCACGAGGATCTGCTACAACAGATCGATAAGTCCAGCGGTGCCAAAACCGTGTGGCGCAAACTGTCCAGCGACACAGGCCTACTCAGGCACGTCTAGCAGAGAGGAATCAAGGTTGCTCAAGACCGACCTTGTCATCACCCTGGCCCTGCTGTGGATGTTGACGGCCTGCGGCACGGCCCCTCGTGTGGGGCGGGGTGGGGATGTGTCCACTCCCTTGTCTGCGGCGCAGGCCGATGCCGTGACCCGTCACGCGGTCAAACTGGTGGGCACACCGTACCGTTACGGTGGCAACACGCCTGCGTCAGGCTTTGATTGCAGTGGCTTGATCTCATATGTCTATCGAACCAGCGCAGGGGTCAGCACGCCACGCACTGTGGCAGGGCTGAATGTTTGGGGGCAAGAGGTGTATGGCGATCAGTTGCGGTCAGGGGACATCGTCCTGTTCGCACCACGCACAGCACCCACCCATGCCGGCATCTACGTGGGGTCAGGGCGCTTTGTCCATGCGCCCTCCAAGGGCGGTGAGGTCAGACTTGAAAATCTAAGCGCCAAATACTGGCGTGCTCAGCACATCAGCTTTCGAAGGCCCTGATGCGCCTAATGCACTGCCACATCTTAAAAGCCCAGGCTGGCCAGCAAGTCATCCACCTCGGATTGATCGCTAACCACGTCGGGGTTGCCATCGGCATTGACGACGGGGCCTGACAAGACCAGCGAAGCGATGGGGTCAGCGGTGTCAGAGGCAACTGCTGCGGGGGGTAATTTGGCCACATTGTCAGGCGGGGCAGTGTGGATCAGCAGCAAAATCAGTTGGGCTTCGATGTTGGCTGCAAGCGTGACCACTTTGGCGATCACCTGGCCGGTCAAGTCATGAAAGTCCTGTGCCATCATGATATCGGTCAGGTTTTTGTCGATCTCGCGTGTGGCCTCCTCGACATCGGTGATGAAATTCATGACCTGACCTGTGGCGACTGCTGCCACAGGGTTTTGGGTGATCAGGGCACCGATGCGGCGAGTTTCAGCGGCAATGTGATCGTGGTGGGCTTTGGCCTGATCGACACTGTTCAATACTTTTTCTGCAGCCTCACCGGTTAGGCGGGCGATGTACGACAGGCGGCTTTTGGCATCAGGCAGCTCACCGGCCCAGGTCTTGACCTTGTCGGTCAGGCCAAGGCCATTGAGAGAATCGTGCAGTTGGCGGGTAAGTGCGCCGATGCGCTGATGGACATCCAAAGGCACACCAGCAGGGCCTGCGGACGATGCAGCATGGGACAAATCAGGGGCGACGCTCATTTCAGTCCCATTTTGGTGAGGATCAAATTGACCTTCTCCTCAAGCGTCGCTTTTGTGAAGGGCTTGACGATGTAGCCAGCCGCGCCTTGCTGGGCGGCCATAACGATGTCTTCTTTACGGGCTTCGGCGGTAACCATCAGCACGGGAAGGTGTTTGAGGTTGGCATCTTTTTTGATCTCGGCAAGCAACTGAAATCCGTTCATATTGGGCATGTTGATGTCGCTGACCACAAAGTCAAACTTGCCGTTACGCAGCTTGTTCAAGGCGATCACGCCGTCTTCGGCCTCGTCGGCTTCGGTGTAGCCGCTTTCTTTGAGCAAATTGCGAACGATGCGCCGCATGGTAGAAAAGTCATCCACGACCAAAAACTTAAGTTCAGCGGACATGGGGCAGCCTTTCGGTTGAGATGGTGCAAGTGCTCATAAAACAAATGTGCGTAAGTCCTGAAAATTGACGTGGACGGGTGGATTTGCCGTGAACCTGATGATGGACAGCCGCATGGTCAGTTTGTCAGTTGGCGCTGTGGGTATCCACAGTGTCTGATCGCCTTGGCCCCAACAAGCGTTCTTCAGCCTCGCGCGTCATCACGGTGATGCTGATTCTACGGTTTGCCGGACTTCGCGGGTTGTCAGTGTCCAGCAGCACACTGGATGCCAGCCCCATCACGCGGGCGATCTGTGTATCAGGCATGCCGGCGGTGACAAGCTCACGGCGAGAGGCATTGGCCCTGTCTGCCGAAAGCTCCCAATTGCTGTAGCCGTAGGCCGCCGAGCCAAAAGGTTTCGTGTCCGTGTGACCATCCATGCTGATCTTGTTGTCGATCCCCGTCAGAGCCACACCTATTTCATGAAGGATGTCATGCATATAGGGCTTGACGGCAGCGCTGCCGCTGTCAAACATGGGTCGCCGTTGGTCATCGACGATCTGGATTTGCAGGCCATCAGGCGTGATGCTCAAGCGAATTTGGCTGCTAAAGTCTGCCAGCTTGGGGCTGTTGGAGATGATCGCGCTGATCTTGGCGCTGAGTTCGGCCAGTTTTTTGGCCTCTTGCTTGGCGCTTTCAGATTTTGTTTTATCCTTGAGCGCTTTCCGGGTCTTGGTGTCGTTGGCATCGCTGCGCTTGGACTGGCCAGTCGATTGCGTCATGTCGGTGCCGCCACCCATGATGACGCTGCCGCTGGTACCACCGCCAGACCCCCCCTGCATGGCAACTCTGAGGGGAGACTGAAAGAAATCGGCCAGGCCCTTCTTGTCGCCTTCGGTGGTGCTGCCCAAAAGCCACATCATCAAAAAGAACGCCATCATGGCCGTCACAAAGTCGGCATAAGCGATCTTCCAGGCCCCCCCGTGCGCTGAGTGTCCGCCTTTTTTGACCCGTTTGATGATGATGGGCTGTAGTTTTTTGGCCTCGGTTGCCATAGGGAAGTGGTGGGGTGATGCCTGTCTTACTTCTTCTTGACGAAGGTCTCAAGCTCAACAAACGTGGGCCGGTCGATGGAAAAGAGAACCTTACGGCCAAATTCAATGGCTGTAGCGGGGTTGTAGCCTTGCATACTGGCAAGCAGTGTGGTTTTGATGCACTGAAACTCTTTGCCGGCCTCTTCAACTTTTTGCTCTAGCAGGCCGGCTAAAGGCTCAGCAAAGGCGTAGGCCAGCAAAATACCCAAAAACGTGCCCACCAAAGCTGAGGCGATCATCCCGCCCAACACCGCTGGGGGCTGCCCGACCGAGCCCATCGTATTGACCACGCCCAGCACGGCAGCGACGATGCCAAAAGCCGGCAGGCCCCCCGCAACGCGCTGCAGGGCTGCCACAGCAGCGTGTTCTTCGGCGTGGTGCGTGTCGATTTCACTGTCCATGAGCGATTCAATCTCGTGGGCATTGAGGTTGCCTGACACCATCATGCGCAGGTAATCGGTGATGAACTCGACCACATGGTGATCGTGACCCACTTCACCGTGTTTTTTAAAAATCTCAGAAGAATGTGGTTCTTCCACGTCTTTTTCGATGGCCATCAGGCCTTCTTTGCGCGCTTTTTGCAAGATGTCAAACAGCAGGGCCAGAAGATCCATGTAACGAGCCTTGGTGTATTTGCTGCCCTTGAAGCACGATCCCAAGCCCTTCAGACTGGACTTGATGACCTTCATCTGGTTGTTGGCTATAAAGGCTCCCACAGTGGCCCCGCCGATGGTGATGATCTCAAACGGCAACGCCTTGAGCACCACCATGATGTTGCCACCGTGAAAAATATAGACACCAAAAACGCACACCATCACGATTAACCAACCGACCAGAACGAACATGGGTAGAGTCTGTCTTAAAAATGGGCAAACAACGGATGATTAAAAACCAGAACAAGTCCACAGACTTGAGCTTCCCTATCTTAGCGCAGCCGAAGTCCGCAACCAAAGGGTGTCGCCCCATAAGCCGGTGGATTTCAATGTTCCCAATCGTGCACCGGCCCAGCCCTGCACACTCTTGAGTCGGTGGTCACCCTCGCTCAAAATGTGACTCAACCATACGATGCCCATCACTCTAAGGCTCAGCCCTTGCCAGTTCCCGTGCGTTGGAAAGTGGGTGTCCAGTAGCGACGCGATCTCCATCTTTTTCATCTGCGCCAGCAGCAGTGGGATGTCGTCTACGCGCTAGATTTTGATAACTTTCGGGGATGTTTCCATGCTCTTAACAACCGATTCTGGATGAAAAACTGTCCCTTACCGCAATCTCAGAAACTGGTGATGAAAATATGCGAACGGTGAGGGTTGAGTGAAGATAACAAACTCAGGATTTCCTTGGTTTTAGTCGCTTGGATGGGGGACAATCAGCCGTCTTTTTCTTTTTATGAATACATCCCACGATCCCACGATCCCACGATCCCACGATCCCACGATCCCACGATCCCACGATCCCACGATCCCTCGATCCCTCGATCCCTCGATCCCTCGATCCCTCGATCCCTCGATCCCTCGATCCCTCGATCCCTCGATCCCTCGATCCCTCGATCCCTCGATCCCTCGATCTTACGATGCATTCATTCACTTCACGCTTTGTGACACCCGTCACATTGGTCGTGGCTGCCATGATGTGTTTTCTGCTCATGATCGGCTACTTCTTGCAAAGCAGCTACCAGCGTGCGATTGTTGATGCCGAAAACGAGACTCGCAACCTGGTGGAGGTCATTGAATCAAGGTTGTCAAGCGAATTTTCACGCGTTGACGGGATGCTCACCTTCGTCGCTCATGGCGTGCAATCAGACCCCTTTCACAGCCGATCCGTTGCTGTTTCTGCCGAGCAGACCCAGCACCTTGCTCTGATGGTAAAAAGCTTTCCTCAACTGGCAGGGCTGTTTGCCTTTGATGCTGATGGCACAATGCAAATAAGTTCTGATCCTCGCGTGAAGCCGTTTAGCGCTGCTGGCCATCCCCATTTTCAGACGCTGCGTGACAATCCGAATACCAGCCTCGAATTTTCAGAGCCGCTCGTGTCGCGCTCTGCGGGCAAATGGTCGATGATTCAGTCACGATCCATCCGCGATGATGCTGGGAAATTCCTGGGCAGCGTCAGTGGTGTTCATCATATCGACACATACTTAGACCTGTTTCGCAGCATTAATGTCGGACAGAATGGAGGGGTGTTGCTGCGGCGCAGTGATAACTTCAAGCTGATCGCACGCATTCCGCGCTTGAATGAGAAGGACTTTAACCAGCCCATCCCCGAGAACAATCCTATTCGCCAGCGCATTGAGTCGGGTGACAAACGAGGCACACTGGCGTTCACTGCAAGCACCGATGGTGTGCGACGCATCGGCAGTTTTTCCAGGTTGGATGACCGCTTTCCGTTTTATGTGCAGGTTGCTTTTTCTGAAGATTACTATTTGGCTGTGTGGCGGCGGCAAGTACTATGGACTGGGCTATTTGTCGTGCCTTTGTTGCTGGCATTCGCAGTGGCTCTTGTTCGTCTTGACAGCAACCGAAAAACGGAGGTGCTTCTTCAAAAAGAACTGTCTGACCGTGGTCGTCGCCTGAACAGCATTATTGAGGGAACCCATGTAGGAACTTGGGAGTGGAACGTTCAGAGCGGAGAGGCCATATTCAACGAGCGTTGGGCAGAAATAATAGGTTACACGTTAGATGAGCTATCCCCAATCTCCATAAAAACATGGAGCATGTATTGCCATCCGGATGACTTAAAACATTCTGGCGAACTACTTGAAAAGCATTTTGCCAAAGAACTTGCCTACTATGAGTGCGAAGCCCGTATGCGCCACAAAGATGGTCACTGGGTCGTGGTGCTTGATCGCGGAAAAGTCACAAGCCGGACAGCCGATGGCAAGCCTTTGCTGATGTCGGGTACGCATCAGGACATCACTGAACGTAGGTCTATAGAAAACAAGTTGGCAAAATTATTGAAAGATCAAGATGCCATTTTGAATAGCGATGTTGTCGGCTTTGCCATCGTGTCGCAACGTGTGATGCGATGGGTAAACCCTGCCATGGCCAAAATGTTTGGCTATGAAACCCATGAAATGTGCAGCGTGTCAACCAGAATTTTTTATCAGAATGACGATGCGTTTGATGCCTTTGGTCGTGATGCCTACGCTGAAATCAATGCGGGACGGGTCTATCACGGGCAGCATCAGTGGTGTCACAAGAATGGTTGCCTGAAATGGTTTGACATTTCAGGTGTGCGTTTGCCCTCGGATAACGAAGCAACGATCTGGGCCCTTGTGGATATATCGGGCTTGAAACTTATGGAGGCCGATCTGGTTATCGCTAACGATGAGCTGACATTCCAGAACGAAGAGAAAGGCAAGCGTGCTGCCGAGTTGGTTATCGCTAACGATGAGCTGATATTCCAGAACGAAGAGAAAGGCAAGCGTGCTGCCGAGTTGGTTATCGCTAACGATGAGCTGATATTCCAGAACGAAGAGAAAGGCAAGCGTACTGCCGAGCTGGTTATCGCTAACGATGAGCTGACATTCCAGAACGAAGAGAAAGGCAAGCGTGCTGCCGAGCTGGTGATCGCTAACGATGAGCTGACATTCCAGAACGAAGAGAAAGGCAAGCGTGCTGCTGAGTTGGTTATCGCACGCAACGACGCTCTATCAGCCACCAATGCAAAATCCGAGTTTTTGGCCACCATGTCGCATGAGATTCGCACGCCCATGAATGGCATTTTGGGAATGGCGCAACTTCTGTTGATGCCAAACCTGACAGACAACGAGCGTATTCTGTATTCGAGAACCATTTTATCGTCTGGACAAACACTGCTGGCACTGCTCAACGACATTCTTGACCTGTCCAAAATAGAGGCAGGTAAGTTTTATTTAGATAGCTTCGTTTTTGAACCCATCTCGGTTATCAGAGAAACATACATGCTGTTTTCTGGCACGGCGCTCGCCAAGGGTCTTCAACTCGAATACAAGTGGAAAGGCTTGCCAGGCAGTCGCTACGTGTCTGACGCGACCCGTATTCGTCAGATGCTCTTGAACCTCGTGGGTAATGCCATCAAATTCACCAAGAAGGGTTGCATTCGTATGGAAGCTGCCCTGATAGAACACGATGCTGAGTCAGTCATGCTAGAGTTTTCAGTCAGCGATACAGGCATTGGCATACCGCCCGACCAAATTGATTTGCTCTTTAAGCCGTTTTCGCAGACCGACAGTTCCATCGCGCGTACGTTTGGCGGCACGGGGCTGGGCTTGTCCATTGTGCGCCAGTTGGCCAAAATGATGGGCGGCGACGTGGGGGTCGAAAGCGTTGCTGGCCAGGGCTCCAGATTTTGGTTCAGGCTGCGAGCCAAGCAGGTCGAAGACGGTGAAGAAAGCCGCAGTTCTGAACGGCCAGCCAACGACGTGCCTGCCCTATTGTCTGGGCGTGTGTTGGTGGTTGAAGACAACGCCGTCAACCGCATGGTGATCGAGTCCATGTTGACAAAACTGGGTGTCACTGTGACGCTGGCCTTTGACGGTCAGCAAGCCCTGGACGCGATCTTTCAAGGTGATTGTCCAGACCTGATTCTGATGGATTTGAACATGCCCGTCATGAATGGCGATGATGCGACAAAACAGATACGCCAGTGGGAGTGTGACAACAACCGGCCACGCTTGCCCATTATTGCCTTGACAGCCGATGCGTATGAGGAAGACCGCCAGCATTGCCTAGCTGTGGGCATGGATGACTTTTTGACCAAGCCCATCGCGTTGGATGCCTTGCAATCGGCTTTAAGCAAGTGGCTACCGATACCACAAAGCGAGTCCATCTCTTCATCAACGTGAAACACCGTTCGTCATGATTCTGTCGGACCACCCAACGACGAAAGCCCATGGCGAACCGTTTCAGCATTCGGCTCGTGTGCAAAGGCACTGACAGTCAGTGATCAGCAAATACAGCCGCAGACGTGGATGCATCCAGAATGCGATCAGTCCAAAGTTCAAGCTGCTCTGCGGTGGCGGTTTGCAGTCGTTGGGCGGTTGCAGGGCTTAAGGGGCCAAAGCGTTTGATGAGTTGGCGCGCAAGCGTACTGGACTGGCCT
>CAIJOK010000136.1 GCA_903822205.1 uncultured beta proteobacterium | reverse complement strand
CCCCAGCTCCCCAGCTCCCCAGCTCCCCAGCTCCCCAGCTCCCCAGCTTACCCCGACTTTACGATGCACTCATTCACTTCACGCTCTGTGACACCTGTCACCTTGGTCGTGGTGGCCTTGCTGTGTTTTCTGTTCATGATCAGCTTCTTCTTGTGGAACGGCTATCAGCGTGCGATTTTTGAAGCCGAAAGCGAGACTCGCAACCTGGTGGGGGTCATTGAATCGAGGTTATCGAGCGAATTTGCTCGCGTTGACGGGATACTCACCTTCATCGCCAATGAGGTGAAATCTGAACCCTTTCGCAGACGATCTGCGGCTGTTTCTGGCATGCAGACCCAGCACCTTGTTCAGATGGTGAGCAGTTTTCCGGCATTGGCAGGTCTGTCTGTTTTTGATGCCGATGGCACCATGCAGATGGTTTCTAATCCTAATGTCAAGCCCTATAACATTGCTGACCGTCCCCATTTTCAGACGCTGCGAGATAACCCAAATACCAGCCTCGTCTTTTCAGAACCGCTCTTGTCGCGCTCTACCAGCAAATGGTCGCTGATTCAGTCGCGTGCCATCCGCGATGATGCGGGGCAGTTTCTGGGCAGCGTCAATGCGGTTCTTTGCATCAATACCTTAACAGACCTGTTTCGCCGTACGGATGTCGGACAGAATGGCGGCTCGATCTTGATTCGGCGCAGCGATAACTTCGAACTGATGGCACGCATCCCGGTCACAAACGAGAAGGACTTCAACCGTTCCTTGCCCGTGGACCATCCTGTCCGCCAGCAGATTGAGTCGGGTGTCGGACATGGCACAGTGGCGTTCACTGCCAGCACCGATGGTGTACGACGCATCGGCAGTTTTTCTAGGTTGGATGCCCCCTTTCCGTTCTATGTGCAGGTTGCTTTGTCCGAAGATCACTACTTGGCCGCATGGCAGCGTCAAGTGTTGTTGATTGGACTTTTTGTCGTGCCTTTGTTGCTGTTATTCGCAATGGCTCTTGCTCGTCTGCACAAGAGCAATCGACTGGCAGAGGTGGTTTCAAGAAGACTGGAATACCGTCAGGCTTTGTTCAGCGCCTTGTTCGATCAGTCCAATTTTTTGGCTGGAATTCTGAGTAGCGACGGTCATTTGCTGGAGGTCAATAACGCAGCACTGGCCGTCATTGGTCGACAACATGATGAAGTTACCCATCAATATTTTCCGGATACCCCCTGGTGGTCCAACGCCGAAGACAGAGCGCGTCTGCAAGCCAGTATTGTTGCAGCAAACAAGGGTGAAACCACCAGTTTTATAGTTGAACACTCTGTGGTCAGCGGCGAAAAGATCCACGTGATGTTCAACACAATACCCGTATGGGTGGGTTCACAGTATTACATTGCTGTGATGGGAATAGACATGACCGAGCGTCAGAGGGCGGAAAATGCACTTCGCGAAAGCGAGGCCCGTTTCCGCCTGCTGGCAGACAGTGCGCCTGTTTTGATCTGGCTCTCTGGCGCAGACAAACTCCGCAATTGGTTCAACAAGGTGTGGCTGAGTTTCACTGGCCGAACCATGGAGAAGGAGATGGGTCATGGTTGGACAGAAGGCATCCACCCCGAAGATTTACAGCATTGCCTGGATATCTACCACCAGGCTTTCGATGCCCGGCAAAAATTCGAAATGGAATACCGCTTACGTCACTTTGATGGAGAATGTCACTGGATAGTAGATTACGGTGTACCACGTTTTGACGGCAACGGTCAATTCCTGGGATACATCGGTACTTGCATCGATATTCAAGAGCGAATGCTTCTTCAAAAGGAACTTTCAGATCGAAGCCATCGTCTGAACAGCATTATCGAGGGAACCAACATAGGAACTTGGGAATGGAATGTTCAGAGCGGAGAAACCATATTTAACGAGCGTTGGGCAGAAATAATTGGCTACACGTTAAATGATCTGTCTCCGATTTCTATAGACACTTGGATCAAGCATTGCCATCCGGATGACTTAAAGCATTCTGGAGAACTTCTCGAAAAGCATTTCTCCGGAGAACTTGCTTACTACGAGTTCGAATCCCGCATGCGCCATAAAGACGGCCACTGGGTCTGGGTGCTTGATCGCGGAAAAGTAAGAAGCTGGGCAGTAGATGGCAAGCCTTTGCTGATGTCTGGCACGCATCAGGACATGACTGATCGCAAACGTGCCGAAATAGAAACGTCAAAGCTTGCCAACGAAGTCAGCTTGCTCAGCCAGCGTCTGACTTTGGCCACTGATTCGGCACAGATCGGGGTTTGGGATTGGACCATCCCCGAAGACAAACTTGACTGGAACAAGTGGATGTACACGCTGTATGGCGTGCGCCCAGAAGATTTCAGCGGTGCCTACGCGGCATGGCGATCTGGCCTTCACCCGGATGATAAAGCGCGTGGTGATGCAGAGATTGCCCAGGCGTTGCGCGGCGAGAAAGAATTCGACACCGAATTTCGGGTGGTCTGGCGCAACGGCGAGGTGCATCACCTCAAAGCCGCTGCGCTGGTGATGCGCGATGACAATGGCACGCCCCAGAGGATGATCGGCGTCAATTACGACATCACCGAGCACAAGCGCATCGAGTCCAATCTGGCCCTGGCACGCTTGCAGGCCGAAGCCGCCAATTTGGCAAAGACCGATTTTTTGGCCAACATGAGCCATGAAATCCGCACACCTCTGCATGCCATTTTGGGACTGGCCTATTTGCTTGAGCAGTCCCCTCTGGCACAAGAGGCGCGCAGCATGGTGCACAAGATCAGAGCTTCGGGCAAGCTGTTGCTGAACCTGATCAGCGACATTTTGGACATGTCCAAAATCGAAGCAGGGCAGATGGTGATTGAGCACGCCCCGTTTCGACTCAGCGATGTCGTCAATAGCATCGTCGCGACCTCGGGCGTAGAGCTTGGCGATAAAGACATTGAAATCATCATTTCGCCGCCGCCTGCCGGGGTTTTCATGGTATTGGGAGATTCCTTACGCTTAAAGCAGGTGCTGCTCAACCTGTTTTGCAATGCTGTGAAGTTCACCCAGACCGGAAGCATTCAGGTACGCACCGAGGTGATCCGCAGCAGCACCCACTCCCCACGCATGCTGCGATTTTCCGTGACAGACACCGGCATTGGCATCGCACCAGAGCTGCAAAGTGGCATTTTCTCGGCTTTTACCCAGGCCGATTCATCCATCACCCGCCGCTATGGTGGCACAGGCCTGGGGTTGACCATTTGCCGTCAACTGGTGAGCTTGATGGGGGGTGAGATGGGTGTCAACAGCAGCCCGGGCAATGGCAGTGAATTTTGGTTTACCTTGCCGCTGCAACACGCAGATGATCAAAACTTTTCTTCGCCCAGCATGGTCGATGTCAATGTGCTGATTGCCGATGACTGCGACTTGGCTGTAACCAGGGGGGGGGTGTCACCCGTTTTATCGCAGACCAGCGACAGTTTGTCAGGGCTGCGGGTGTTGGTGGTGGACGACAGTGACATCAACCGCGACGTAGTGCAGCGTATCCTGGTCAGTCAGGGAGCCGTTATTTCGGGCTTCCCACTTAAAGCGGGACAGAGGTGAAGTCGCATGCCGATTCAGATGAATTCAGATGCCGGTGCTTGTTACTATTCCTTCTATGCAAAAAAACTCCAAGACCGAAGCCATACGACACGCAAGTCACGCACTACTG
>CAIJOK010000135.1 GCA_903822205.1 uncultured beta proteobacterium | reverse complement strand
CAATGTGGGCAATGTGGGCAATGTGGGCAATGTGGGCAATGTGGGCAATGTGGGCAATGTGGGCAATGTGGGCAATGTGGGCAATGTGGGCAATGTGGGCAATGTGGGCAATGTGGGCAATGTGGGCATGGGTGTGGGTTGATGGCAAAGGCGCAGGGTTGTGTTTGGTGTTGATTTTCGCCGTACATGGTCGGCGCGTTTAGCGCATAGCGTAGGCAGGATGTAACACCGATTGATGATGCATACTTTTATGCAGATAATCAACACGATGGAATTCACCTGTAATCCGATCAAGAACGACACCAACGTGCGCGAACATGGTTTGCCTTTGTTGGCGGCGCGTGTCATGTTCAATGATGATTTGCTTGTTCGTGAAGACACCCGAAAGGCTTACCCAGAGCGGCGTTTCATTGGGTACAACACCATCGATGGGCGATTGATGGTGGTGGCGTTTTGCTGCCCTACGCCCATGCACACCCACATCATCTCTTTCAGAAAGGCTAATGACCGTGAGCAAAAGAAATTTGAAGATCGAAGTCTCTGACGCTACCCCAGCGATTAACTGGAATGCGGTGGATGCTGCCCCCCTTGCTGATACGCCAGATGACGACAGCCCTGAGCTGACGGCAGTCCATGCTGCTCAGTTGCTTCCAATTGGGGATGTGTTGCCTGCGTTTTCCACAGGCAAGACGCGCATCACTATCAATCTTGACAATGCTGTGTTGCAGGCATACAAGGCGCGTTCCGGTGGGCGCGGGTATCAAACCTTGATTAACGAGACACTGCGCCGTGGTTTGCAGACGGATGCGTTAAAAGAGGCGCTTCGCGAAGTGATTCGCGAGGAAAAACTCTCACAACCTCTCTCCTGTGCCACGGGATAACTGAGGAATGTAGGTTAAACCGTCGGGACGAACAGAAAGTAGCCCGCATGAAGCGAAGCGGAATACGGGGTGACCCAACACAAATGCCCTGAATTCCGTTGCACTTTATCCAAGCCACAGGGCCAGTTTCATCATCCGTTGTCGATCTGGATACATGACAGTGATGCCACACGAGCCACCAGCGCGTATGTTCGAGGCTTTAGCGATAGAAGCTCACACTCAAGCGCCGGCAACAAGGGCTGTAGGGCGGGCAGTTCATTGGACACTGCGTCCAACACGATCACAGCGACCGGAAGCGTCATCAGGTTCTGCTGGTACGGCAGATTCTTATCTACCGTAATAAATGCGTCGAACCCGTCGGCTGCGAGCGCAAGCAGTTTGCCGTTCTTTACCCCAGACCAGCCCATCTCGACAACCGTTCGAACATCGTGGCTCGGCAACGATCGGCGAAACCTGACGGGTATCGACTCGTCAAGCAGCAAGCGCATTGATATTCAGGCGCTCTCTGGCGGCCTCAAGTACTGCTACGGCCTTTTCTCGGGACACTGATGGAAAATCTTCGAGAAAATCTTTGAGAGAAGATGCACCCTCCAGATAATCAAAGAGATTCTTGACGAGAACACGGGTATCCGTAAAGCAAAGCGATCCGCTCATTATCTCTGGGTTGCGACTGACGAGAGATGTGTCCATGATGACCTCCTTTTTGGATGGTTTACTTGCTACCAGGTAAACTGCGCCATTTACTTCGGGTGTATCACCGTCGCCCATGCAGCCCGGTAAATCAAGGAATGTCGCCAGCCAGCCGCCACCGTCATCTGCTGCGAGTTGGCGAATTTCAACAGGGTAATTTTTGGAATTCATGGGCTAGTCTCCTATTCCGGTTTGAATCAGTCGAACCAACTTTTTGATATAGACCTCTTTGATTGGGCGATGCGCCGGGATATGGTATTACCTGCAATGTCAATGTGACCAGGAACAATCAGCCAGTAGCCCGTATGAAGCGAAGTGGAATGCGGGGGTTTGGGTTTGATGACGGCAACGCCCCGTGGCTTGAGATGCACCTTGTCGTAACCACGGGTCAGCCAGATCAGCACGTCGGTATCCATCAACATGGTGTGCCCTAAAGCAGCGTGACCCGTGCGGCAGTTGATGCAACCGCGACGGCGATGAATGTGCCCATTTTGTACTCTGGCTTGGGCTTCGGCCTGTTTGTCAGGTACGCCTACCTCTTTGAGTGTGTTGGCAAATTTAAGAGTGTCAAAGGTAATGGTGCTCATGGGGGTCAGTTTACAGAGTTTCACCGTGTACGGGCGGCTTTGATTCCATCAACGATAACGGGCGGGTAAAGAGATGTAAACCCTTGCACAGCAGGGGCAATGGCTCATGGCATCTGCGGTGTGAAGTGCAGAATGCAATTAGCCCAGTAGCCCGCATAAAGCGAAGCGGAATACGGGGAGACCTCCCGGGTTCGACAGTAAAAATGTAAGTTGTTGATTCCTATAGTGGTGCATTGCAAACGTTCCACTACAAAAGGGTCCACTGGACGGGAAGGGTCGGTTTATTGATCGTCAGTGCTTGCAGGATTTCCGTATGTTCCTGGGTGATACTTGATAGCGCAGCGATGGGTTCTCAATCGTTGACCTTCACCACCGGATGCTGAATGCGGCGCAATTTGTCCAATGCACGCTCTGGTGAAATCTGGGTATTGCTGTCGTGCAGTTGGGCACGCATCACTCGGTACAGAATCAGCGCCATAAAGCCAATCGACGCATGCGCATGAATACGTTCGGGTAAGCGGTGATACATCGGCCCAATCTCGATTTGAGACTGGAGTACCCGAAACCCGCGTTTGATGTCAGCCAGTGATTTGAAGCGCTCGACTACCTCATCGTAGGCGTGGTTAAAAAACTGTTTTCAGACCAGGAATGCGGCCCAATCTGCCATCAATGCGATCCGCTTATCCAGTAGGTCACCCCGCCGGTATGCCGCCACGGTGTCATCCCCTAGGGCGTGGGTCAGTGCCATTTCAATCACGTTCACGGGGTAATGGGTTCGCTCTGCCCCCCAGTCAGAAAAGGTTGAACGCAGACCATGCGGTACGGCCTGCCTGCCGTCTTTGTCCTTGAACGTCATCCGTCGCATCTTCACAGTCAGCGCCATGTCTGACAGAGGGGCTTTGCCGGTACGCCCCGGGAATACCAGGTCAGTGCCAGCGAAGCGCGGCAGTGCCTTCAGCAGGGCAATGACAGGATCGGACAGTGGGACCCGATGATCACGGCCTGACTTCATGCGGCTGCCAGGGATGCTCCACTGCTTGGCGGTCATGTCAAATTCAGACCAGACGGCCCCCCGTGCCTCACCAGACCGGCAAGCGGTCAGCATCACAAACTCCAGGCATCTGGGCACTGTGCCCGCCAGTCCTCTCACTGCCGTCATGAACGCCTTGGCTTCGTCGATCTGAACCGCAGGATGATGCTGTTCATTTTTTACCTTTGACGGTTTGGCCAGTGCATCGTCAAGGTTTCCTCTCCATGAAGCGGGGTTGTTCCCTTTGGGGCAATATCCACGGGTTGCGGCCCATGACAGCACCAGTTCAATCCTGTTACGAACACGGCTCATGGTCTCGGTCTTTGTTGTCCAGTGTGGCTCTAATGCGGCCAAAACATCGCCCACCTGAACGTCCTTTACGTGCTTGTCGCCAAAGAATGGGTAAACGTAGGTGGTCAGCGTGTTTGTCCACTGGTCGGCATGTTTTGCATTTGTCCACTGTGCCTTATGCCCGTCGATATAGGCGGTTGCGCATTTCTTGAATGTCCAGGCGGCCAGCCCCCTGTTGCCTTTGCGCTCGGCCTGGGGGTCTATGCCCTCACGTATCTTTTGCTTGGTTAAGCGAGCGTTCTCTATGGCTTCAGCAAGTGTCACCCCGGGATAGCCCCCCAGACCAATGTCCGCCCGTCGTGCCCCGATCGTGGTGCGCAGTACCCATGACCGTGCTGTTTCAGACCTCACGTCCAACATCAGACCAGGCACAGTACCCACGGCGTGCATCTTGGGCGCGGTCAGTCTTTTGACTTGAATGGCGGTCAGCGCCTTGGCTACCTTCGGCATGGTCATCATCCTTTTATGTGGGGCATCATTCGTTTTTTTGTGGGAGTCATCATCCACCCCCACAAAAGAAAATGCGATTGAATAAAACGGGATGATACAGGTTTACATCGAACCTATGGGGTAAAAGACTGTTTTTCGTGGGACTTTGTGAATCCATAAGACGAAAAAAAACCCCGTAAGACGGGGTTTTGGCGGAAACGGTGAGATTCGAACTCACGGATGTCGTAAAACATCGTCGGTTTTCAAGACCGGTGCAATCAACCACTCTGCCACGTTTCCAATGTTGCCATTTTAGCCCGCCACACCGTGAGTCCAACACCGCATTAACATCGCCTGATACCCGCCCAATGCCCAACGCCTATCGCACCAGGACCCCTCTATGAATTCAAACCCCGTTGACAGCCAGCGCCATTTTTCACGCGTTCCGTTCCATGCGCAAGTCCTTTTGTACCTCGGTGAGCAGCCGGTTCAGGTCGCTTTGTTGGATATCGCGCTCAAGGGCGCTTTGATACAAATGGCCTCACCGGTAGCCATCGCACTCCACGCACCGTGCCGTCTGGTTTTGCCTCTGACAGAGGGCGGAGATGCCATTGAAATGCGGGGGCAGGTGGTTCATCTGGAGGGGTTAAACGTGGGTGTGGCGTGTCAGGACATCGATGTGTTCAGCCTGACCCAACTGCGTCGCTTGCTGGAACTCAACACGGGCGATGCCGACCTGATGGATCGCGAACTTTCACTTTTGTTTGCCAAACGTGGATAGGACCCTGTCAGGGGATAATTTAACCCCTAACCCCCTCGCCGTTTTACATTGAACCCTGCCTCGTCTTTCACCTTGTCCCTCACCTTTTCTCATCTTGGCTGCATCAGGGGTGGTCGAACCTTGTTTGCCAACCTCCTCTGCGTGCTTGAATCCGGCCAATGGCTGTATGTCAGCGGTGTTAACGGTGTGGGCAAGACCAGCCTGCTGCGCATGGTGTGCGGTCTGGCCTGCATTGAGATGGGTGACATCCTTTGGAACGGTCAATCCATCCGCACCCAGCGCCACGCTTATCACCGTGACCTGTGCTATTTGGGGCATTCCAATGCTCTGCAAGAATCGATGACGGTCCATGAAAACGTCGCTTTCAGAACGGCGTTGGGCGGTTTGTCAGCAGACCCCGCGCAAACTCGGGGTGTCTTGGCGCGATTCGGTTTGGCGGGGCGGGGTCACCAGTTGGTGCGGCATCTGTCGCAGGGTCAAAAAAGACGCGTAGCGCTTTGCTGTCTGGCCCTCAGTACGGCCAGGCTTTGGGTATTGGACGAGCCTTATGTGGCCATGGACGAGGCCGGCATCGGTTTGTTGGCGGGTCTGATCGCCAACCATCTTGAAGGCGGCGGTCTGGCTGTTTTGACCAGCCATCAACGCGTGCTGATCGACAACCATGCGCCCCACGTGCTTGAGATTCAACCCCCATGACTGTTACAAATGTTATCCATGTGCTGCGGGCTACCTTGTTGCGTGAAATTGCACTGGGTATGCGCCAAAAGGGTGAAGTGCTGACCCCCCTGGTTTTTTTTGTGGTGGTGGCCAGTTTGTTTCCGCTGGGCGTGGGGCCAGAGTCCGCCCTGCTACAGCGCATGGCCCCCGGAGTTTTGTGGGTCAGTGCTCTGCTGGCAGCCATGTTGTCTTTGCAGCGGATGTTTGCCACCGATTATGCGGACGGTTCATTAGAGCAAATGGTTCTGTCGGCCACGCCGCTGGGGCTTTTGGTTTTGACCAAGGCCGTCGCTCACTTTTTGCTGTCAGGGCTGCCGCTGGTGCTGATGGCTCCTGTGCTGGGCTTGCAGTTTGGTCTGGACGGGCGATCTTTGGGCCTGTTGATGCTGTCTTTGCTGCTGGGCACACCCACTTTAAGCTTGATCGGCAGCATTGGCGCAGCCTTGACCCTGGGGGTGCGTGGGGCCGGTGTCTTGCTGTCTTTGTTAATTTTGCCCCTGTATATTCCCGTCCTCATTTTTGGTGCCGGTGCCGTAGAGGCCGACGCTGCGGGCCTTGGCACGGGCGGGCATCTGTCGCTGCTGGCAGCCTTGTTGGTGCTGTCCCTCTTTTTTTCACCTCTGGCCACTTCGGCCGCCCTCAAAATTTCTCTGGAATGAAAACTCGCGTTATCCACTGGTTTAAGTTTGCATCACCCCAAAATTTTTATGCGCTGTCTGGTCAAATGTGGCCTTGGTTTGCCAGTTTGGCAGCAGTACTGACCGCTGCGGGTTTGTGGATTGCGTTTTTTGTTGCGCCTGTGGATGCCCAGCAGGGGCAGGGTTACCGCATCATTTTTGTCCACGTACCGGCCTCACAGATGTCTATGTTTATCTACTTGGTCATGGCGGCCTGGGCTGGTGTGGGACTGGCATTCAACACGCGGCTGTCGGGCATGATGGCATCGGCTCTGGCCCCCACGGGTGCATGGTTTGCCTTTTTGTCGCTGGTCACCGGCGCACTCTGGGGCAAGCCCATGTGGGGAGCCTGGTGGGTGTGGGATGCCCGTCTGACCTCCGAGCTGATCTTGTTGTTTCTCTATTTGGGGTTTATGGCGCTACAGGCCTCGATAGACGACCCTCGTCGTGCCGACAAGGCCTGTGCCATCCTGGCGCTGGTTGGCGCGGTCAATGTGCCTATCATTTATTTTTCAGTCAAGTGGTGGAACACCCTGCACCAGGGCGCGTCCGTTTCCCTCAGGGGTTCGTCTATCGCAACGCCCATGCTGATGGGCATGTTGATCATGGTGCTCGCATTCTGGATGTACACCATCGCCATCAGCCTGCTACGGGTTCGCAGCATTATTTTGGATCGTGAACGTCATACGGATTGGGTGAAACATGCAGTGGCTTAGCGTTGCAGATTTTTTGAACATGGGGGGCTATGCCCTGTATGTGTGGGGCAGTTTTGGCATCACGGCGCTGGTGGCCGTGTTTGAAATATGGCAAGTACGCGCTAAGCGTCGGGATGTGCTGCAAAGTTTTTCACAAACCTCAGAATTCGAAGATCAATCCTCTACAAAATTACCCTTACCCTTACCATGAAACCTCGTCACCAACGCGCCGCCATCATTGCAGGCGGCCTGGTCAGCGTCAGTCTGGCCGCTTATTTTGTTTTGAACGCTTTTGAGAGCAGCCTGGTTTTCTTTTTTACCCCCAGCCAGGTGGTGGCTGGAGAAGCCCCCAAAAACCGTGCGTTCAGGGTGGGTGGTGTCGTCAAGCCTGGATCAGTACACCGCGACAACCTAACGGTGTCGTTTGTGGTGACCGACACCCTGCGTGATGTTCCGGTCAGTTATACCGGCATCTTGCCCGACCTGTTTCGCGAAGGCAAAGGGGTGGTGGCCCAAGGCCAGCTCAATGCCACCGGCCAGTTCAAAGCCTCTGAGGTTTTGGCCAAGCACGATGAAAACTACATGCCCCCCGAGGCTCAACATGCCCTGGACAAGGCCCAGATAGAAAAAACGGCCAAGACCTTGAAATAACGGGGTTGTGATCAGGCGCTGCCAAACGCATCTCCCAACTCTTGGGCGCGCTGGCGGGCAGCGTACATGGCATCAATAAAGACGGCGCGAAGGTCGTTGTTTTCCATGACTGAAATGGCCGCATGCGTGGTGCCGCCTTTAGAGGTGACGCGTTGTCGCAAAGTCTGTAGAGAATCAGGCGATGCCCCCGACAACGCGATGGCTCCGTCAAAGGTGGCCTGCGTCAACTGCCTGGCCTGCTCACGGCTTAAGCCCATCTCGGTGCCTGCGGTGATCATGGCCTCCATCCAATAAAACACATAAGCAGGGCCTGACCCCGACAAGGCAGTAACCGTATCAAGCAAATCCTCGGTAGTTAGCCAGACAAAATCGCCGGTGGTGGCGATGATGTCCGCAGCGCGCTGACGGTCAGGCTGTGTGACCTCCGGGCGAGCAAACAGGCCGGTCATGCCGTGTCCCACCAATGCAGGGGTGTTGGGCATGGCACGAACAATGCGGTCAGTGCCCAGCCACCGTGCAATGCTGTTGCTGCGTATGCCGGCGGCTACACTCAAATGCAGCGTGTTTTGGACGTACGTTGCCACAGACTGCGCGGCCTCAGCAAAGGTTTGAGGCTTGATGGCCCAAACCACCAAAGATGTGTCGATCAACATGCTGTCGGCGACGGCCCGTGCATCCACGCCACAGACGGCGGTTAGCCTGGCACGGGCCTCTTCTGAAGGGTCGATCACCGTGATCTGTTGCGGGGCGTGGCCTTGTTGGAGCAGACCACTGATGATGGCACTGGCCATATTGCCGCCACCGATAAAGGTGATATGTTGTAGGTTCATAAGTTGCCGCGTTGTTTGTAGGTGCAGGCTTGCCCGCGCTGGCTGTTTTTACGTCAAGCTTTGGCAACCAAAAAAGTGGCCTCAAAGTCTTCGGCACTGATCGGCTTGCTCCATAGGTAACCCTGCCCCAACTCGCAGCCCATGCTGACCAGACGGGCGCGTTGGGCCTCTTCTTCAACCCCTTCAGCAACCAGGCTGTGCCCCAGGTTATGGGCCATGTCGATGATGGTTTGCACCAGAACGTCATCGCTCTCGTTGCTCAGCATGGTGCGAACAAAACTTTGGTCTATTTTGATAACGGATACAGGCAGTTTGCGCAAGTAGGACAGACTGGAATAACCTGTACCAAAGTCGTCGATGGCCAGCGATAGGCCCATTTCACGAAGATCTGCCAGCCGACCGATCAGCTCGTCAGTGTGTTCCAGCAAAGCATCTTCGGTGATTTCAAGCTCCAGCAGCGTGGTATCCACGTGATACCTGTCCAGTACGGTTTGCAAATCGGTAACGAGAGAAGCGCGGCGCAAGTTGGAGGCGTTTTGGTTGACCGCCAAACGCCAGCGATGATCCCAAAGGCCCGCTTGACACCAATACCCAAGTTGATGCAAAGCTTCATTCAAGACCCATTGGTCAAGCGCAAAAAGCAAGCCTGATTTTTCGGCGATGGGAATGAACTCACCCGGCATGACCAAACCGTGGTCAGGCCTTTGCCAACGCACCAGAACCTCAGCCCCCATCAGCTCTCCGGTGGCCAGCAAAATTTTGGGCTGAAAAAATACCCGCAACTGCTGTTGATCGATGGCGGCTGCCAGCTCAGTCTGAATGGCAAAGGCATAGTCGCTGTCTTGGCTCATCTGGGGTGTGTAAAGCGCCGAGCGGTTGCGACCGCCAACTTTGGCACCGTACATGGCCATGTCGGCACTGCGCAGCAGCATATCTGGCGTATTGCCGTCCTCGGGGAAAACCGCCACGCCAATGCTGGCCATGGGGTTGTATTGACGGATTTGCTCCAGGGTAAGCGGTAGGCGCAGTCTCACCAGCAAGCTGTCTGCGACGGATTGTGCACCTGCACGATCGGTGTTGGGCAAGAGCACAACAAACTCGTCACCACCCATGCGAGCGACAGTATCTTCGGTGCGAATGCCTTCTTGCAGACGCAAAGCCACCATGCGCAACAGCTCGTCACCCACCTGATGGCCCAGACTGTCATTGACTTCCTTAAAGCGATCGACATCGACGAACAAAAGGGCAAATGGCTTGTGATGCCTCAACGACAAGGCCATCAACTGGCTGATGCGGTCGTTAAACAGGGCACGGTTGGGCAGACCCGTCAGGCCATCGTACGAGGCCTGATGCTCCAGACGTTGCTGAGCCTGCAACAGCAGTGTCATGTCGGTTTGAATGGCAATGTAGTGAACCACCTTGCCAGATCCATCGCGCACCGCATTGATGTTGCTCCACACGATATAAAAACTGCCGTCTGCACGACGGTTGTTCAATTCGCCAGACCACGCGCCTTTTTCAAGGATGGTCTGCCACATACTGGCGTAAAAGCTGGCGCTTTGCCGACCGGACTTGAGGATGTTGGGGCGACGGCCCAGCACGGCGGTCAGCGAAAACCCAGACTGCTTGGTAAAGGCAGGATTGACGCGGATAAAGCGGGTATCAGGGCCTGTGACGATGATGGCCTCTGACGAGGTCATGAACACAGTCTCGCTTAACAAGGCCTGGCGCTGCTGGTCTTTGATGGTCGTGATGTCGGTTGAGATGCCACCCACCCCGTTGATGTGACCCTGTAGGTCATGCAGTGGAAACTTGCGTGAAAGCAAATCGATCGTGCCTCCGGGCGGACCCATGTGAATCTGCTCTTCAAAGGTAACGGCCTGACCGGTCAGCAATACCTTTTGATCGGTCTCAGTCATCATGATGGCATCGCGCAATGGCAAGCAGGTTTCTCGCTTATGACCGATCACCTGAGAGCGGGTGCGGGACAAAAAGTTGAGAAACGTCTGGTTAGCCAATAAAAACTTGCCGTGATCGTCCGTGGCGTAAATAAAACTGTCACTTGAATCAAGAAGAAGCGAAAAAAATCGCCGGTCTTCTTCGCGTGCCAGCTCGGCGCTGCGGTCAACCAGCAACACCAAAACCCGCCGATCGATCTTGTAGTCGTTGGACAAACCAATCAGGTGGGCATCAAAAACAGGGGTCTTGGCCCCCTGTGGACCAATGACCACCTGGTGAAGCACCATGGACTCGCCGGGGCGAACATCGCGCAGTGCAACGTGGAAACGGGCCTTGTCCTTGCCATTCAATCGCTGAACCAGTCGCCCATCCAAGGTTACAAAACGCTTGCGCTCACCTAACAGGATATTGGCACGTTCGTTGGAATCATCGACCATGCTGTTGGCATCCATGACCACGGCAGGCAAGGGCATCTGCTGAAACAAGGACTGGTAGCGCCTGCGGGCCAGCTCGGCATCTTGCTGTGCCGCACGCAGCTCTTCGTTTTGCAACTCCAGCTCAACTTGATAGACGCGCAGATCCTCCAAAAGCTTGGTCACATTCAAAGACTCTGACGCGGTAGGAACCTCGACCTGTTGGTGCTGTTCCAGCATGGCCTGAGCACGCTGCTTAAGCAGCTTCAGGCGCTCTGAACGTTGCTCTGACTGAGCCACAGGCTGAGGGCTCATTCAGCAACCTTGTGGGAATGACCGCGCCATTCGGTGATATTGACATGACTGACCACAGCCCCAGGCTGCTCACCGCCGACAGCAGACACATGCATCACAAACCAGCGCTGCTCAGTGGGTGAATGGCAGGGGTATTCGATTGAAAAATGCGGGCGGTTGCCCTCCAAAACCTCACGCACTCCACGCTGGGCCGCACTGATCGTGTGGTCAGATGCGTCAAAAGTGGCGTTGCACACCTCAAGATAGTTGACACCCGGACCCGATCGGACCAAATCGGGGTCACCGTTTTCGATAGCAAAACGCCGCCAGGCGGTATTCACCAGGGTGATGATGCCGTGACTGTTGAGCACGGCAATATGCTCGGACAAAGAGTCAATGATGTGTTGCAAGCGAGAAACCTCGTGCAGCGCTGTGACATCCATGAAGGTGATGACAGCACCCTTGGCGGCCGATGAGGGTACGCTGTAGGGAAGCATGCGTACAAAATAGTGGAGACCGTTGATACCCCTGATTTCTTTCTCAACCCGCAGACCGTCCTTGAGGGTGCGAGACAGATCAACGATCAGCTCGGGATACAGCAGTGTGTGCGCCAGATCGTCCAGCGGACGGCCAAGGTCAGACTCACGCAACTTGAAGATATGGGTAGCATCCGGACTGAAACGGGTGAGGTGCAGGTCTTCATCGACAAACACGGTGCCAGCAGCCACGGCCTGTGCCATGTTGTCGAGGTCAGCGTTCAAGCGGTTCAGGATGTCGATTTTTTCCTGGTACTCGGCATTGACGGTGTTTAACTCTTCATTGACGGACTGCAATTCTTCGTTGGAGCTTTGCAGTTCTTCGTTAGAAGACATCAGTTCTTCATTGGTGGACTGTAGCTCTTCGTTCGAGGTTTCCAGCTCTTCAACCGTGGCTTGCAAGCTCTCACGGGTGGCTGTCAGTTCGCGCTCCAGCACTTCCATGCGCTCTGCGGTTTCAGAGTCCACATCGATGGTGGTGGCGGCCTCGGTGGGAGTAGGTGCATGCATTTGCTCAAACGCCAGCAGTGTCAAGCGTTCGCCTTCAAACTCTTCAACCGGCCAGGCACTCATGCGCAAGTGGTCCACCTCTCCCTCGGGGCTGATCAGCTTGAGACGATCCGAGCTGACACTGGTGCCCTCTCGTCCGGTCTTGAACAACAGTGCCACGGCCACGGGCACCAAAGACTCAGGCAGGATGCGGTTCAAATCCAGACTGGCGTGACCCTCACGCAACTGCAAAAACTTGTGAACATCGCCATAAGAATGCACAAGCTCGTGGCGACTATTGACCAATATGGCGGCTGGCGGCCCAAAAGCCTTGAGCAGTGCGGTAAAGCCTTGCTCGACCGCGCTGGATTTGATCCGGTTGGCACGCTGAGCCTGGCCAGTGACAAGTGGCATCGTTGCGGTATAGCCGTAGCCAGCACCTTTGACCACGTCCAGTGGTAGGGCCAAAGGCCTGAGCATCTGCCAGATTTTGTGCTTGGCACTGACAGGGGTAAAGTCTTTTTGCAGCTCGGCCAAGGACTCACTGGAACCCAGGAACAAATGAGCCCCAGCCAACAAGGCGTATTGCAGGCGCTTGAGGGCACGCTCCTGGGCTTGGCTGCGAAAGTAAATCAGGGCATTACGGCACACCACCAAGTCCATGCGGGTAAAAGGAGGGTCGGTCAAAAGATTATGGCGAGCAAAGACGATGCTTTGCCTAAGCTCATTTTTAACCACAAAATTGGTGCCTTTTTTGACAAAAAAGCGCTCAAGCTGCTGGGGTGAAACCTCGGCGGCAATGGACTCAGGGTAAGTGCCTGCACCGGCGGTCTCGATGTTTTGCTGCTCCACATCGGTGGCAAAAATTTTGAGGGTGGGCCAGCGTTTCAGTTGGTCAAAAGACTCCAAAAACATCATGGCGATAGAGTAAGCCTCTTCGCCAGTTGACACGGCTGCGGCCCAGACGCGGATCGAATCACCGGCTTGCTTGCGCGCCACCATGGGGTCAATGATCTGGCGGCCCAAAATCTCAAAGGCCTCGGTGTCGCGAAAGAAACTGGTCACCGGAATCAACAGCTCGCGGCGCAGGGTTAGAACTTCATTGCGGTCGTCGTTGAGCAGGTCAAGGTAGGCCTCAAGCGACGTGACCTGTCGAACGTTCATGCGGCGTTCAATCCGGCGCATGACCGTGCCTGACTTGTACTCCTGAAAGTCAATGCCACCTACCTGCAACAGCAAACGCAGGATGCCGTTCATCGCGGCCTCGGGGCTAAGTGCCAAAACCCTGGCGGCAGGCTCTTCGAGGGCCACTGCAGCCTTGACGATGGGCTGGTTGGTGATATGGGCGATCAGCCGTGCACCGATCTGATCGACAGGCAAAATCGCATCCACAAGACCCGTGGCGATCACGCTGCGGGGCATGCCGTCAAACTTCGCGTTTTCAGGCTCTTGGGCGATCAAAAAACCACCTGCATCGTTGATCGAAGCCGCACCACGGGTGCCGTCAGACCCCGTTCCTGAAAGCACGACCCCCACCGACCGCGCCCCGTAATGCACGGCCATGGACTTGAAGAAAACGTCGATGGGCAGGGTAAGTGTGCGTGGGTTTTTGGGGGTGAGGCTCAAGATGCCATTGCCCATGTGCATGATCGAACCCGGGGGGATCAGATAGACGCGATCAGGTTCAATGGCCATGTCCTGCTCGACCATCACCACCGGCATTTGAGTGTGACGCGACAACAGGTTCGCCATCATGCTCTTGTGGTCGGGCGACAAGTGCTGAATGACCACAAAAGTCGCCCCTGAGTTGCACGACAAACCATCAAACAATTTCTCAAGCGCTTCCAGACCACCGGCTGACGCGCCGATAGCCACCACGTGGGGAACCGTGTCTGTATGCAGCGCAGAGCCAGGCGCATCGGCAGCGACGGTATGGGAATTGGAGAGATCAGACATAAACGGCTTTCAAAAGGCAAACATCACACCAGCAGGTGACAGGCAGATTGACGACAAGGGCGAATTATGACCAAGGGGGATGATACAAAACCGTCAAAAGCACGGTGACACCGATTGACAGCGCCAAGGGTGCATCAGTCCCGCCTGCCCTGTCGGTACTGTCAACCCTGTGATAGCCTGATTTTGTGGACAAGCGATGTTGTGGAGTAACCCGACACAAATGGCAGGGCCAACGCCCGACCGCCATAGGATTGCACAAAGGCAGCCTCTGGCAGCACAGACATGTCGTAGTCACCGCCCTTGACCAAAATATCAGGCCGTACCGACTTGATCAATGACAGCGGGGTGTCTTCGTCAAACCAGCATACCCACGTGCTGCAAGCCAGCGCAGCCACAACACAGGCCCTGTCCATCTCGTCATTGAGCGGACGGTCGGGGCCTTTGCCCAGGCGACGCGCTGACGCATCGGTGTTGAGCGCTACGAGCAAGGCAGCCCCCAACGATCTGGCTTGCGTCAAGTACATCACGTGGCCACGATGCAGCACATCAAAGACACCGTTGGTAAAGACCAACGGTCTCATCAGTGTGTCCATGTGTGCCGCCAGTTGCGCGGGATTGCACAGCTTGTGGGTCAGCGTTTTTTGCCAATCGGTGGCGATAATCGGGGAAATGGCGGTGTTGTTTGGCATGATTTCGATGCTAGCAGGCCAGCGATATCGCCCAGGCTCGAATTTCACCGCAGCTTCTAAACCCTCTTGCGTCCATAGCATGGCAAAAACGATATACCGCCATCATGAATTTGATCCCGATTGAAGTCGATACGATCCACCTCGGTCGTCCCCTCCCTTTTGCGCTCTTGACCGTTGACGGCACTTTGCTGGCCCCCAAGGGCTACGTGATCGAGCAGAGATCTGAACTCAGTGGATTGATGGTGGATCGCGGCCAGCTCTTTATCGACATCACCGAGTCCGAAATCCATCGACGCGCCTACATGGGCAAGCTGCACCACATGGTCAGCCACGACAGCGAACTGGGAAAAATAGCAGAGGCCAGTGTGGCATCAGCGGATGCAGATGCCTTTCGCAACAAAGATAACGTGAATGAGGCCAGTTGGCTGGACCTGCAAGAGCAGGCCCATTTGATTTTGCGCTACCCCAGTACCGCCGGATTTGTGCAGAGATTGGCCAAGCTCAAGCTAGAACTGGACCGCCATCTTGTTCAAAACCCTGACGGTACGCTGTTTGCCTTGAACTACTTGGCCAGTACAGAGGTGAAACGTTACAGCGCCACCCACTCCATGCTGGTCAGTTGCTCTTGTTTGTTGGCTGCACGCGACGTTCTCAAGTGGCCAGATCAGCACCTTGATGCCTTGTTCAATGCAGCGTTGACGATGAACATCGGCATGACTGAGCTGCATGACCAGTTGGCGATGCAGTTTGAGGCCCTGAGTTCGAGGCAGCTTCGCATCGTCGAAAACCACGCCGAGATGTCTCGGGATCTTTTAGTCAGTCTGGGAGTGTCTGACGAGACTTGGCTCGATGCCGTCTTGCACCACCGTGCCACGCCCCCTGGCCCTTTGGGGTTGCGATCCGACAGCGAACGCACGGCTCGGCTGATCCAGCGTGCCGATATGTTTGCCGCCAAATTGGCACCCAGGGCCTCACGGATGCCGGGCTCGTCAGCATCAGCCATGCAGTCGTGTTATTTTGATGAAAACAGGCAGCTTGACGAGGCCGGTGCCGCGCTGATCAAGGCCGTCGGGATTTACTCGCCGGGTACTTTTGTCAAGCTGACCTCCAACGAGATTGCCATTGTGGTCAAAAGACGACTCAATACCACCATGCCCAAAGTGGCCGTTCTCATCAATCGTCACGGCATGCCCACCGGAGAACCCCTCATGCGCGAGACAAACCAGCCGGACTATCGGATAGTCGGCAACGTGCCGCACCGCGCCATCAAGGTCAGCCTGAGCCTGGACCGTCTCTTGCTGCTAACCAAACACACAGCAGCCGACCGCCTCTGGTAGGTCCATTTTCAACGGCCTTCATCTTCGCCCCTCGTGAACCGATTCTTGCCCTCATTTGCCATGTCGCCCCCTACAGACCTTGATAGAAACTTTTCTGCCGACAAGGTAGAGCCTGATTTTTTTGACTCTGTGTTGATGGAAGACCACGATGACCTGCAATCGCACCAGCCAACGGGCAGTTCGCTGATGTTGGATGGTGTCGTCTGTCTGGCCATCGCGTCGCTGGTTCTGGCCGTCTGGCAATTCAGCCGGATGGGGTTTTTTGAGGCCGGTGACCGCATCGGTTACTGGCTGGGCGTAGCGGGCGGTGTGCTTCTGTTGCTCTTGTTTTTCTACCCCGTGCGCAAATACACCCACATGGCTCGCGATTGGGGCCGAATGAAGTGGTGGCTATGGGGTCACATGGTGCTGGGCATCAGTGCCCCTCTGCTCATTTTGCTGCATTCGACATTCAGGGTGGGGTCGCTCAATGCCGCTGTCGCACTCTACAGCATGTTGGCCGTGGCCATCAGCGGTGTGTTTGGCCGGTTTATCTATGCGCGGGTTAACCGTGGACTGCACGGCGAACAGGCTAACCTCAAAGATTTGCAGTTGCGGGCTGGACTCCAACAGTCCGATGTCATGTCCAAGCTGTCTTTTGCTCCTCACGTTGAGTCCCGACTGGCAGCGTTTGAAAAGACCGCTCTTCAACCCCCGTCCAGTTGGCTAACCTACCTGCAGCGCGTGTTTTGGTTGCCGCTTCAACAATGGCGGGTCTATCGCCAGTGTGTCTCAGAACTGCACGGGGTGCTGCGTACCTTGGCCCAACGCGACCACTGGACGGCCGCAGACTGGCATCGCCGTGAAAAAAACGGCAAGACGCTGGTGGCCAGGTATCTGAATGCTGTGACTCGCGTGGCGCAGTTTTCGGCCTACGAGCGTTTGTTTTCTCTGTGGCACATCGTCCATGTTCCGTTTCTGTACCTGATGGTGATCAGCGCAGTGGTGCATGTTTGCGCAGTTCACATTTACTAAACCGTATGAACTGGCCCTCGTTGTTTCTGTCACACACACTGGCCGTTATCCGCACGTTGTGGATAGGGCCTTTGCTGTGGTTGCCGCTGTTGCTGCCGATGATGCCGATGATGCCGCTACAGGCCCATGCACAGGGCATAGAGTCTGTTCTGGCCCCGGGCAAGGTCATCACCGCCCACGTCAAACTGGAGAATGACTGCAAACAATGCCACATCAAGTTTGACCGCAAAGCCCAATCTGGCCTGTGCGCGGGGTGTCACAAGGATGTTGCCGCTGACATGACGGCCAAAACCGGTTTTCATGGTGTCCAAAAACCGCAGCCCTGCAACGTTTGCCACACCGACCACAAGGGCCGCAAAGCGCAGATCATTGAGCTGGATACCAATAAATTTAACCACGCCCAGACTGATTTTGTGCTCAAGGGCAAGCACGTGCGGCAAGAGTGCAGCAAATGCCATGCGTCTGACAAAAAATACCGCGAGGCCCCGCTGACTTGTGTTGGCTGTCACCGCAAGGACGACACCCACAAGGCCTCGTTGGGAACAAAATGCGCCGATTGCCACCATGAGGACACCTGGAAAGAGATCAAATTTGACCACGACAGCACCCATTTTGCGCTGCTGGGCAAACACTTTGAAGCCAAATGCGCCAGTTGCCACAAGGGCGGCATCTACAAAGACACCCCTCGCGCCTGCGTCAGTTGCCACAAAAAAGACGACGAAAGCGCCAAAGGCCACAAGGGCCAATTTGGCGACAAATGCGAAACCTGTCACGGTGTCAAGGACTGGAAACCATCCACTTTTAACCATGATGTCGATACCCCATATGACCTGCACGGCAAGCACCGTACGGCATCCTGCGCGGCCTGCCATAAAGAGCCTCTGTACCGCGTCAAACTGGGCACGGATTGCTACGCCTGTCACCAAAAAGATGACAAACACAAGGACAGTCTGGGCCGTGACTGCGCCAGTTGCCACAGCGAGCGCAGTTGGAAGGAACCCGCCAGGTTTGATCACGACAAGAGCAGCTTTCCGCTGGTGGGCAAGCACCTCAAGATCGATTGCAAAAATTGCCACAAGAGCGTCTTATTCAACGACGCGCCCAAAGACTGCGTGGGGTGTCACCAAAAGGACGACAAGCACAACAACACACTGGGCAATGTATGCTCAACGTGCCATGGTGACAACGACTGGAAAACCACCACGGGGCGTTTTGTGCACGATGAAACCCGTTTTGTGGTTCGCAACGGCCACTTGCAGTCCAAGGTCAAATGCATCAATTGCCACAAAGACTTGCAAAGTTTTCGCAATACGCCGCTTGCCTGCTTTGCCTGCCACCAAAAAGACGACAAGCATGACGGGCAGTCTGGCAAGGCCTGCGAAACCTGTCACAACGACGGTTCGTGGCGTGTGGGTCAGTTTGACCATGGTCTGACACGCCTGGCGCTAACGGGTCGGCACATTCTGACCCCCTGCAAAAGCTGCCACGCCACGCTGCGCTATAAAGATGCCCCCCGTGACTGCTATTCATGCCACCAAAAAGAAGACAGGCACAAGCAAAAATTGGGTGAGCGCTGTGAGAACTGCCACAACACGCGTTCTTGGAAGCTCTGGGACTTTGACCACGACAAGCGCGGCAAGTACGTGCTGGATGGCGCACACCAAAAAGTACCGTGTGAAAGCTGTCACCGGTTACCTGCACCCAAAGGCCGGGACGCTGACCCCCTTGCCGCCAATTGCATCGCTTGTCACGCGGGTGCAGACGTTCACGATGGACAGTTTGGTGTTCGCTGTGAGCAATGCCACACCACCGAAAACTGGAAGAAATTTCAACATCGCTCGGGTTTTGGCCTTGAACCCACCAAACCCGTTCAGCCCACTCAACCCACCCCCCCTAAATTGCCATGACCCACCCCACCCGCATTCGCAGCGGCCTTCTCATCTTGTTGCAGTTCGGCATGGCTGGGTTGTCGGCCTTGTTTTTCGCTCTCTTTTTTGCCCTGGGTACGACGGCAGTTTTTGCGCAGGGTGCGGATACAGGAATTGCCCGCAACTTTGACCACCTTAGAACGGGCTTTGCCCTGCGAGGGGTTCATACCTCGGCACGATGTGAGACTTGCCACATCGACGGCATCTTCAAGGGCACACCGCGTGACTGCGCTTCGTGTCACACCAACGGGATGCGCCTAGCAGTGGGCAATGTCTTTAAGACTCCTCAGCACATTCCGACAAATGCCGCGTGTGACACCTGCCACACCGCGCAAACTTTTAGCGGTGCCAAGCTAAACCACGCCACGGTAGCGGGCAGCGCCTGCACCACTTGCCACAACGGCAGCATGGCCACCGGCAAACCCGCCAATCACGTGGTCACCAGTGCCAACTGTGCCTCTTGTCACCAGTCCACCAGCATCTGGACGGGTGCCAGGGTCAATCACGCCACATTCACCACCGCCACGGTTTGCACCAGTTGCCATAATGGTCAAAATGCCTCAGGCAAGGATGCCGATCACATCACCACGACGGCGGCTTGCAACACCTGTCACAAGAACGGCTACACCAGTTGGCTGCCGGCCAAATTTCACACCAATGTGTCGGTCGTGACCGGTTGCGCCAGTTGCCATAACGGCCAGACGGCCACTGGCAAATTGGGCGGCCACATCATCACGACCGATGCGTGTGAGTCGTGCCACAAATCCACATTTGCGTGGACAGGTGCCAAAACCAGTCACAGCACTTTTACGGCAGCCACCAATTGCGCGATGTGCCACAACGGCCAGGCAGCGACTGGCAAATCGGCGAATCACATTGCCACCACGGCCTCTTGCTTCACGTGCCACAAGATCGGCTACACCAGTTGGCTGCCGGCCAAATTTCACACCAATGTCTCGGTTGTGACCGGTTGCGCCAGTTGCCATAACGGCCAGACCGCGACTGGCAAATCGGGCGGCCACAT
>CAIJOK010000134.1 GCA_903822205.1 uncultured beta proteobacterium | reverse complement strand
GCCAAACCTGACAAAATTGCGGCGTAGCGCCCAAAAAATTGGCGGTAGAAAACCGGTATGAACAGATACCGGGGATAATGATTGTCTGCATACAAGAAAACCTGAAGTTTTGATGTAAAAATCAGAAATTTCAGGTGAAAAATGCGACACGAAAAACGAAAAAAATCCGGTTTTTGAGAAATCAAGTGAAGTTTATTTTTCAAATAGAGGGTTTTCTGTCAGCCACTATTTATTGCACAACATCACTTAGAGTCGCACCCGACATTTGGTATGGAGGGTCAAACGGTTACCCTTCATCAGAGCTATCTTGTTGATTTTTAATAATAATGTAGAGAAAGTTCTGATTCCGTCAAGTCATTGATTTTGCTTAAAAAATCTCCGAGAGTCTAAAGTGGAGATAAAAAGATTGTCGGTCAGGCACTCTCTACACCGGTTCGATCGTGGGTGGCGATTGGCTGCTGTCACGCTTTTACTCGATGTGCAATGGGAAAATGGCTGGGGTGGTTAAGTTGAGAGGATATGCCGTTTAAGCGGTTTGACCCGATTGCCCAAGGAACATCTCGACCTTGTGGCCAAGACCACCCGCATCAAGCGCGTGCAGTTGGCCGCAGCGTCTAAGGTGTAAAGTGCAGCGCTGATGCGAGCATTGTTGATATACTATGAAACATATAGCGATCAGGGCGGCCATGACGCTATCGTTTGCTTGGCGGTCACGTGCGCCCGCCGTCTGTCTAACCTCTCACATCTCGCCTATATTCACGCTTTTACAGACCTACGATCATGATTTCAAAAGACAACTCTGCCACTGGACAATTGTTGAACCTGCTGGAATCGCGCTATGCGATTCGCATTGTGTTGGCTCTCAAAGACGGTCACCCGCAGACTTTTCGCCTGCTGCAAGATGGCGTGACCGGTATTACCCCCAACACCCTGAACACGCGGCTGAAGGACTTGCGTACAGGCGGTCTGGTGGGCCACGATGGCAGGGGCTATGTGCTGACCGAGCTGGGCGCTGATCTGGCCAAGCACATCGGTGACCTGCCACTCTTTGCTGCCAAATGGGCTGCTGTCTTGGCCCAGGATGCACCTTACATTGTTTGACAGCCGATTTGCTGTGGATCGTCTGTGGTCACAGTCCATCAGGCAGTGCTAGCCCATGGGGTGTAGCGCGCCGTTGCAAGGTGCGCAGTTGCACCCAGTTGACCCAGTTGTCAGGTGACGCTTTGCTGGCTCTCAGACGTGCGCCGTGCCCATTTTTCCATCATGCGGGGCCACGCTGCGCCATCAACATCGACTGCATCTTGATTATTGTGAGATCGTCCCTATTTATTGGTCTTGTCTTTTTTCTTTATTTTGCTTATGTCAGACCCTACTCTTCAAGCCTTTGATACAGACCCTGTGTCCCCACCCCCCGTTCCTGTTCAGCCCACTGTGCCTGTAGCGCCTGATCATGTGAATGACCTGTCCACCGTAGAGGCTGACGCGTTGGCCAAGGCTTTGGCCGATTTGGCTACTCTACAGGCCAAAAGCGCCGATTTGGCTGACCAGTTTTTACGCGCCAAGGCCGATACTGAAAACGCCCGTCGCAGAGCCGAGGACGATGTGTCTAAAGCCCGCAAATTTGCCATCGAGAGTTTTGCCGACAGCCTGCTGCCGGCGGTGGACAGCCTGGAAGCGGGTTTGAAAATTCAGGATGCGTCTATCACCCAAATTCGTGAGGGTGTGGAGGCCACACTGCGCCAATTGTTGGCGGCGCTTGAACGCAACAAGGTGATCGCCATCCACCCGGAGGCCAATACGCGGTTTGACCCCCATCTGCATCAGGCCATCAGCGTTGTGCCGTCTGATCAAGATGCCAACACCGTCGTCAGCGTGCTGCAAAAGGGCTATTCGATCGCCGACCGTGTGCTGAGACCCGCACTGGTCACGGTATCGGCCCCAAAATAAACCCGCAGACTGACTTGAAATAATGGCTTTCATCCTCAGCTTGCTTGACATCTGCACCTGTCTCTGCATCTAAATTTCATCAAACCCTACTGGACGGAATGCCGCGTCGGCGTGTCCGCCCGTCACCCCTTTAAGGAATCATCATGGGAAAAATCATTGGTATCGATCTCGGCACCACCAACAGTTGCGTCGCCGTCATGGAGGGCAATACGCCCAAAGTGATTGAAAACGCCGAGGGTGCCCGCACTACACCGTCCATCATCGCCTACCAAGAAGACGGCGAGGTCCTGGTGGGGGCTTCGGCCAAACGCCAGGCTGTCACCAACCCCAAAAACACGCTTTACGCGGTCAAGCGTTTGATCGGCCGCAAATACACCGAAAAAGAAGTTCAAAAGGACATCGATCTGATGCCTTACAAAATCGCTGCTGCCGACAACGGCGATGCATGGGTTGAGGTTCGCGGAAATCGCATGGCTCCGCAGCAAATCAGCGCCGACGTGCTGCGCAAGATGAAAAAAACCGCCGAGGACTATCTGGGTGAGACCGTCACCGATGCCGTCATCACGGTACCGGCTTACTTTAACGATGCCCAGCGTCAAGCCACCAAGGACGCAGGGCGCATCGCAGGTCTGAATGTCAAGCGCATCATCAATGAGCCAACGGCTGCCGCGCTGGCCTTTGGCATGGACAAAAACGAAAAGGGCGACCGCAAAATTGCAGTGTATGACCTAGGTGGTGGCACGTTTGACGTATCGATCATTGAGATAGCAGATGTGGATGGTGAAAAGCAGTTTGAGGTTTTATCGACCAACGGCGACACGTTTTTGGGCGGCGAAGATTTTGACCAGCGCATCATCGATTTCATCATCGCAGAGTTCAAAAAAGACCAGGGGGTGGACCTGTCCAAAGACGTACTGGCCTTGCAACGCCTCAAAGAATCCGCCGAAAAAGCCAAGATTGAACTGTCGAGCAGTGCCCAAACCGACATCAACCTGCCGTACATCACGGCCGATGCTTCTGGCCCCAAGCACCTCAGCATCAAACTGTCGCGTTCCAAACTTGAGTCTTTGGTTGAGGAGCTGATCAACCGCACCATCGCCCCTTGTCGCACGGCCATCAAGGATGCAGGTGTGAACATAGCGGACATTCACGACGTGATTTTGGTGGGTGGCATGACCCGTATGCCCAAAGTTCAAGAAAAGGTCAAGGAATTGTTTGGACGCGAGCCGCGCAAAGACGTAAACCCTGATGAGGCTGTGGCTGTGGGTGCCGCCATTCAGGGACAGGTTTTGTCAGGCGACCGCAAAGACGTGCTGCTACTGGATGTCACCCCTTTGAGTCTGGGCATTGAGACACTGGGCGGCGTGATGACCAAGATGATCACCAAAAACACAACCATCCCAACCAAGTTTGCGCAGACGTTTTCAACCGCTGACGACAACCAGCCTGCAGTCACGATCAAAGTCTTTCAAGGTGAACGTGAGATTGCTGCTGCGAACAAAATGTTGGGCGAGTTCAACCTGGAAGGCATTCCGCCTGCAGCCCGTGGCACACCGCAGATCGAGGTTTCATTTGATATTGATGCCAACGGGATTTTGCATGTGGCCGCCAAGGACAAGGGGACCGGCAAAGAAAACAAAATCACGATCAAGGCAAACTCCGGCTTGACTGAGGCTGAAATTCAGCAGATGGTCAAAGATGCTGAGTTGAACTCTGCTGAAGACAAAAAGAAACTGGAACTGGTGCAGGCCAAAAACCAGGCCGACAGCAATTTACATAGCGTCAAAAAGAGTTTGGCCGAATATGGCGACAAAATAGATGCCAGCGACAAGGCCAAAATTGAAGAAGCTATCGTCCAGATGGAGCAAGCCCTCAAAGGCAATGACAAAGCCCAGATTGACGACAAGAGCGCTGCACTGATGAATGCCAGCCAAAAATTGGGCGAGAAGATGTACGCTGACTTACAGGCCAAACAGGCAGCAGACAGCGACGGAGCAGGACACGCCGCAGGCAATTCATCTGAACCCCAACCGGGTGGCGCGGCCCACGGTGGCGGTGGTAACAGTAATAGCAGCAACAGCAACCACAACGATAACGACAATGTGGTGGATGCCGAGGTCAAGGAAGTTAAAAAATAAGCTTCCAACTTGACTTTGTTTCACATCCATCAACCGCCGCGTTGCAGGCCCTCCCAAACGGGTCAGCGCGGCGTTTGTATTCCAACCGGGTACGTGTAAACCATGGCAAAAAGAGACTATTACGAGGTTCTGGGTGTTCCCAAAAACGCCTCAGACGAAGAGATCAAAAAGGCGTATCGCAAACATGCGATGAAGCACCATCCTGACCGTAACCAAGGCGACGCGGCTAAGGTTGCCGAGGAAAAATTTAAAGAGTGCAAGGAAGCCTACGAAATGTTGTCAGACCCGCAAAAACGTGCGGCCTATGACCAGCATGGCTTTGCCGGTGTGGACCCCAATATGCGCGGTGGCGGTGCTGAAGCCTATGGTGGTTTTGCTGAGGCTTTCGGCGATATTTTTGGCGACATGTTTGGCCAGCAGCGCGGTCGCACGGGTGGCCGTCAGGTGTTTCGCGGCAGCGATTTAAGCTATGCCATGGAGGTCACCCTGGAGGAGGCCGCCAAAGGCAAAGATGCCCAAATTCGCATTCCCAGTTGGGACAGTTGCGATAGTTGCCACGGCACCGGTGCCAAGCCCGGCACACAAGTCAAAACCTGCGGCACTTGCGGTGGGTCAGGTGCGGTGCAAATGCGCCAAGGGTTTTTCAGTGTGCAGCAAACTTGCCCCACCTGTCACGGTACGGGCAAAGTCATTCCTGAGCCTTGCATGGCCTGTCACGCCCAGGGCAAAATCAAAAAGCAAAAGACGCTGGAGGTCAAAATTCCGGGTGGCATCGACAACGGCATGCGCATTCGCAGCGCCGGCAATGGCGAGCCTGGTACCAATGGCGGCCCGCCGGGTGACCTGTACATCGAGATTCGCCTGCGTAAACATGATATCTTTGAACGCGATGGTGACGACCTGCATTGCTCGGTGCCCATGAGCATGATCACCGCCACGCTGGGCGGCGAGATCGAGGTGCCTACACTGGCCGGCAAGGCCGCCATCGATATCCCGGAAGGCACGCAAACTGGCAAACAGTTCAGACTGCGCGGTAAAGGCATCAAGGGCGTTCGGTCAAGCTACCCCGGTGACCTGTACTGCCACATCTTGGTTGAGACCCCCGTCAAGCTGACCGAGCATCAGCGCAAGCTGTTGCGCGAGCTGGACGAGTCCCTCAAAAAAGGCGGCAGCAAGCACTCTCCTAGCGGCGATAGTTGGAAAGATCGGCTTAAAAATTTATTCAGTTAAGGCATCGAGGGGCACTGGTCAGGCCGCTTGACTGTGTTGTGCCTGTCAATACCGCTGTGGCTGACACAGTGCCGTGTGCAGATCGCAGTAGATTTGATAGCGGCTGGGGCTGATACCTGTGGGGCTGTCGTCTGTTCTGACGGCGGCTATCACCTTGCAGCCTGGTTCATGCCGGTGGCTACAGTTATAAAACCTGCAATGCGCTAGGTGCGCTTGCAGGTCAGGCATCAGCGATGCCAACTGCGCCGCGCCAATGTGGTTCAAACCAAATTCCTGAAACCCTGGAGAATCGATCAACGCGCTGGTTTTGCTGCCATCCTGATCCAGCCAATACCAGGTGGTACAGGTGGTGGTGTGTTTGCCAGATTTGAGCGCCTGCGATATCTCACCGGTCTGTGCCATCGCGTGAGGGATCAGCCGGTTGATCAGCGTGCTTTTGCCAGCCCCTGACGGCCCAAGCACCAGGGTGGTCTTGCCCTCCAAGCGCTGCATCAAGCCTTGAATATGGTCATCACTGGCCGGCTGGAGCGACAGTGGCAGCACGTCATAGCCCATCTGGCGATAGGGTAGCAGCCTCTGCCAGGCCTGCTCAAAAGGCACGGTCAGGTCACTTTTGTTCAGCACAATGACAGGGGTGATGCGTTCAGCCTCAGCGGCCACCAGTGCACGAGAGAGCTGATGGGCGGAGAACTCTGGTGTCGCGGCGATCAAAATCAGCACACCGTCCAGATTGGCCGCAAAAGACTTGGTGCGAACCTCATCCTGGCGGTACAGCAGATTGCGACGCGGCAAGATCGATTCAACCGTGCCCAAGTCGCCTGATGCCTGCCACAGCACATGATCACCCACCACGCCCAGGCTTTTTTTGCCCTTGGTGTGGCAAATCAAACGCCTGCCGGACGCAGTCTCAAGTAAAAAATGGCGACCGTAGTGGGCCACGATCAGCCCGCTTTGTTGCCCTGTTTGCACCATCAGGCCAGGGTTGTCATCATCATGCAGCGTCCGGCAGCATGCGTGCCAGGCGTTCTGGGGCAGCCGGATGCGAATAATGAAACCTCACATACACGGGGTCAGGGGTCAGGGTTGAGGCGTTGTCCTCATACAGCTTGAGCAGCGCACTGGCTAGGTCAGTGCCACGGGTTTGCTGCATGGCATAGGCATCGGCTTGAAATTCATGCTGGCGCGAAATGTGCGCCATCACGGGTGCCACAAAAAAGCCAAACACAGGCACGGCCAGCATAAACAACAACAGTGCCAGGGCATCACGCGGTGGAGCACCTTGGGGCATGGCATCAAAGGCTACCCCCAAACCGGTGTAAAACCATTCTTGTTGCGACAGAAAACCCAAAGACGCAAACCCCACCAGGCTCAGGGCAAACAGGGACGCGATGCGCTTGAGGATGTGCTTGTGCTTGAAGTGCCCCAGCTCATGGGCCAGCACGGCGCAAACCTCATCCGCCGTCAGTCTGGACAGCAAGGTGTCAAAAAAAACCACCCGTTTGGCCGCGCCAAACCCCGTGAAATAAGCGTTGGCATGCGCGCTGCGCCTGCTGCCGTCCATCACAAACAGGCCCTTGGCCGCAAAGCCACACCGCTGCATCAGGTCGGTCACACGGGTTTTAAGACCCTCATCGTCCAGTGGAACGAACCGGTTAAACCAAGGGGCTATCAGCGTGGGATAGACCAGCAGCAGCAGCAGGTTAAATCCCATCCAGACGGCCCAGGCCCACAGCCACCACCCTGTACCCGCCGCGCCCATCATCCACAAAACCAGCGCGGCAATGGGCAGGCCCAGCATCGCTCCAAGCAGGGTGGACTTGAGCAGATCGACCAGCCACAGTTTGAAACTCATCTTGTTAAACCCAAAGCGTTGCTCGAGAACAAAGGTTTGGTACAGCGAGAGAGGCAGGTCGATGATCATGCCGATCAGTGCAAAAGCCGCCAGCAGTGCCAGTTGCTGCGTCATGCCGGCCAGGCCCAGCCCCTCTGTCAAATACCGGTTTAGCCAAGATAGCCCGCCCAACAGCGTCCAACCCAACAGCACGGCTGTGCCCAACGTCATTTCGACCCGGCCCAGACGGGCTTTGGCCAGGGTGTAGTCAGCGGCTTTTTGGTGGGATGCCAAGGTGATGGTTTGGCGAAAAGCCTGCGGCACCTGGTGACGATGACGCGCCACATGCCTGATTTGGCGAAAGGACAGCCAAAATTGCAGCAGCAGTCCCAGCACCAAGGCTGTGGCAAAGGCATAGGTCACGGTACAAGCAAGGTTCATAACAAGGTCGGGTTAAATGTGGAGACCGGAGTTTAGGGGGTATCAGCGACAATTTGCTGGATGAACACACCTATCACTGCGGCAGACACACCCCTGACGGCTGCGTCCGGGCCGTGGGTCAAGTCGGCGCTTAATCTGGTCTGGATCGATTGCGAGATGACCGGCTTGAACCCCGACCCCAACCGCATCATCGAAATCGCCCTGGTCGTGACAGACCCCCATCTGACGCAGCGCATCGAGTCGCCTGTGCTGGTCATTCATCAGGATGATGCCCTGCTGAATGGCATGGACAAGTGGAACAAAAGCATCCACGCCAAAAGCGGCCTGACCGACCGTGTCAGGTTATCAGCCGTGACCGAAGCTGATGCCGAGCACATCTTGCTGGATTTTTTGGCCCCCCTGGTGCCCCGGGGCAGATCGCCTTTGTGCGGCAATAGCATTGGGCAAGACAGGCGGTTTTTGGTCAAGTACATGCCAGGGCTGGAAGGGTTTTTTCATCACCGCAACCTGGACGTTTGTACCCTGCGCGAGCTGGCCCGGCGCTGGCGGCCTGATGTGCAAAACAGCTTCAAGCCCCGCCACAACCACACAGCTCTGGCCGATGTGCATGAGTCGATCGACGAGATGCTGCACTACCGGCAACAGTTTTTACGATTGACAGCCGATGCCTGAGACGGCAGGCATGGCGGGGGGGTAATGAGGTTATTGGGGCGGATGACGCGGCTTGATCAATGCAAACCACAGCAGACTGACCAACCCCAGTCCGGCGGCAGCGCCCAGCCAAGGCAGCGGCAGCATTTCAAACACAAACAAACGAGCCAGCCATGGCACGTACAGCGACAGCGCCATCAGCAAAAGCGCCGCCCCCACCACCATCCACAGGGTGCGGTTGGGCATCCACAGCCCGGACAGCAGCCCCCCTGCCTGGCTGCGGTTGGAGAAGATCAGCGCGATGTTGGTACACACCAGCGTGGCAAAGGCAAACGCCCGTGCGGCCCCCTCGGACAACATGGCATTGCCCCAGACGCAGGCCACCAGCACGATAGCCAGCGCCCCCAGGCCTTGGAGCATGGACAGCATCAGCGTCATACCGCCAAACAGCGGCGTGGTGACATCCCGTGGGGGGCGCTGCATCACGCCTGGCTCGGCGGGTTCGTTCTCAAACACCATCGAGCAGGCGGGATCGATCACCAGCTCAAGAAAGGCGATGTGCAACGGGAACAGCACCGTGGGCCAGCCCAGCAGCACCGGCAGCAGCGCCATGCCGGCGATGGGAACGTGTACGGCCAAGATGTAGGACATGGATTTGCGCAGGTTATCAAAAATGCGCCGCCCCAGCCGCACCGCCCCCACGATCGAGGCAAAGTTGTCGTCCAGCAGCACGATGGACGCGGCCTCCCGGGCCACATCGGTGCCGCGCTCGCCCATCGCCACGCCAACGTGGGCGGCCTTGAGGGCCGGGGCATCATTGACACCGTCGCCGGTCATGGCCACCACTTGCCCGTCGGCCCTGAACGCCTGCACGATGCGAAGCTTTTGGGCCGGCGCAATGCGGGCGCAAATGCTGACCGTCCTCATGCGCGTTTGCAGCTCGGCATCGCTCAGGGCGGCCATAGCATCGCCTGTGAGCAGTTCATCGTCCAGTCCGGCTCGCCGTGCGATAGCCAGCGCTGTCGCCGGATAGTCACCGGTGATCATCACCACGCGGATGCCCGCACTTCGGGCCTCTGCGACGGCCTGGACAATCTCTGGCCGCAGGGGGTCTGCCAGGCCCAAAAGACCGACAAATTCAAAATCAAAGTCGTGCTCTTGGGTTGGCCAGTCCTCGCCTTCAAAATGAGCACGCGCCACCCCCAAAACCCGCAGACCCTTGGCCGCCATGGCATCAACGGCATGGGCGATGCGATTTTGTTGGGCTGCATCCAAATGGCAGAGATCAACGATGGCCTCGGGCGCACCCTTGGCCGCCACGACGTGGGCAGTGCCCTCTGCGGCGCGCCAAACGTGCGCCATGGCCCGCAGCTCAGGGGTCAGGCCATATTCCTGCACCAGCGTCCAGTCGCGGTGCAGATGCTCGGTGTCCTTCAAGAAATGCTGCCCCAGCCGGTGAAAGGCTTTTTCCATGGGGTCAAAGGGGTCGCTGATGCTGGCCAAAATTGAAAACTCAACCAGCGTGTGAAAGCTCTCAGGCAGATCCGTCGTAGTGGCATAGTCGATCGTCAGGTGACTGGCATGTCTATCTTGCACGTCTTGCACGTACAGGTCGGCCACGGTCATGCGGTTTTCAGTCAGGGTGCCGGTCTTATCGACACACAGGACTGAGGTTGCGCCCAAGGTTTCGATAGCGGCAATGCGCCGTGTCAATACATGTTGGCGAGACAGCCGCCAGGCCCCCAGCGCGGGGATGACCGTCAGTACGACGGTGAACTCTTGCGGCAGCAGGGCCATGGCCAGTGCAATGGCGGCCAACAAGGCAGCCATCCAGTCGCCCCGCATCAGACCAAAGGCCAACATCAACAACACACTGGCCGTGACCGCCACCACGGCCAAAACCTTGACCAGACGGGCGGTTTGCTGCTTGAGCGGCGACGGTGCTGATGTCAAGGTTTGTAGCGCCAGGCCGATCCGCCCAATTTCACTCTGAGCACCGGTGGCCATCACACGGGCCAAGCCATGCCCACGTACCACCAAAGTGCCCGAAAACAGGGCAGACGACTCAGGTGTGCCTAAAGTTTTATCGACGGGTAAAGGCTCACCGGTCAGCAGGGACTCATCCACCTGCACATCCGCCCCACTGAAAAGTGTGGCATCTGCGGCAATGCGGTCGCCCTCGGACAACACCAAAATGTCGCCGGGGACCACATCGCAACCGGCAATGCGAATCTGCTCAGCATCGCGCAGCACCAAGGCCCGTGGGCTGGTCAGGTCTCGCAAAGAGGCCAGAGCGCGTTCAGTTTTTCCCTCCTGGTACAGGGTCAAGGCCAACACGACCAGCACCAGCCCAAACAAAATCAAGCCCTCTTGCAAATCGCCCAGTATCAGGTACAAGACACCTGCTGTGACCAGCAAGACAAACATGGGGTCCGACAGCGTCTCTCGCACCAGTCCCAGCAGCCCATGACGTTTTTCGCCTGGCAGGGTATTGGGGCCGTGCTCTTTCAGACGCAACGCGGCTTGTTCTGCGGTCAGGCCGCATTCGGTCAAAACGGCGGCAGGGACAGAAGGAGAAGAATGATCAGGGGTGTGTGTCATGTGAATAGTTGTTTATGAATCAGTCATCAACAAAAAATTAAATACATCATAATATGTGAAAAATATGCGATCATGCACGTCATTATTGCATTGGATGCTATGATTTAATGATTTATTAGGTATCAAATTTATTGTAATTTACTTAAAGGCCCAGCATCAGCTCCATGTTTTGCACCGCCGCGCCGCTGGCACCTTTGCCCAGATTATCCAGACGCGCCACCAGCACAGCCTGATGGCGGCCATCGCCCATGCCGCCAAAGACGCGCAGATCAAGCCTGTCTGTGCCGGCCAGTGCCAGTGCGTCGATTTTGCCGTCAGGCGAGGGCGGCAGAACACTCACCCACCGGCTGCCGGCGTAATGCTGCACATAAGTCTGGTGCAGGTCATCGGCAGTGGGCTGGCCAGGCAAGAGGTCAAGGTGCAAGGGCACCTGGACCAACATGCCCTGTCTAAAGTTGGCCACCGACGGCATAAAAACAGGCCGGCGCGTCAGTCCGGCGTAGGCCATGATCTCGGGGATGTGCTTGTGTTGTTGCCCCAAGGCGTACAGCTCAAAGGCTGGTGCTTGCCCAAGCTCATAGGCCTCGATCATGCCACGCCCCCCCCCCGAATAACCGCTGACGGCGGGCAGGCACAAAGGGTAGTCCGGTGCTATCCACCCCGCATCCACCAAAGGCCGCAGCAAAGCAATCACCCCTGTGGCGTAGCAACCCGGGTTAGCCACGCGCTGCGCCGACGCAATGGCCTGCGCTTGTCCCCGGGCTAATTCGGCAAAGCCATAAACCCAGCCGGCTGCCGTGCGATGGGCACTTGAGGCATCGATGATTTTGGGTTGGCTGTCATGGGTTGTGGTGCTAGACAGACGGGCAATGGTTGCTACGGATTGAATGGCATCTTGATCAGGCAGACACAGCACAACCAAGTCGGCCTGGGCCATCAGCTCAGCCTTGGCCGCAGGGTCTTTGCGCAAGGCCGGATCGATGCAAAGCAGTTGGATGTCGTACCGGTTTTGCAGGCGTTGCACGATTTGCAGACCGGTGGTACCGGCCTCGCCGTCGATAAAAATTTGGGGCAATGTCATGGGTCAAACGAGACTAAAACGGGGCTGCGAATGTACTCGCCCAGCATCAACAGTTAGCCATTGATAGACGAAAAAAAAACCCAAGCCGTTGATCTGACGTGGGGTTTTGGGCTTTGTTAGCCGTCAAAAAACACAGTGATGGTGGCGGACGGTTGACTGTCTCAGTCACCAATTTCTGAGCCAAATAGCAATGGAGATTAATGCTGCGGGCTGGCGGGGACTCCGAAATTTTCAACTTGCGCTCCTGCTGGAATGCGTCTCCAACCAGCGTTGCCCGAGGGCGGTCAGGCGGTAACGTTGGCTACGGCTGTTAGGCTTGCTGGGCAGGGTCATTTCAATCAGGCCACCCTTCAGCGTCGGCAATAGATAGGCCTTGCGGAAATGTGGCGTGTGCTTCAAGCCCAATGCGTCTTGCAGCGCACTGCGCGTGTGCTCGCCTTGTGCTGCCGCTAGCAGTAGCCGCATGACTTCCACTGTCACTTGGTCGGTGACTTGGTCGGTAGCGTCGCCATCCGGTCGTTTGGCCATTGGATGAACTGGCAGCCGGATTGTGCAAGCCAGCCGGTCGTCATCGGTTTCGAAGCGGGGCGCTGGCGAGCCATTGGCTGCCATGGCTTTGAGTATCTTGGGCACGCCCGTCGAACGGCCTTCGGTGAGGTCCAGTTCCTTCAAAAACTCGCCAATACGCCGGTTGCGATAGCGGCGGCTGACCGAGCGACCAGCCTCGAAATCCTCGGTTTTGATCGAACGATCCGGCCCCGGAAAGCTGAGTATCACCAACTCGTCATAGCTGATGCGCACTTCAATCGGTTCTCGCTCCTCATACGATCGGTGATAAACAGCATTCACCACCGCCTCTTCAATAGCGACATAAGGGAAGTTCCACACCCACGTGGCTTCGGCACGGTCGGAGTGCTTGAGCACGGTTTCAATCAAATAATTGCGCTGGATGAAACTCAGCGCGTCACGCGTCATACGCGCCAGCGGCCCCTTGAAAATCTTTTCATCAAAACGATCGCCGCCTGCGCCTTCGGGGAACCACACCACGTCAATCTGCGTGTAAGGGAAAAACCGGTCCGGCGCATTATTGAAAAACAGCAGGCCGACATTTTTGGGCCAAGGAGACTCACTCGGGCCACCCCCAAGTTCGTGTGCTTGCTTTGTGCGAAACAGGAAGTCATGTGATCTGGAAATTTCTGATTAAACATATTTTATGCAGTGAAATCAATATGTTACCTTATCTGATTCGATGTCTTGAGGCCAACATGCTGTTGTTATGGGATCGCGGTTTCTTGAGCTATAGCTCGGTTCGTGAT